>CAJUQN010000067.1 GCA_910588625.1 uncultured Oscillospiraceae bacterium
GATGAGATGGATAGATACCGAGAGCTGATAAAAGAAAATATCGACTTTGACCTCCTGCTCCAAGAGCATCCCTACGATGAGGAAACGCTGGAGGGCTATGTGGAGCTTATGGTGGAGGTCTGCTGTTCCCGGCGGGACTTCATCCGTATCGCCGGAGAGGAAATGCCCACCGGCGTGGTCAAGAGCCGGTTCCTGAAGCTCACCCATGAGCATATCGCCTATGTTCTGGACAGCCTGAGCCAGAACACCACGCTGGTGAAGAACATCAAGGCGTACACCCTGGCGGCGCTCTACAACGCGCCCACGACCATCAGCCAGTATTACGCATCCCTGGTCAGCCACGATCTGGCCCAGGAAGCGGCTGGAATATAAACCGGACAGACGAAGGAGGATTTCTGTATGGCAAACAAAATCGACATTCTGGTGGTAGAACCCGGCGAGGCTCCCCGCCCCGCCCAGGTGGAGGACACGCTGGAAGCCTTTCAGCAGATTGTGGGCGGGCCTATCGAGGCCGGGTGCTACCTGCCCCAGCGGGTCATGCTGATTTGCAACAGCGAGGGCAAGCACATGAAGCTCATGCCCAACCGGGAGAATCCCATGGACAGCGGGGACTTCATCGCCGGGACCTTCCTGCTGTGCGGCTTTGAGGGGGAACGCTTCACCTCCCTGACCCCCGCCCAGCGGCAGGAATTTGAAGCCTATTTCGCCACGTCCGGCCCGGAGGGAGGGGATAAGGATTGACCCACCGCCACCTGCTCCGCCGCCTGCGGGTCCCGCCTTAGTACATATCGGCTCAAACTGCAATCACACAAAATTCAGAAAGGAGACTGATCGTTATGAAAATACAGCGAATCGTCACGCTGCTGTGTACTGCCGCACTGCTTCTGTGCGCGGCCTCGCCCCCCGCCCTGGCTGCGGACCGCTCCGCTGCCTGCTACTACCCGGTGGAGGTAGAATCCTACACCGCCGGGGACTTTGACCAGCCCCGCATCCGCAAGGTCTATCAGCTTTCCCGTTCAGACGATCCCGCCGGTATTCCCACAGAGGATTTTGAGGAATACGGCAGAACCTTCCACCTGATGGAAATGACCCGGAAGGATGAGATCGGCGTGGATACCCAGCCCCTGACCAAGACCGTCACCACGGACAGCGCCACCGGCGATCTGGGGGAGATTTTGAAGCAGCTTGCCCCGGAGATCGAGGCAGAGACGGAGGACGGCTATGCCGGAGTGCTGAAACTGGACTACAACAGCGTCCAGGCGGAGGTCAAGGGCTACAAGACCTCCACCCGGAACCTCTCCGCCAGCCGGACCTATCCCAACCTGTCCGACGCGGACCTGTCCCTGGTTCCCAAGACGGTGACAGAGGGCGGCAGGACGCTGACGCTGGCGGATGTGAAGTGGTCCGATTCCACGAATATGGAGGGTGAGGATGTGGTGGTGCGCTATACCGCCACCGCCAGCTATACCGGCTCCGTCACCAGCCGCTATGCCACCGGCTACACCGTCACAGCGGACTACACCGGCGAGGTTGCCAAAACCAACTGCGAGATCGTGACCTATACCGCCATCTTCGGCTGTACGGATGTGCCCTATCACGATACGAAAACCAACGCGCCCCAGGACAGCGGCCTGACCGGGGCGGATACGTCTCAGGAGATGCCCCCTGCGCCCCAGAGCGGCCCCGCACCCTCTACAATGCTCTCCGTACTCGGCTGTGCAGGCGGCATTGCCGCACTTTTGGCCGCTGGCGGGTGGAGCGTGATGAAAATGAGAGAAAGGAGATCAGACACTTGAAGCTGCGAACCTATTTGAAGGCCCTGCTTATTTCGTCTCTGCTGGTGACATTGTTCGTCTCCCCGGCCAGCGCCCTGGAGTACGACTTTGATGGAGCGGACGATTATCTGTTCGGCAAGCCCACCTCCCAGGAGGTCATTCACCGGGAGGAAGAAGATCAGAACACGAACCGGAGCAAGACCGCCGCCCGGATGCCGCCCGGTTTCGGAACGCCCACCAGCTACCTCCCCAACTCCGGCGAGTACCTGACCCCCAACCTTGCCCCCGGCGGCATGGACGGCGGGCTGGTCAACAGCTTGGGGAATGTGGACTACACCACCCTGCCCAGCGTGGACGGCTCCGCTCTGCCCAACCTCCCCGATCACAGCTTTTCCACCAGCACCTGGACGGGGAGCGGCGGCGTTGGCTATACGGATGTGACCCAGGACAGCTACTATACGGACGGAACCCTGGGCAGTCTGCATATTCCCGCTATTGGCCTTACCGCCAAGATCGTCCAGGGAACGGACAGCGCGGCGTTGACCAAGGGCGTGGGCCATTTCACCGACACCAGCATTTGGAATGGCAACGTCTGTCTGGCCGCTCACAACCGGGGCACCAACTCCTATTTCGGGAAAATCCATACGCTGAGCATCGGGGACAGCATCACCCTCACCACCAAGGAGGGGACCCGCACCTACTCTGTCACCAGCGTGGAGAAGGTCAGCGAGACGGACAACAGCGGCACCGCCTCCACCAGCGACAACCAGATCACCCTCTATACTTGTGTGAGGAATGAGCGGGAATACCGCTGGTGCGTGAAAGGCATCGAAAGTTAAGGAAAAACTTTCGCAAAACCGCTTGACAAATATTTCCATTTCTGCTATGATATACTTGGTTAGATATTGCTAACTCCCGGATAGACAGAAATGGAGGCGTCAAAATGAAAAACAGGTATTTCACTTTCGTAATGGGTATGCTGGTTGGAGCGATGCTGTTCGGCGGTGGGACCGCCTATGCCGCAGGGGTCATAGCGGAATTATCTGTCCAGCCCATCTACGTGGACGGCCAGCAGGTTCAGATGACCGCATACAGCATTGGCGGCAACAATTATGTGAAGCTGCGGGACATTGGACAGGCGGTGGGCTTCAACGTATACTGGCAGGACGGCGTTCAGATTGACAGCGACGCGCCATACACCGGCACAGCCCCGGCACAGACGGATTCCATTCGGGTGAGCAGCTACAAGGGGACCACCTTGAAAGCGGGGGAAGGGAGCGGCCTGATCGTTTCGGAACCGGGCTGTACCGCAGTCTCCAGCGACCCCGCCATTGTGCGTGTAGAAAATGTGCTGGGCTACTTGACGGCCAAGACGCAGGCTCCTGGTAAGGCCACCATCACCGTGACCGCCCCGGACGGGCGGACAGGGAGCGTGACAATTACCGTGGAAGCGGACGGTCCATCCTCTCCTGCCGGTGAAACCAGCTCCGCCCTGGCGGACAACATGGAGATTCGCCAGGAATTGATTCAGCTTATCAATCAGACCCGCAAGGCCAACGGCGTGGCGGAGCTGCCAGTCAACGAGGCCCTGATGGACGCCGCACAAGCCCTCTCGGATCAGCGGTATTCCTGGCACCACACCCAGGAGGAATGCGAAGCCGTGATTGACAGCGGCTATCCTTACGGTTTTGGCATAAACCTGACGGTATTCACTGGTGTTGCCGCAGAGGATGCAGCCCAACACGCCCACGAAAACTGGCTTAATTCTTCAGGACACTTTGAAACCATGATAAAGCCAGACTGTGACGGTATTGGCGTGGGTGTGACTGAAAGCGGCGGCGCAACCTACTGTTATATGATCGTTGGCAGACCGAACACCCACAATCCCTACGAATAACTGAATACGGATATGGAAAGGTCTTTCAGCCCCATGCTGAAGGGCCTTTTCTTATACCGCAAAATGGAAAGGAGTTTTTTAACATATGAAAAAAATCCGGTTCTCCCTCACCCGCATAACGGCTATGCTGTTGGTGCTGGTGTGTATCTTGGGCTTGCTGCCTGCCACGGCGCTGGCGGCAAGCCCCAGCTCCATCAAGATGGACGACTGTACTCATAACGGGGTCAAATATGAATCCCCGGCTCTGGGCACCTGCCATCTCCACCAGATGCACTTTGGGCTTAATGGAAAGAGTACCATGGGCTTCTGCGCCGAGAAAGGCAAGGGCATGGGCTGGTCCCTGGAGGGCCACACGTGGGGTAATCCCCAGTCCATTTCCGATCCCACCGTCAAGACCATGATGGCCTTTTTCTACGCCCACTCTACCGGCGTATTTACCGATCAAGCCCACGCCCTGAACGTGGATGATGTGTGGGACAGCGACTACACATGGACGATGAACGCCTGGGTGCAGGCGATTGTCTGGCGCTACAAGGCCGGTCTGCTGGCAGACCCCGTGACCGCTTGCGCCGAGGAACTGCTGTACGTCTATAACAATCTGGAGCATACCAGCTATACCAGCATTGACGATACGATGGACGGCAGATCGTTCCGTGACCGCGCCCAGTATATCCTCGACCTGGGGGCGCAGGGCGTATGGGGCGATTGCGCCGTCTATGAGTACGCTTACACTGGCCCCGGCTCTAACTATCATCCGGCCAGCGACGTACAGGCCATTATGATTGGGGAACTGAATATCACCCGCGAGAAGTATGATCTCACTGTCAAGAAGGTAGACAGCACCAATCCCAACAAGGGCCTGCCCGGAGCGAGATTTAAGGTGACTTCTGAAAACGGCACCTACTCCAAGGAGATCGTAACGGGTAGCGGCGGAACCTATACCTTGTCCGCCCTGGAAGCGGGCACTTACGCCGTGACTGAATTGGAGGCCCCGGAGGGCTATGAGATCGACAACGCTGGCCCGCAGTATGTGGTCCTGCCCAGCAATGGCAATAACACCGTAACCGTCACCTTTGCCGACAGCCCCGAAATCACCGGCGAGGGCAGTATCCGCAAGGTGGACGCGGATGACCCCACCAAGGGCCTCGCCGGGGCGGTCATTAAAATTGAGGGCGTGGACAATGATTTTACTGGAACCTTCATCACCGGCGAGGGCGGCTATCTGACCGACGTTCCCTGGAAGGATATGCCCATTGGCAGCTACACCGCCGAGGAAGTGACACCCCCGGAGGGCTACACCAAAAGCCCCGATGTGAATAAGACTAAGCAGTCCTTCCGCTGGGACGGCAAGAGCGACATTGCCCTGGTGTTTGAAAATGACGCCAAGGTAAAGGTAAAACTTATCAAACTGGATGACAGCGACAATCCCCTCCCCGGCGCGGTGTTCAACATCATCAAGGACGGCCAGATTGTCGGCACGGAGGCCACCAAAGCGGACGGCTCCATTACCGTCACCGATGTGACCGAGGGAATGTACGCTTTTGTGGAGGTGAGTGCCCCGGCTCCCTACGCCACCCTCACAGAGCCGGTCATCGCCCATGTGGATCAGGCCACTATCAACGGCGGCGGCACCGTCACCGTGACAGCCTCCGACAAGCGGCTCCCCAACCTGACGATTCTGAAACGGGACGCGCAGACTGGAGATGTGATCCCCAATACCCATTTTGAGATCAAGGGCATCCACTACGGCTACCACAACGATGTGACTACCGGCGCAGACGGCAGGGCCGTCCTCTCCAATATCCCCGTGGACAGCTATGAAGTGGTTGAGAAGTCCGTTCCCGCCCCCTATGTGGTGGGGGATGAACCCACGCAGACCATTTGGCTGGAGGCTGGTGACAATAAGGAGCTGATTTTTGATAATTTCAAACAGCCTCTTTTGAAAATTACCAAAATTGAAAAGGGTACGGGCAATCCCATCCCCGGTACGGTGTTTCTGCTGGAAGCCATTGACGGCGATTACCGCCACGAAGTTACCACCGAGGCCAGCGGCTCCGTGGAGCTGCGGGTTGCTCCCGGCAGTTATCGCGTAACGGAGAAGTCTGTCCCGGAGCCGTACTGTATCAGTGATAAGCCAACCCAGACCATCAGCTTGAATGGCGGCGATGAGAAGGAAGTCATTTTTGAGAATCTTAAAAAGCCGGAGCTGACGATCTCCAAGGTTGACGCTGACAGTGGTAAGCCTGTCCCCGGCACTGTGTTCACCGTAAAAGCTATCAACGGGGACTATCAGGACGATTGGACTACCGGCGAGGACGGCAAGGCTACCCTGCGGGTTGCCCCCGGCACATATGAGGTGACGGAGAAATCTGTACCCGCGCCCTATTATCTGCCGGATAAGGATAAAGACCGTGTGCAGACAATTTCCTTGCACCCAGGCGATGAAAAGACGCTGGTTTTCCGCAACCACAAGGCCCCGGAGCTGACCATTTTTAAGGAGGACAGCGTGGCGGGCGCTCCTATTGAGGGGGCCAAGTTCCACGTCACCTACACCAGCAACGGCGAGGCGGCGGAGGCCCCCGGCTCCATCGACTACGGGTATATTTTCACCGATGCCAGGGGCGAAATCAAGGTGCATGAACAGGGGAAGAAGATGTACCCCGGCGAGTACACCGTGACCGAGGTGGCCCCCGCCCCCGGCTTTCAGATGAAGGAACCCACCACGCAAAAGGTCATTATCCACGGCGGCGAGAGTAAGACCCTGACCTTCCAGAATGAGCCGCTGAATGGAATTATTGTGGAAAAGTACGACAGCGTGACCCACGAGGCTCTGCCGGGATGCACCTTCCAGCTCCGCTATCTGGGCGGCACTTCCGGCACGGGCGGCACTGTCATCGGGCAGAAAGTGACCGGGAAGAACGGCACCGCCATCTGGACGGGGCTGCAAAGTGGAACCTATGTGGTGGAGGAGGTAGACCCGGCTGACGGGTATTCCATCATCAATGCCTCCGAGACGGTGTTTCTGGCCGACAGCGGGGAGCAGAGTGTCATTACCGTCCGCTTTGACAACGCCCCGGACGGGATTTTGCTTGTCAGAAAGGTATGCTCCGTCAACCCCAGCATTACACTCCAGGATGCCGAGTTCAAAATCATGTACGCGGACGGTAGTCTGATCGGGGACAGCAACGGCATTTACCGCACCGATGAAAACGGCGAAATCCGCATCCCCGGCCTGAAACCCGGCAAGAGCGTGGTAGTTACGGAAACCCGCGCCCCTGCCGGTTTTATCATCGACACCCAGAGCCAGACCGTACAGATCAAGGAGGGCCGTACTGTCACCCTTGCTTTTAAGAATCAGCCGAAAGGCTCCATGATTATCCAGAAGCGGGACAGTCAGACCGGCCAACCCCTCCCCGGCGCGGAGTTCCGGGTGGCTACCGCCGCAGGCTGTGAGGTTGGTCTGGACGGTGTGATCGGCACGTCCACATTGACGCAGAACGGCCTCTTTGTGACCGACAGCAACGGCGAAATCCGCGTTACCAACCTCGCACCGGGGGCCTATGTGGTGACGGAAACCAAGGCCCCGGCAGGGTATGTCATGGACAGCCCCAGCACCAACGTGGTCATTGGGGCCAACGGCGATACGCAGACTATCATTATCACCAACACCCCCAAGGGCGGGCTGATCGTGGAGAAGTACGACAGTGTGACCAAGCTGCCCCTCTCCGGCGCTCAGTTCAAAATCACCAACGCCAACGGGGAGCTGACCCCGGACAATGAGGGCCTGACCAGCAGCAACGGCCTGTACACCACCGACCGCGGCGGCCAGATCGTGCTGTCCAAGCTGCTCCCCGGAACCTATGTGGTGTCCGAGGTCAAGGCCCCGGACAATTATCAGGCGGACCCCACCCCGCAGACCGTGGTGGTCAACGCCGGGGATACGCAGACCCTCCGCTTTTACGATGACCCCCTCTGCACGTTGACCATCCTCAAACGGGACGCTGTGACCAAGAAGCCGCTGAAAGGGGCGGAGTTCCTGGTCCGGGACAGCGAGGGCCGGGCCATCGGCCCCAACAATGGCCGGTATATCACCGGGACGGACGGAACAGCGACAGTCTCCGGGCTGGCCCCCAACGCCACCATTGTAGTGTCCGAGAGCAAGGCCCCCACCGGCTATATCAAGGATGAAACCCCGAAAAATATCGTTGTCCGCACCGGCGTTGCCAACAGCCTGATTTTTGACAACGAACCCGCCACCACCCTGATTATCCGCAAGTTCATTGAGGGCACTGAAAATGAACCGCTTTCCGGCGTGTGCTTCAAGGTGGTGGACGGCTCCGGGGCCGCTGTTGGCCCGGACGACGGAACCTACTACACCGATAAGGCTGGTGAGATCGTTCTGGGCGGCATTGAGCCGGGAACTACCGTGATTGCCCGTGAAATCAAGACTGTGGAGGGATATGTCCTCGATGGCACTCCACAGGACATTCTCATTAAGGCCGGACAGGTGCAGCAGCTCACCTTCTGGAACAAGCGGGCTGGTACGCTGGTCATCCAGAAAAAGGACAGTGTTTCCGGCAATCTGATCGCCGGGGCGCAGTTCCAGCTCACCTACGCCTCCGGCGGCTATGTGGACAATGACAATGGGCATCTGTCCTCCAATGGCCTCTATACCACCGACGATAAGGGAGAAATCCGCGTTTCCGGCGTGACCGGGACTATTGTTGCCAAGGAGGTCAAGGCGGCTCCCGGCTATGTGATCGACCAGTCCACCCAGACCCAGACCGTCACCGTCAACCCGGAGGACACACAGACCCTTGTTTTTTTGAATGAGCCTCTTTGCAGCCTGACCCTGACCAAGCTGGACTCCGTGACCGGAAAGCCCGTGCCCAATACGGAGTTTACCGTGAAGGACGGCAACGGGAACATCATTGGCCGCTATGTCACGGGGAAGGACGGCACCGTTGTTGTGACGGGCCTCGTTCCCGGCAGCACCGTTGTTGTCACGGAGAGCAGAGTCCCCGATGGATACGTGCTGGATACCACGCCCAAGACCATCATTGTCAAAAACGGTTCTGGAAACAGTATTGTCAATGGCGGAAGCGGAAACGGCTCTGGCAGCAGCGGCGGTAGCTCTGGCGGCAATGACCTTACTTTCGAGAACGACCCGAAAATGACGTTGACTATCCATAAATATATCGAGGGCACCGCCAATGAGCCTTTGGCTGGCGTGGCCTTTAAGGTAGTGGATGGCTCCGGCAAGCCTCTGAACCCCGATGGAGGCATCTACTACACCAACAATGCCGGTGAAATCGTGCTGGAAGGGCTGGAACCCGGCACTACTATCACCGCACAGGAAGTCAAGACGGTGGACGGCTACGTTCTGGACGGACGGCCCCAGAGCATCAGGATTGAAGCTGGTAAGGCGCAGAACCTGACCTTCTGGAACAAGCCCGCTGGTTCTCTCATTATTCGGAAACTGGATAAACAGACCGGGAAACCGCTGGCAGGTGTGGAATTTGAGCTGACCTATGCTGGCGGCGGCTATGTGGACACCGATAACGGGCACCTATCCAGCAAGGGGCTTTACACCACCGATGACCACGGCGAAATCCATATTTCTGGCATCGTAGGTACAGTCATAGTCAAGGAAACCCGGCCTTTGTCTGGATATACGATTGAACCGGGCCGGGAGAGCCAGACCGTTACGGTCAATCCGCAGGAGACACAGACGCTCACCTTTTACAACATTCCTGCCAATACCCTGACAATTCAGAAGTATATTGATGGCAGCAGGAATGAACCTCTCGCTGGCGTGGAGTTTCTGGTAACGGACAGCACCGGCGCTGTGGTGGGGCCGAACAACGGCTATTATACCACGGATAATGACGGGCGCATTGTGATCTCCGGCCTTACACCCGGCACAACCATCACCGCTAAAGAAACCAAGACGGTGGATGGATTTATCCTGGACGGCCAGCCCCAGAGTATCGCCATTAAGGAAGGCGAAGCGCAGTCTTTGACCTTTTGGAACAAGAGAGCTGGTGGGCTGGTAATCCGCAAGCTGGATTCCGTCACCAAGCAGCCGCTGTCCGGTGTGGAATTTGAGCTGACCTATGCTGGCGGCGGCTATGTGGACACCGCCAACGGCCACTTGTCCAGCAATGGCCTGTATACCACCAATGCCAACGGAGAAATCCGAATTTCCGGCGTGGTGGGTACTATCGTGGTCAAGGAAACCAGGACGATTCCCGGCTACACCATTGACGAGGCCACCCGGACGCAGACGGTGGAAGTGCGCCCGGAGGACACGCAGACCCTCACCTTCTACAACGCTCCCCAGCAAACCCTCACCATCCAGAAGTATGTGGACGGCACCACCGATCCCATCCAGGGTGTGACCTTCCTCGTCACCGACAGCTCTGGTGCGGTTATGGGGCCGAACAACGGCGAGTATATCACCGATAGGAACGGGCGCATTGTTCTCACCGATCTGACCCCCGGCACAACCATCACCGCCAAGGAAACCAAGACCGCCAGCGGCTATGTGCTGGATACCACACCGCAGTCCATCCTCATCAAGCAGGGGAACGCGCAGAGTCTCACCTTCTTCAACAAGGCCGAGGGCGGACTGGAGCTTATCAAGGTTTCCGAGAGCGACAAATCCAAGCGCATCCCCGGCGTGTCCTTTGAGATCAGGAAGATGGACGGTGCGCTGGTGGATACCATTACCACCGATAAGCAGGGCCGCGCCCATCTGGACCTGGATGCCGGAGACTACTACGCTGTGGAGATCGAGGCGGCGAAGGGTTTTGAGTTGGACGCTACCCCCACCTACTTCACCATCCAGGACGGCAAAGCCACAACCGTCACCATTACCAACAAGGCTTTCAGCGGCATTTTGATTCATAAGACCGACAGCGTGACCGGGAAGGGCATCCAAGGGGTAACATTCCTGCTGTACGACAGCGCTAACACCCCCGTGGGCCAGTACACTTCCGACAACAGCGGGTACGTCTACATTGAAAACTTGACCACCTCCGGCCGTTACTACCTGCGGGAGCTGGAAAACGAGGGCTATATCCCCGATACGCAGATGAAAACCGTGTATGTCACTGCCGGAGAGACCACGCTGGTGGAGTGGAAGAATACGCCCATTACGGCGCAGATTCAGATCGTAAAAAAATCCGCTGATTACAACCCCACCAACGGTCTGCCGGAGGGGACGCTGCTGGAGGGGGCCGTGTTCGAGATTTACGATAAGGCCAGCAATCTGGTGGATACCATCAAAACCGACAGCCGTGGTCTGGCGGCGTCCAAGCCCCTGCCCCTGGGCCGCTACACCATTCGGGAGGTCAAGGCTCCCGCAAATTATGGTGTGAACGATACGGTTCTCACTGCTTATTTGGAGCATGAGGGCCAGATCGTGCGCTTTGAAGTGACCAACAAGGCATTGACCACCGGCGTATCCATCACTAAGACCGGTCCCAAGGAGGTCATGGGCGGACAGCCGGTGCGCTATGTGTTCTCTGGCATCGCTAACAGCTCCAATGTCCGTCTGGACAGCTTCTATTGGAGGGACACCCTGCCTGCGGAGGTGCGGCTGGATACCGTTGTTACCGGAACCTATAACCGCCCTGGCAATTACAAGATCGTTTACCGGGTCAACGGCGGCGAATATCAGACATTGGCGGATAACCTGTCCACCAGCCGGAATTACACCCTGGCTGCGTCTCCTGTTGCCCTGGGGCTGGCCTCCAATGAGCGAGTGACCGAGATCATGTTTGTGTTTGGTCAGGCCCCCGCTGGCTTCGCCCAGGTGGAAAAGCCCTACATCTATTGCACCGCCCGTTCCGGCCTGCCTGCCGGAGCCTTTGTAAATAAGGCTGATGTAGGCGGCGTTTACAATGGCGAGTGGATTCAGGCGGTGTCCCGCTGGGTGACGAACATCTACGGGAAATCCACCACACTGCCCCGGACGGGCTATTAACTCCAATTAACCACACATCATTCGTTTGCCCCGGAAGGACTTGTTCCTTCCGGGGCTTCTTTTTGCGTCTAAGGAGGTTTAATTGACGAAAACAAACGAAAACGGCAACTTTTATCACGCTGTCAGCCTGAGCGGTGGAAAAGATAGTTCGTGCGTTTTGCTCCTGATGATTGAGAAGGGAATGCCCATTGACTGCGTACTCTATGCGGATACCGGCATGGAATTTCCTGAAATGGAGGAACATATTGCCAAACTGGACAGTTTGCTTTTTCGGGAGCGTGGCATCCATATCACCACTTTGCGCCATCCCCACAGCTTCGAGTGGATGATGTTTGAGATTCCCCAGCAGCAAAAACGGGCTATTGAGCGCCGTATCGCGAAAGGTCAGCCTTTGACGGGCTATGGCTGGCCCGGTATGAGGGTACGCTGGTGTACTGGACAGCGCAAAACACACCTGATTCGGAAAGAGGCCAACCGGCTGAAGCAGGAGAAGGGGAAGAACGCCCTGCACTATATTGGAATCGCCGCTGACGAGGCCCACCGATGTAAAGATGATCCGCAGAATCGCTATCCTCTGGTGGACTGGAAGATCACCGAGGCTCAGGCATTGCAGATTTGTTACAGCCGGGGCTTTGACTTTGGCGGGCTGTATAAGATTTACCGCCGTGCTTCTTGCTGGTGCTGTCCCCTGCAACGCATTGACGAGCTGCGGAAACTGCGGACCCACCACCCGGAGCTGTGGGCGCGGTTGCGGGATATGGACAACCGGGCGCGGACCATGTTCGGCCCCGGCCCCCTGGGACAGTTCAAGAAAGATTGGAGCGTGGAACGGCTGGAGGAACGCTTTGCCCGTGAGGAAAAGGCAGAGCGCAAGTGACACATCATCTTCTCCGCCGTTTGGTAGTCCCGCCTTAGTTTTTCCCGCTCATATAACACAAAATCACGAAAAGGAGGCAGACCCTCTATGAACTATGAGATAAAGCGTCCGCTGATGAAAGTGATCGACAAATGCCTGCTGGACCACGCTGCCGCTGTCGGCACAAAAGAGGGCGGGCCGGACATTGAAGATGTGTACCGGCTGCAAAACTTGTCTAAAATTCACTACTATTTGAAGGAGGAACATGACTTTCTGGCCGATGAAGTAACAGCCCTGCTGCAATTTACTGACCCGCTGACCGTGGCGCTGGAGTGCTGGAAAGAACAGGACCACCCATGGGAGTTTCCCATCTGCGACATACTCTATGCGATCAAGGCGTATGAGCGATTCCCACTGGTGAACCCGGCTGGCTATGTCCAGCAGAAGGTGGATCAAATCCAATCCCTGAAAGACCGGCTGGACCGGAATATGTCTGACTTTCGGGCGGAGCTGCTGGGCATGGACAAGATGGAGATCATTGCCATGAGTGCAGAAATCTCTGCCATGCAGGGAGCGCACAATTTTATGAAGAAATACTTCAAATTTGAGCCGGGTAATGCTGAAATTTTACTCCGCATGGAAAACCCCCTGAAATTTGTCGCGACCCAATGGCGGTCTGATGTGGCTGAACTGTTTGATATGAACGCTCAGGTGGGAGAGGCGATTGTGGAGGCGGGCAAGGAGGCCGCAGTCCTGCGGTATTTTGCTGCGCCGGAACAGAGACAGGCTATTTCCGCCGAAGTGCAGGCCACATTGCAAATGCTGGTGGACACCGACCTGAAGCTGTACGGCGAGGTAACGGGAGACACCTTGGAGGCGATCCAGACACAGGGCTTTCTTTTGCGGGACGGCGCTTTGATAAAAGCGGACCCGGTACAGATTGGAGAGGTCCAGAGTGGACGGGAGCCTGCCGCAATATCTGATTCGGTAAAGCCCTCTCTGCGCGGCCAGCTCCACGAAAAAATGCGGGAAGCGGGTCAGCGCCCGCCCCCGTCAGAACATCCCAAGGGCGGCGAGGCTCGCTGACCCCGCCCGCCGCCGCTTGCAGGAAGGAGGCAGATCACTATGCAGGACGAAGTGCGGGATAAATCCGTAGCCTTGGCAATCAAGGTGGGCAAGACTGGCGGCAGGCTGACCGCCGATCTGCTCAAATGGGCTATTCGGAAGTATCTGGCGCAGTCCCATAATCCGAAAATCCACCACGGTAAACAGAGTGTGAAGCAGCTTGTGGGCCAGGGCGTTGGCGTTAAAAACATTGAGATCAATGAGAAGAACATCAAGAGCTTTGAGAACGTGGCGAAAAAATACGGCGTGGATTTTGCTCTGAAAAAGAACCCGGATAAGGGCGAATACTACGTTTTTTTCAAAGCGCGGGATGACGACGCTATGCAAGCCGCCTTTGCCGAATACGCCGCTAAAACCATGAAACGCAAAGCCCCGGAGAAGCCGTCTGTACGGCAGGCGCTCTCCCACTTCAAGGAGGTTGCACGGAGTATGACCCAGGATACCGTCAAGGACCGGGACAGAGGGGAGCGTGGACTGTGAAATTTGACTTAAAAAAATTTCTGATTCTCAACTTCCCCTATGCGCTCATGTTCTGGTTCTTCAACCGCGTGGGCGAGGGCTACCGGCTGGCCGCTGGCGCGGATATGGTGGCAAAGGGCATGGGGGCAATTTCCAGCCTGGGGGCGATCATTTCCGGCAATCCCCTCCCCAGCTTCCACCCCCAGGACCTTCTTGTTGGGCTGATCGGCGCGGCCTGCATCCGGGCGGCGGTCTATATCAAGGCCAAGAATGCCAAGAAGTACCGCCACGGGGTAGAATATGGTTCCGCCCGCTGGGGCACGGCAGAGGACATTAAGCCCTTCATTGACCCCAAGTTTGACCAGAACATACTCCTGACGCAGACTGAGCGCGTCATGGTGGGCCGCAACAAGATTCCTAAATACAATATCAACAAAAATGTTCTGGTTATTGGCGGTTCTGGCTCTGGAAAGACACGATTTCACATTAAACCCAACCTCATGCAGATGAACGCTTCGTATATTGTCACGGACCCGAAAGGCACCGTGGTCGAGGAATGTGGTAAGATGCTCCAACGTGGTGGATATGAGATAAAAATACTCAATACTATCAATTTTAAGCAATCCATGAGGTATAACCCCTTCAAATATATCTACTGTGAAAATGATATTTTGAAGCTGGTAAATTGCATTATGGAAAATACCAAGGGAGAGGACAGCAAGGGCGGTGAAGATTTTTGGGCCAAGGCCGAAGCCTTGTACTATCAAGCTCTTATCGCCTATATCTGGTACGAAGCCCCAGAGGAAGAAAAGAACATGACCACGCTGCTGGAAATGTTAAACGCCTCGGAAGTGCGTGAAGATGATGAAAACTTCAAAAACGCAGTAGATTTGATGTTTGAACAGTTACAGCAGCGTGACCCGGAACACTTTGCCGTCCGCCAATATGTCAAGTACAAAATGGCGGCTGGCAAGACAGCGAAGTCCATCCTGATTTCCTGCGGCGCTCGGATGGCTCCCTTTGATATTAAGGAGGTCCGCCAGCTTATGGAGGGCGATGATCTAGAGCTGGACAAGATCGGGGACAGGAAAACAGCGCTGTTCTGCATCGTGTCCGATACGGATATGACGTTTAACTTCATCTCAGCCATGGTCTACACGCAGATGTTCAACGTCCTGTGCGACAAGGCTTTAGAGAACGGCGGCGCATTGAAAACCCACGTCACCTGCCTGTTGGATGAGTTCGCCAATCAGAAGATTCCCAACTTTCAGCACCTTATCAGCGTTATTCGCTCCCGCGAAATTTCCGCCCATATCGTAGTGCAGACGCAGAGCCAGCTCAAGGCGGTCTACAAGGACCATGCAGAAACCATTATCGGCAACTGCTCCTGCGTTTTGTTCCTCGGAGGCAAGGAAAGAAGCACCTTAAAGGAGATTTCCGAAACTTTGGGGAAGGAAACAATCGACCTTTACAACACCTCTGACACCAGAGGGAGCCAGCGAAGCATGGGCGTCAATTACCAAAAACTTGGTAAAGAATTGATGTCCACCGATGAGCTGGCGGTGATGGACGGCGGCAAGTGCATCTTGCAGGTGCAGGGCGTAAGGCCGTTCTTTTCCGACAAGTTTGACATTACCAAGCACCCGCAGTACAAGTATCTGCTGGATTCCA
>CAJUQN010000068.1 GCA_910588625.1 uncultured Oscillospiraceae bacterium
GCCATGTCAATTTCTCCGACGCTGTCTTTGCCTGCTGCGCCTTCCTGCGCCGCTCCGCCGCCGATCCGCTCCCCATCCTCCGGCGAAAGCTGCTTCCCATCCGCCCTGGCCGCACCGCTCCAAGGCCAAAAATCACCGATAACCGCATTTCCGCCTGCTACGCTTCCGCGCGCTGACTGTTTCCTCATATCTTTCTTTAGACGGAGTTGTCTCCGTCTGCTTTTGTTGCCCAGTCGCTGGAAAATCATCCCAGATCACTCCTTGAAAATCCCGCAAGCTCCGCCGGTTCTTCCTTGAACCACCAACTTAATGACATTGGTCAATGCAAGGGGCAATCCGGCCCACTTTCCGTCTGGAGCGCCCCGTTCCAAC
Source organism: uncultured Oscillospiraceae bacterium (assembly GCA_910588625.1). Lineage (GTDB taxonomy): Bacteria > Bacillota > Clostridia > Oscillospirales > Oscillospiraceae > Enterenecus. The sequence continues at coordinate 373 of CAJUQN010000068.1, forward strand.
TTTTCTGCAAAATTTTCCAAACAGGTATTGACACACCGGGTCTACCGTGATAGACTATCGTTAAGGTCGATAACAATAGACCGATAAGGAGGTGTTCCAATGGACAATCTGAGATTAGCCGAGGGCGAATACCGCTTCGCCTGCATCGTGTGGGACAACGAGCCTTTACCCTCCGGCAAGCTGGTGGAGCTGTGCGCCAAACAGCTGGGCTGGAAAAAATCCACCACCTACACCGTACTGAAAAAGCTGGTGGACCGGGGTGTGCTCCGCAACGAAAACACCATCGTCACCGCCGCCATCCCCAAGGATGCAGTCCTCCGGGAGGAGAGCCGGGCCGTGGTGGAGCGGACCTTTGAGGGCTCCCTGCCCTCCTTCCTGGCCCACTTCATGGGGGGCCGTACCATTTCCGACGCCGAAGCCGACGAGCTGAAAGCCATCATTGACCGTTATAGAGAGGGGGATGCCCAATGACCGCGCTGCTCAATTCCCTGTTCGGCTCTCTGACTCCCCTGTGGGAGATGAGCCTCACCGCCGCCTATGTCACCGCCCTGGTGGTCCTCCTGCGCCTCGTCCTGAAAAAGCGGGCCCCGAAGCAGGTGCTGTGCCTGCTGTGGCTGGTGGTATTCGCCCGCCTGCTGATTCCCGTGAACCTGGAAAGCCCGTTTTCCATCCTCCCGGACGAGGAGCGGGTCCAGGCGGTCCAGGGTCTGCCCGCCAAGCTGGCGGGCGTGGAACCCTCCGCCGCCCCCGCGCAAACCTCCACCCCCGCTCCGGTCCAGACCCCTGGCGTCACACTCGACCAGGTCTCCCACGGGCAGACCGCCCCCAGCGCCGACGCCGTTTCCATCTTCCCCATTCTCTCCGTCCCCGGCGGAGTGGACCCCAGCGCTCAGCCCCAGGCGCCAGACTCCTTCCCCTGGCAGGGTATCCTGGCGGCGGTTTGGCTGGCGGGCGCGGCGGCCATGTGCCTCTACGCCCTGGTCTCCTACCTGAGCCTGAAAAGCCGCCTCTATGACGCCATCCGGGCCGAGGACGGCGCCTGGGAACACCCCTCCATCGGCTCCCCTTTTATCCTGGGCATACTCCGGCCCCGCATCTACCTGCCCGCCGGACTGTGGGGGATGCCCCGGCAGTTCATCCTGTGCCACGAGCGGGCCCACCTGCGGCGGCTGGACCACATCGTCAAGCCCATCTGCTGGGTGGCCCTGGCCCTGCACTGGTTCAATCCGGCGGTTTGGCTGGCCTTCATCCTCATGAGTCGGGACATCGAGGCCGCCTGTGACGAGGCCGTCATCCGCCAGCTGGGCCCACGGGTCAAGGCGGATTACTCCGCCACCCTGCTGTCCCTGGCCACCAACGGGCGGGTGCCCGCCCCCTGCCCCCTGGCCTTTGACGAGGGCGACGCCAAGGGGCGCATCCAGAACGTGCTCCACTACCGCCGCCCCGCCCTTTGGATTGTGGTGGTCAGCGTCATTATGGCCATTATGGCGGCGGTGTGCCTGCTCACCGACCCGGTTTCCGCCCAGAGTGACCCGGACCCGGACGCCTCCGAATCCCAGAGCGGGGACAGCCTGCTGGACCCCTGGATGGAGGAGGTGCTGTCCGGACGCCGGCACTTCACCAGCATGGAGGGCGGAGGCGTGGTGAACATCGACCTGCTGAACGGGGCCTATTCCCCTGACGCTCCGTTTGACTCCATCACACTGTCCAAGTTCGCCATTGTGGACCTGAACCGGGACGGTATCAGCGAGCTGGTCCTCTGGCCCTCCATCGACGGGGACGACTCGCTGGAGCGCATTTCCACCCTGGGCTACCTGGTCCTGCACCGCACCGGGGACGACGTCTATGTCTGCAGCCCCTCCTACCGCTCCTTTACCGATATCAAAACAGACGGCACCTTCCGTTTTTCCGGCAGTGCCATGCACAACGGATACGCCTCCCTGCGCTTCACGGACAGCGATTTTTCCCTCAACGAAATCACCTACTGCGACGGCGTTTATGATGAAAACAACGAACTCAAAGAGGTCTATTTTGTGGACAACCGCTCCGCCACCCGCGAGGAGTTTGACGCCGCCATGTCCGCTCTAAGCGCCAAGCCCGGCGTGACCTGGTACACCTACAAGGACGGTCAGGTAAAGGCCCCCGCCATCCGGGCGCCCATCCCCCTGGACGATTACGTCGTGGCTGGCCCCGTCCCCGACTTCCTGGACGCGGACCAGCAGGAGCTTTACCGGCAGGCCCTCACCATGTACGGCCACATCTTCGGGGCCAACACCGAGGCCGTGGATGACTGGCCGGACAATAACGGCTTCCAGTATGACTATCAGGACCCGTCCGGGCCGGAGGGAGCCTCCTATGTCCCCGCTACCGGATTGTATTCCAACTGGGCCGACTTTGAGGAGGCTGTGCTGTCGGTGTTCACCCAGCGGTTCTGGGAGGAGCGGAACAGCAGTGTGGACGGCAGGGACACCTACATTAACCGGGAAGGGATTCTGTTCTACCAGCCCGCCGCCCGGGGCAGCTACGGCTACAACCCCAACTTCCCCGAGACGTTCCAGCTGGTGTCCCAGACCGATGACGCCATTGACTTTATCATGACGGGCTATTATTCTGAGCCCTACCCCATGGAGGGCGAGAGCTTTGAGGACCGGGACGCCCGGCTGGAAGCCGGCTGGGAGTACACCATCGAATACCCCATGCGCATGGCGCGGACAGAGCAGGGCTGGCGGTTCGACGAGATCCACAGCGCCCACACGGACAACGGCCTTCTCCAGTTCTATGACCGGCGTATCCCCAACCCGGACGCGCCTCCGCTGCCCACCCCGCCGGAGCCCACGCCCATCCCGGAACCCGAGGTCATCGCTGAGCTGGACGGGATGCAGCTCCTGTCCGCCGGGGACCGCTTCCAGCTGACCTGGCAGGGGCAGGCCTTCCCGGTGGGGCCGGACATCTCCTACGGCGACCGCCCCTGGCTGGAGGACTTCGACGAGGATGGACAGCCCGAAGCGCTGTTCTACGGGCACGAGGACGGCTCCTACCCCTTCACCGTCTATGATATTGTGGACGGAGCGCTGGTGGGCTCTTCCCTCCCCGACATAGAGACGGAGGTGTACCCCAATATCAGCCTGTCCAGTGTGGCCGCCTATAACCCGGCCACGGGCGGCCTGACCATGACCTTCCCCTGGGGCGAGGGGGACAGCCGCCGCTACGTTTCCCTCCATACCACCCTGTCCAGCGATTTCTTCGCGGGCTGTGAGGAGCTGGCGGCCGGCCAGCCCCTACGTATGCAGGTAACGCCTGGCAGCATCAATGGGATGCTCGTCCCGCGGGGCCTTTTCTACCGTGCCAGTGTGGCCCTGACCGACGGAACCACCACTAGCCCGGAGGTGGGCTATCTGTGGTTCGGCGTCCTCTACTCCGACAGCGGCTTTGAGGTCAGAACGCCCGAGGAAAGTGATTTTGGCACGGATATACGAGCATAAAAACCCGCCCCGCCTGAATCCAGGCGGGGCGGGCATTTTTTGCAATATGAAGCGCTTAACCTCTCTCCTCCAGCGGCACGAAGGAGCGCTTGGGGCACACCGCCTTGTAGGCCGGGCGGATGATGCGGCCATAGGGGTTGTAGACCTCCTCCACCCGGTGGGCGCACCATCCCACGATACGGGCGATGGCGAACAGCGGCGTGTACAGCTCGGGAGGAATGTTCATCATCTTGTACACCAGTCCGGAGTACATATCCACGTTGGCGCACATGGCCTTCTCCTGGCCGGTGACGGAGTGGAACAGGTCCGGGGTAAGCCGCTCCACCGTCTCGAACAACTCGAACTCGTCCAGCATCCCCTTCTTCCCGGCCATATCCTTGGCAAACTGCTTGAGGATAACCGCCCTGGGGTCGGACATGGTGTAGACGGCATGGCCCATGCCGTAAATCAGCCCGGAGCCGTCCCCGGCCTCCTTCTTCAAAATTTTGGTCAGGTAGGCGGACACCTCCCCGTCGTCCTTCCAGTCCTTCACGTTGGCCTCGATTTCGTCGAACATCTTCATGACCCGCATATTGGCGCCGCCGTGCTTGGGGCCCTTCAGGGAACCTACCGCCGCGGCAATGGCGGAATAGATGTCCGTCCCGGAGGAAGACAGCACCCGGCAGGCAAAGGCCGAGTTATTGCCGCCGCCGTGCTCCATGTGGAGAACCAGGCACAGGTCCAGCAGGCGGGCCTCCTCCTTGGTAAACTGATTGTCGTGGCGGACGGAGTAGAGGAAATTTTCCGCCACGGACAGCTCCGGCTGGGGCCGGTGTAAGTAAAGGGATTCCCGATCGAAATAGTGCTTCTTGGCGGCAAAGGCGTGGGCCACGATCACCGGGAACCGGGCGATGAGCCGCAGGGCCTGGAGCATCTCCACCGGCAGGGTGTTGTTGTCCGGGTCCGGGTCGTAGGAGTACAGCGCCAGCACCGACCGGGCCAGCTTGTTCATGATATCGTGGCTGGGCGCGGTGAGAATCATGTCCTCGGTGAAATTGTGGGGGAGGTCCCGGAAAAAGGCCAGCATCTCCTGGAACTGCTTCAGCTCCGCTGTTGTGGGCAGGCCACCGAACATCAGCAGATAGGCCGTCTCCTCAAAGCCGAACCGGTCCTCCGAGACAAACCCGTTGATGAGGTCCTCCACGTTGATGCCCCGGTAGAGCAGGCGGCCGGGGGCGGGCGTCTTTTCGCCATCCTCCATCACGTAGCCCTTCACGTTGCCGATGAGGGTGACGCCGGCCATGACGCCTGTGCCGTCGTGGTTGCGCAGACCCCGTTTTACGTCGTATTTTTCATAGTAGCGGGGGGAAATCTGGGTATATCTCTCAAATTCCCCGCATATCCCTTGAATGAAATCCACCGATGAGTTATACTGCTCCATTGCCTTCTTCCGCGCTTCGATCAGTGTCTGGTAAATGTCCATACTCAACATGAGCCGCCTCCTTTGGGGTGTCCGTTTGTGTATTCCTCTTAAAATATTATTATAACGCAGTTTTCAAGCCCCGTCAATGCAAATTTGTGCCGACAGGGCCTTGTAAAATCAAGGGTTTTCCCGTGTATTCTTCCGAATTTTGAATAATCGAGGTGCTTAACTTGCGAAATCTGGACACCTGGAAAGCCATCCGCGCCCCCTTCCTGACGGGGCTGGCGCTGAGCGCGGCCCTGCTTCTTCTACCCCTCGCGGCCTTGGGGGACGCTCCCGTGGCGGCGGAGGCCCAGCCCACCCCCGGACTGCTCACCCTGCCCGCCGTCCCCACTCCGGCGGCGGTACCTGAGCCCTCCCCTGGGGAGTGGGACAGCGCCCAGACCCTGCGGGTGCTGGGCCGGGACGGCCAGGTGGCCGAAATGACCATGACCGATTACCTGTGGTGCGTGGTAGCAGCGGAGATGCCCGCCTCCTTCGAGCCGGAGGCCCTCCGGGCCCAGACAGTGTGCGCGCGAACCTACAGTTTATGGAAGCTCCAGGCCAAAAACCACGCGGCAGACGGGGCGGACATCTGTGCTGATTCCTCCTGCTGTCAGGCATTCCTGTCCAAAGAGGACGCCGCCCAGCGTTGGGGCGAGGGGTTAGCCTCCGCCTATACTGCAAAAGTCGCCTCCGCCGTGGCAGATACCGACGGACAGGTGCTGACCTATGACGGCGCCCCCATCCAGGCGGTGTTCTTCTCCTCTGCCTCCGGGGCCACGGAGAACTCGGAGGCAGTGTGGGGCAAAGCACTGCCCTACCTGGTTTCGGTGGACAGTCCCGAGGGGGACGAGGTGCCCAATTACCACTCCACTGTCACCCTTACCGCCGACCAGGTGAAAAAGACCGTCGCCGAGGCTGGGCTGGATTCCGATTTGTCCGGGGAGCCCTCCGGGTGGTTTACAAGCCTGACCCGCACCGCCTCCGGACGGGTGGCGTCGGTGGATTTGGGCGGCGTGGCCCTCTCCGGCAGCGCGGCCCGAAACCTGTTCGCCCTGCGCTCTGCCTGCTTCGACGTGACGGAAAGCGACGGTACGTTCACCTTCTCCGTCACTGGCTACGGCCACGGGGTGGGTATGAGCCAATACGGCGCCAACGCCATGGCCAAGGCCGGCACAGGCTGGAAGGATATTTTAGCCCATTATTACACTGGCGCTCAGCTCCAAAGCGGGCTTTAACGTTACACACGTGTTCCTTGAAGGATTTTTTAATTTTTGACAGAGACGTTGCATTTTTCCCCTTACTATGGTATGATATGAACCATCTTTACAGGCGGCTGAATGGGTGAATTGTGCCCTTTTGCGCCTTATTTACCTAGGAAGTGACCGTGAATGAACACCTATCTATACAGCGGCTCCGGGTACACCGGACGGCGGAACGTGGGCGGACCAGTGCTGTCTATTGCCTTCTTCCCTGCCGCCATCCTCTACCATGAGCTGCTACTGCGGGCCTTCGACCGGGACTCCACCTTTTTTGACCTGGCGTTGCTGCCCACTCTGCTTTTCTCCGTGGCGGCGGGGTTGCTCCTGGGTCTGATTCTGGATCTGCTGCCCTGGAGTACTCCCTCCCGCATCACTGGCGGGGTGCTGCTGGGGCTGGGCACCGTCCTGCTCTGCGTGGAACGGGGCTGCCGCTCCACCTTTGGCGTCTATTACGGCGTCACCTTCATGGGCGGTATGGCCGGAGATGTGGCCGGAGGCTTTGGCTCCACCGTGCTCTCGGTTGCCCTGGGGCTTATCCCGTTTATCCTGCTGGCCCTGGTCCCGATGGCGGCCTTCATTCTCCTGCGGCACCGCATCATTCAGGAGGAGGCACACGATATGCCCGTGCGTATCATTCTGGCCACTGTGCTGGTGGCCTGCCAACTCACCGCCTACCTGATCTCCACTCTGGGCCCATCAAAAACCTATTACACCTACGAGTTCACCGCCAACTCTTCCATCCCCCACTTCGGTTTGCTGACCTCAGTGCGGCTGGAGCTGGAATATGCTGTCGTCGGCACCCCTGTCCCCTCGGCGGAGGATTTCATTGACGAGCCCGTCGTAGTCTCCAGCCCCGATCCAGATGAGACTCCGGACCCCTCCGTCACACCCTCCAAGCGCCCTGCCGCCACCGGCCCCAACACGCTGGATATTGACTTTGCGGCTCTGGCAGAGGCCGAGACCAACGAGACCATCCAGGGAATGCACAAGTACTTTGACAATGTCATCCCCTCCGAGAAAAACGAGTATACCGGTATGTTCAAGGGCAAAAACCTCATCCTCCTCACTGCCGAGGGCTTCGCTACCCCCGCCATCGACAAGGAACTCACTCCCACCCTGTACAAGCTCACCCACGAGGGCTTTGTGTTCAACAATTTCTATCAGCCTGACTGGACCCAGTCCACTTGCGGCGGTGAGTTCGCCGTCACCACCGGCATCATTCCCAACTGGGTCAGCAGCAGCTACGGCAATCTGGCTGCCCAGGCCAGCATCGACCGTTCCATGCCCATCACTCTGGCCCACCTGTTCGCCCCGGAGGGCTACAACGTCCCCGCCTGGCACAACGGCATCTATACCTACTACAAGCGGGACCAGTACCTTACCAACTTCGGCTACGACTACCAGGGCTGCGAGGGCGGCGGGCTGGAGCTGCCCAACAATGCCTGGCCCCGGTCCGACCTGGAGATGATCGAGGCCACCGCCGACAGCTATATTCAAGACTATGTAGACAACGGCACTCCCTTCCACGCCTACTACATGACCATCAGCGCCCATGGCTACTACACCTGGGCGGGCAACGCCATGGCCCGGAAGCACCAGGCCGAGGTCCAAGCCAAATACCCCGATCTATCCGAGCCCTGTCAGGCCTATCTGGCCTGTAATATGGAGCTGGACCTGGCTCTGGAGTGCCTGGTGGACAAGCTGGAGGCTGCGGGCATCGCTGACGACACCCTCATCGTCATGACCGGCGACCACTACCCATATATGCTGGTGGACGAAAAGTCCGGCGCCGACTATTACAACGAGCTGCGGGGCTTTGCGGACAGTGAGAACGACACCTCCCGCTACCGCAACACCCTGCTGATGTGGTCCGGGGCTATCAAGGAACCCATCGAAGTGGATACCCCCTGCTCCTCCATTGACATCGTACCCACCATGTGCAACCTGTTTGGCTTGGACTATGATTCTCGCCTCTACTCCGGTCGGGACATCTTCGCCACAAATTATAAGCCCGATCAGTACTCCAACGCCATCCCCGTGGTGGTGTTCGCCAACAAGGGTCAGGGCAACGCCTGGATCACCCCTGCCGGGACCTATGAGTGCTCCACCAAGACCTTTACCCCCAACGAGGGCATCAAGCTGGAGGATCAGGAGGACTATGTGAAACGGGTCCACCGCCTGGTGGCCGCCAAAGTAAACTACTCCAAGCTCACCATCCAGGAGGACTATTTCAAATATATCTTCCCAGACACAGAATAACCACAAAAAAGCCCGGCGGAGGATTCCGCCGGGCCTTTATCTATTGAATGTTTCGTTACCGGGCAGAGACTTTACAAAGTCAAATCATCTCCGCAGCGGTCCAAAAGTTCTTTTTCGGTTCCTTTTTCTTACAAGAAAAGGGAACGCCCTTATCCCTCCGCTGGGGCGCCGCAGGCCATGGTCAGGGCTTTCGGAAGGTTTTTAACGTGGGTGACAGCCTGCTCGCCGCCAAATTCTCCGTCTACCGTCCAGGCCACAGGCTGGCCGCAGGTAAAGGTGATGTTCCCGGCCACAAAGCCAGTCACTACGCCATCCTCCGACGGCTTCAAAGTGGTCAGAGCAGTTAGAATGGACTGCCAATCCTTGGCACTCTTGGGCTGGCGAATGAGGATGACCTCAAAACGGCCGTCGTCCAGCAGTACCTTGTCCCGGGGCAGGTTTACCAATCCCCCCACCGACACCGTGTTGCCTACCATACCATAAATGAAGTCGCCCTCCACCTCGTGACCTTCGTCAGAGACCACCTTCATGTGATAGCTGGGAATGTTGGCCAGCTTGCCCATGCCCTCCAGCACATAGGCAAAGTGGCCCAGCAGATTCTTGCTCACCTGGGGCGTGGAATAGGACACGTCGGTAAACAGCCCAAAGGCGGCCACATAGGTGAAGGGGTTGTCCTCGGCCTCACCTACGTCGATGATCTGGGGCACGCCCTCTCCCGCCACCTCTGCCAGCTCCGGCACAGTTTTCGGCAGCTCTAATGTACGGGAAAAATCATTCGTGGTCCCAGCCGGAATATAGCCCACGATGGGCCTCTTTTCCCTGGGCAGCTCCAGAATGCCCCGGACCGTCTCGTTCAAGGTGCCATCCCCGCCACAGCAGACCACACGGTTAAAGTTCGCCCCCAGATCACGGGCAGCGGCAGTAGCGTCCCCCCGCTCCTGGGTGGGGCGGACTGTGATCTCATAGCCCTGACGGGCAAACACCTCCAACACGTCAGAGAGGTTAATTTTCGCAGTCTTGCGCCCGGCGGCAGGGTTATAGATGTACAGCAGCTTTTTCATAGCAGATCACGCTCCACATATTTCCGGCGGTCTCTGACCCGACCCACCTGATGATATTGGAAAATATTATAGCCAAAACCTTTCAGGAATACAATGAACAATCTGTAAAACCACACCCTTGCCAAGGGCGAAACTTGTCGCTATAATAATATTGTCTATTTAACACTTTAGCGCGTTTCCACGAGGATGTGATACCAATGAACCGAAAATCTTTGGCCGCCGCCTTCCCTCACACCGTTCCGGTACTTATGGGCTATTTGTCCATCGGCATCGTGTTCGGCTGGATGCTGTCGGCGGCGAACTTTCACCCCATCTGGTCGGCCATCATGTCGGTGAGCATCTATGCGGGCAGCGGGCAATACCTGGGGGTGCAGCTGCTGGCCGCTGCCGCTCCGCTGGCGGACGCGGCCTTTCTCACGCTCATCCTCAACTTCCGCCATCTGGTATACGGGCTGTCTATGCTGGAAAAGTTTCAGGGCATGGGCTGGCGGAAGCTGTACATGATCTTTTCCCTTACCGACGAGACCTATGCCTTGCTGGCAGGCGTCCAGGCGCCGGAGGGAGTCAATGAAAAGGATTTTTACTTCTCCATCGCCCTGCTGGATCACCTGTATTGGATTGCCGGGTCCATCATCGGCGCGGCAGCGGGGGCGCTCATCACCATCAACACAGAGGGCATCGACTTTGCCATGACGGCGCTGTTTTTGGTCATCGCCGTGGAGCAGTGGCAGTCCAATGAGCGGCATACTCCAGTGTTTCTGGGGGCATCGGGGACGCTGGCCTGCCTGTTGATTTTCGGACCGGACAATGGACGGTTTCTCATTCCCGCGCTGGTTATCCTGGTGGCGGGGCTGCTTCTCATGCGGACCAGGCTGGAAGCTCCCGAAATACTGGCGAAAGGAGGCGAGGCACAGTGACTGCGATGCAAATTGCCGCTTTGGTTGCTGTCATGGCCGTTGTCACGTTCCTCACCCGCGCCCTGCCTTTCCTGCTATTTGGACGAGGCGGAGAACCGCCGAAGGTCGTGCTTTATTTGGGCAGATTCTTGCCTCCGGCGGTTATTGCGATGCTAATCATTTATTGCTATCGCGCCACCAGTTTTGTGGCGGTTAACGGGTGGGCTCCCGGTCTGATTGCAGGTTTAACGGTTGTCATTCTCCACGTTTGGAAAAAGAATAATATGCTTTCCATCGTAGGCGGCACTATTCTTTACATGGTTTTGGTCCAAGCAGTGTTTTGAGCGCCTGCGCCAATTAGAGCAAGGACTGGAAGCGGGGGCCGATTCACTATAACATGGGCTCCGCCCGCTGCGTTCGCTAGGCGCACTCTTTTCTTACTTTCTCGCGCGAGAGAGAAAGTAAACCCCTGGAGAGCGGAACCCTCCTGTTCCGAAGAATCAGATCAGAACAAAAAAAGCCAGCCGTCGTGAGACGGCTGGCTTCTATTTTGCCAATTGATTACTCAGCCACGTCAATGACAACACCGGAACCCACGGTGCGGCCACCCTCACGGATAGCGAAACGCAGGCCCTTCTCGATGGCGATCGGAGTAATCAGCTCCACATTCATGTCCACGTTATCGCCAGGCATACACATCTCGGTGCCTTCGGGCAGAGTGATGACGCCAGTCACGTCGGTGGTACGGAAGTAGAACTGGGGACGATAGTTGTTGAAGAACGGAGTGTGACGGCCACCCTCGTCCTTGCTCAGGACGTACACCTGGCCCACAAACTTGGTGTGGGGGTGAATGGAGTTGGGCTTGCACAGCACCTGGCCGCGCTCGATCTCGTCCTTGTTGACGCCGCGCAGCAGGCAGCCCACGTTATCGCCAGCCTCGACGTAGTCCAGAGTCTTGCGGAACATCTCCATGGAGGTGACGACGGTACTCTTCTTCTCCTCGGTCAGACCGACGATCTCAACGGTCTCGCCCGCCTTCAGCTGGCCGCGCTCCACACGGCCAGTGGCCACAGTGCCGCGGCCGGTGATGGTGAACACGTCCTCAACGGGCATCAGGAAGGGCAGGTCAGCCTTACGGTCGGGAGTGGGGATGTAGCTGTCAACAGCGTCCATCAGCTCCTTGATGCAGGCGAAGTCGGCGTCGTCCTTGTTGCCGGACTCGTTGGTCAGGGCGTTCAGAGCGGAACCCTTGATGATGGGGATATCGTCGCCGGGGAACTCATAGAAGGACAGGGTCTCACGGACCTCCATCTCCACCAGCTCCAGCAGCTCCTCATCATCCACCTGGTCGCACTTGTTCAGGAACACCACGATGGCGGGCACACCCACCTGACGGGCCAGCAGGATGTGCTCCTTGGTCTGGGCCATGGGACCGTCGGTGGCGGCGATGACCAAGATGGCGCCGTCCATCTGAGCAGCGCCGGTGATCATGTTCTTGATATAGTCGGCGTGGCCCGGGCAGTCAACGTGGGCATAGTGGCGGTTGTCGGTCTCGTACTCAATGTGGGCGGTGTTGATGGTAACGCCGCGCTCACGCTCCTCAGGGGCGCTGTCGATGCTGGAGTAGTCGCTGTAATCGGCGTGGCCCTGGAGAGCCAGCCACTTGGTAATGGCGGCGGTCAGGGTGGTCTTGCCGTGGTCAACATGGCCGATGGTGCCGATGTTGACGTGGGGCTTGGTACGCTCAAACTTTTGCTTGGCCATTTTGAGTTTTCCTCCTTGTACTTGTTAAATAAAATGGTTGGTGTAAATAGGTTGATGGGCCTATTCTATCCTATGACGGCGGAAATTGCAACTATAAATTTAGTCTTCCTTCCGTCCGCGCTGGGCAATAATCTTTTCAGCGATATTCTTGGGGATCTCCACGTAGCTGTGGGGCTCCATGGTGTACTGGCCGCGGCCCTGAGTGCGGGAGCGCAGGTCAGTGGCGTAGCCGAACATCTCGGACAGGGGCACCAGGGCGTCCACCTGCTGGGCGCCGGGCCGGGCCTCCTGGCCCAGGATCTGGCCGCGGCGGCTGGTGATGTCGCCGATGACGTTGCCCAGGTACTCCTCGGGGGCGATGACGGACACCTTCATGATGGGCTCCAGCAGGCAGACTCCGGCCTTGCGGCAGGCCTCCTTGAAGGCCATGGAACCGGCGATCTTGAACGCCATTTCGGAGGAGTCCACCTCGTGGTAGGAGCCGAAGGTCAGATGGACCTTGACGTCCACCACGGGATAACCGGCCATGACACCGGCCTGCATGGCGCCTTGGATACCGGCGTCCACCGCGGGGATAAACTCCTTGGGGATCACGCCGCCGGTGATCTCGTTGAGGAACTCATAACCCTTGCCGGGTTCGTTGGGCTCCACCTCAATGACCACGTGGCCGTACTGGCCCTTACCGCCGGACTGGCGGGCATACTTGGTGTCCTGCTTGACGGAATTCTTAATGGTCTCCTTATAGGCGACCTGAGGCGCACCCACGTTGGCCTCTACCTTGTACTCACGCAGCAGACGGTCCACGATGATCTCCAGGTGGAGCTCACCCATGCCGGCGATGATAGTCTGGCCCGTCTCCTCGTCGGTGTAGGTTTTGAAGGTGGGGTCCTCCTCAGCCAGCTTCATCAGAGCAATGCCCATCTTCTCCTGGCCGGCCTTGGTCTTGGGCTCGATGGCCACGCGGATGACGGGCTCGGGGAACTCCATGGACTCCAGGATGACCGGGTGCTTCTCGTCGCACAGGGTGTCCCCGGTGGTGGAGTTCTTCAGGCCGATGACGGCGGCAATGTCGCCGGAGTACACGGTCTCGATGTCCTCCCGGTGGTTGGCGTGCATCTGGAGGATGCGGCCGATGCGCTCCTTCTGCTTCTTGGTGGAGTTGAGCACCTGGGTGCCGGTGTTCAGCGTGCCGGAATAGACTCGGATGAAGGACAGACGTCCCACAAACGGATCAGTGGCAATCTTGAAGGCCAAAGCGGAGAAGGGCTCGTCATCAGAGGACGGGCGCTCCTCTTCCTCCTCGGTCTCGGGGTTGACGCCCTTGATGGGGGGGATGTCAGTGGGGGCGGGCATATAGTCCACAATCGCGTCCAGCAGTTTCTGCACGCCCTTGTTCTTGTAGGAGGTACCGCACACCACGGGGACCATCAGGTTGTCGATGGTGCCCTTGCGGATGGCCCGGCGGATCATCTCCTGGGGGATGGGCTTCTCTTCCAGGGCCAGCTCCATGATCTCCTCGTCAATGTCCGCGCAGGCGTCCACCAGCTTGGTGCGGTACTCCTGGGCCAGCTCCATCATGTCGGCGGGGATCTCCTCCACCCGCATATCCTTGCCCAGGTCGTCGTAGTAGATGTCGGCCTTCATCTCCACCAGGTCGATGATCCCCTTGAAGGTCTCCTCCGCGCCGATGGGCAGCTGGATGGGGACGGCGTTGCACTTGAGCCGGTCATGGATCATGTCCAGCACGTGGTAGAAGTCGGCGCCCATGATGTCCATCTTGTTGACATAGATCATCCGGGGGACCTTGTAGTGGTCGGCCTGACGCCAGACGGTCTCGGACTGGGGCTCCACGCCGCCCTTGGCGCACATGACGGTAACAGAGCCGTCCAGCACGCGCAGGGAGCGCTCCACCTCCACGGTGAAGTCCACGTGGCCCGGGGTGTCGATGATGTTGATCCGGGTCTGGGGGAACTGGTCCTTGGTGCCCTTCCAATAGCAGGTGGTGGCGGCGGACGTGATGGTGATGCCGCGCTCCTGCTCCTGAGCCATCCAGTCCATGGTGGCGGTGCCGTCATGGGTCTCACCGATCTTGTAGTTCACGCCGGTGTAAAACAGGATACGCTCGGTAGTGGTGGTCTTACCGGCGTCGATGTGGGCCATGATGCCGATATTACGGGTGTTTTCCAGAGTTACTTTTCTTGCCATATTGGTTCTGTTTGCCTCCGTCCTTACCAGCGGTAGTGGGCGAACGCCTTGTTGGCCTCGGCCATCTTATGGGTGTCCTCGCGCTTCTTCACGGCGGAACCCGTATTGTTGGCGGCGTCCATAATCTCGCCGGCCAGGCGCTCCTTCATGGTCTTCTCACCGCGGTTGCGGGAGTAGTTGGTCAGCCAGCGCAGACCCAGGGTCTGCCGGCGCTCGGGCCGGACCTCCATGGGGACCTGATAAGTGGAGCCGCCCACGCGGCGGGACTTGGTCTCCAGGGAAGGCATGATGTTCTCGATTGCGGTGTTAAAGACTTCCAGCGGCTCTTTGCCGGTCTTGTCCTTGATAATGTCAAAGGCACCATAGACGACCTTCTGGGCTACGCCCTTCTTGCCGTCCAGCATGATGCTGTTGACGAGCTTAGTGACTA
>CAJUQN010000069.1 GCA_910588625.1 uncultured Oscillospiraceae bacterium
TACGGAACGAAGACCTGAGGCGGGATAAGACCACCTTTGGAATCGTTGACGCGCAAAGTGTGCAGAATGCTGACCCCCGTTTCGTCCTTCTCCGACCAAACACGGAAATGGTAATACACACTCTGCCATTTGGGATAATCACTGGGCAGCATCCGCCATTGTATTCCACCCTGGATTACGTACAGCACTGCACAAAACACATCATACAAATCATATTTTCGGGGCCGGGTTGTTTTCTTTGCCCCTTCCAAATCCTCCCGGATCAGCTTATATTCTTCCCGGCTGATATCACTTGGATATTGATGCATTTTCCCCAGCTCCCGCTTGTTTTTTCCTATTATCTCCCACTCCGCCATTTTTGTCAAAAGATTTTAAACAGGCTCTTAGGCTATGGGGATCCCGCTGAACCAGTTCCGCTGGTATGCCGCTTTCCATGACGAGGGCCACCATCCGCATTGCCACATGGTGTGCTACAGCGCCGATGGCAAGTCCGGCTTCCCCTACGCCGCCAATGAGCTGGGGAAGCTCTATCGGGACGGGTTGGGGGTGAGGTGGACAGTGACCGTGCCGCATGGTATTTCCGTCAGGTATTCCTTGGGTTCCAGGTCATGGCGGACAGGTCCCCAGATGACCGGCTCCAGTACCGCATCGGTTGGATGCTCTTCCACGGGGTAGGTACGGAGCGGGATGAGGCTGCCGCGCTGCCCTGGTTGGAAAAGGCCGCACAGGGCGGCAACCCGTTTTGCAAATACCAACTGGGAAAGCTCCTGCTGAGCGGGACAGACACAGTGCCCAAAGATATGGAGCGGACATTGGAACTCCTTACGGAGTGCGCCGAGACGGGAAACCAGTATGCCCAATTTTTTCTGGACAGGGTGTACGGCTCCATCGTCTCCTCCTCTGCCTCGCTCCTATACCACATGGGCCGCATTTTCCAGGAGCAGCGCCCGCAGCCCGTGGCCGGGATACAAGCGGCTGTGGACAGCAAGCTCAGGCGGAAGATTCAGGAGAAGAAGATTGCCGCGGGCCAGGATGTTCTTCTTCAGCTGGCGGGGATAGGGCACGGAAAAACGCTCCTTCGCCTGGGCCAGACGGCCATCCCGGTCATAGACCACCTTGCAGGTGAGCAGATTGTGCCACATACAGGTGGTGTAGGCGTTGCGGGGCTGGAACCGCTCCACCACCTCCGCCACATCGGCGGTAAAGGCAGCTAAATCCCGGTAGAGCAGGTCGATATCAACACCGTTGTTTAGGCGGCAGTTGTCCTCGTACTCCCAGAAGTGGTTGCCGATCTCCATGACGGAACAATACCGGGACAGGATGGTCCGCCGTATCTCCTCCGGAATCGGCCCCCGGCAGTAGAGGTACACATCATAATCGGAAGCCTGGTCAAAGTGTTCCCCGGCGCGGGAGCCGCCTAGGGCGCGGGCTTCCACCTCGTCCAATGTGCACAGTACTTCAAACAGCTTATCAACCACAGCACAGCACCGCCTTTTTTGTTTGAGTGCTCAACAATTTTACCATGTTTTTTACTGGAAATCAATTGCACAGGAGGTATCCAAATGCCCTACATCCATTTCACAGAAGCACAAAAACTCCAGGCCAACCCAGGAGGGGGAGAGCGTTTTACGGCTCATTTCTGACGGTGCTCCCCATCCGGACGCGGTCCCGGCGGCTCCCAACATGGAGGACGTGTATCTTCACTACTTGGGCAAATAAGGCGTCCAGCTTTGTCACCACACTGTAATTTTTTTTGTTGACATTGTAGACTAAGCGTGTTATGATATGTCTACAAAGTAGACAGGAGGAGTGGAGCATGGAGGACAATAAGCTAACCGCCAGTGAGTGGAACATCCTCAACTGCCTATGGGAGCACAGCCCCAAGACAGTGATGCAGCTGTCCGGCGAGCTGGAGCAGACCGTGGGCTGGGCCAGGAGCACCACCATTACCATTCTGCATCGCATGGAGGCCAAAGGGCTGGTGCGGCGCCAGCAGGCGGGGCGGGGGAAGGCCTATGTCCCGTTGGTGGAGCGGGACCAGGCCGCCATCGCCGAGACCCACAGCTTTCTGGACCGGGTATATCAGGGCAGCGTGGGCATGATGATGAGCGCCATGAGCAGGCAGGAGGGGCTGAGCTTGGACCAGATCGCCCAGCTCCGGGCCATCCTGGACGACGCGGAGAAGGAGGCGAAAGGATGATACAGCTTTTGCTTGAGTGGGTGGCCACCGCCTCGCTGCTGATTTTGGCGGTGCTGGCCCTGCGGGCCCTGTTGGGGAAGCGCATCAGCGCCGGGCTGAAATATGCCCTGTGGGCGGTGGTGTTGGTCCGGCTGCTGGCGCCGCTGCAATTGTTCACTCTCCCAGTTCCGGCGGTGGCGCCGGAACTGGACCGGGCGCCCCCTGTCCCCGCTGTGAGCGCCGCCCCCGAGGCCGCCTTCCCGGATGTTCAAGGGGAGCCGGTGGGGGCGCCCGCCATCGTGGGACCGGCGCTCGGCGGCGTGGTGACGAACTACAACACTCCCGCCCAGCCTATGGCCGTCATCCTGGATATCATGCAAATTGGGACCGTTTTGGGCTGGCTCTGGCTGGCCGGGGCGCTGGTGATGACGGCAGCATTTCTGATTTCTAACCTGACCTTTGCCCTGCGCCTGCGCCGGGTCCGGGTACCGCTGGTGGGGGCGGACTGCCCCCTGCCCGTGTATATCGCAGACGGCTTGCCCTCCCCGTGCCTGTTCGGACTTGCTCGGCCCGCGGTGTATGTGACGGAGGACACCGCCCAGGATCCCGCCATGCTCCGCCACATCCTGGCCCACGAGTACACCCATTTCCGCCACGGGGACCACGTGTGGAACGTGCTGAGAAGCGCGGCGCTTGCCGCCCACTGGTGGAATCCGCTGGTGTGGCTGGCGGTGGTGCTCAGCCGCCGGGACTGCGAGCTGGCCTGTGACGAGGGGGCGCTGAAGCGCCTGGGAGACGGCGAGCGCTTCGCCTATGGCCGCACCCTGGTGGCCCTCATCACGGAGAAGCCCCGGCCTGGGGACCTGCTCCGGTGCGCCACCACCATGACCGGGGGGCAGAAGAGCGTCTTTGACCGGGTGACCCGCATTGCCCGCGCGCCCAAACGCTGGCTCTGGGCGGCGGTGGCGGCGGTGATCGCCGCGTCGCTGGCCTGCGTGTGCGCCTTTGGACAGGCAGAAAAGACTCCTGACCCGGACCCCTGGGACCCATCCAGCGTCACCGCCAACTTGACCTTTTCCTTGAAAACCGACAGCGACGGCAATTCCTATGTCCGCATGGACGGCTTCGTGGATGGCGTGGAGCTGCCCCGCGGGGCCTTCTGGGAGCCTCCCTGGCGCGGGATGATGACGAAAAAATTCCCCTACGGGCACGTGTACATGGTGTATCCGCCCTTCGCCGACACGATCGAGGGGCAGCTCACCGCCGGATGGTCGGACGAGGGCCACACGAAGGTCGTTCTGACCACCGAAATGACAGCCCTGCTCAGCAGCTATATGCCCTCCGGCTGGTGGGAATTCGCTGTGGACTTGGACCGGGGGGAGGTCATTTCCATGGAGGCGCCCACCTTTGAGGGCGCGCTGGCTGACAAAGAGGTCCGGATGTATCCCAAATCCATCTCTGAGGAGGAGGCGGTGAAAGCCGCCCGTATTGCCGCCAAGCTGCTGACGGCGGGGGAGGATTACTATAACAACTACGCATCGGATGTGCCCTACCTGTATACGGCCCTCCTGGATGGCGCGGCCTTCTATAGCGTGGACGCGGAAAAATTCCTCACCTTCGACACCATCGCCGGGGCGCTGGACCCCTACAGCCACAGTTATGAAATCATCCGGTACGCGTCGGTGGATTTTGATGGCGACGGGGCCCAGGAGCTGGTTTTGTACGTCAAACAGCAAGGCGAGTTTTACCTCATCTTCCATGAGATAGACGGGGAACTGTACAGCTATCTCTGCGGTACGAAGGTCATGTCGCTGATCAAGAGGGACGGCACCGTCTGGGACAACTATGTCTATCCCCCGGAGGGAGATGGGCAGGGCGAGGGATATTCCAAGGTCTCCTTTACCAAGACCGGGATGGAGCTTCACCCATTCACCTATGAGCTGACCCTGCCCAGCAGGGAGGACGGGTCAGACGGTAATTACCGCCTTGTGGTGGACGGACAGCCCGCGGACGACCAGACCTATGCAGCCGCCATGGCCGCTCTGGACGCCAAGCCCGATGTGGTCTGGCACGAGTTCCGCCCCTCCGCCTCCGTGGACCTCTATGCCGCCATGCCTGAGCTGTTCGCCGATGTCTTTCGGGGGGCATCCAAGTTCGTCCTGTACAAAAACGAGCAGCCCATCTCCATCGGCCAGGTCCCTTCCCTCATCAGCCCCGGCGACGAGTATATGTGCTTCCAGCGGTACGCCGTGGTGGACCTGCTGGGCGGTCAGGGAAGCAATGAAACGCCCCAGGTCCTGCTCTATGTGTGCGGCACGTCGGGAGACATGGCGGGCTACCTCCTGCTGTGGGAGGAGGACGGCCAGGCCCACGGCGAGGTATTCGACAGCTACGGCTGGCGCAACCGCTGGTTCAACGACCTCAAGACCGATGGGACCTTCGTCTGCACCGACTCGCTGGGCGGGCATGACTGGAGGAGTATTTCCCGCCTACGGCCCACGGCGGCGGGGAGCTGGTCGCTGTACAGCGACGCGGTCTGGCGGGGCCTGGACGCCTCCGGGAATAAAATCGACTTGGAGAGCTTCATGGTCATCGACCAGGAGCTGGACGAAGCGGAATTTGAACAGGCGCTGGAGGCCCACCGCGCCAAGCCGGACGTGAAGTGGCACGCGCTCACCCTCAAGAATCTGGATGACGTCCCCGCCCAGTCTGACGCCCCCGCCCAGTCTGACGCCCCGGCCATTGACCTCAGCGCCTGTACCTTCACCATGGACGAGTACGGCCTGTCGGTGAACATCGCCGGGCTGGACTGCCAATACGCGCGGTGGCGCGCCAGCCGGACGGACCACAACAACGGCGGTATGACAGAGCCGTCCCTGTCCATCTCCGAACCCCGGTTCCTGGGCTATGCGTTTTCGGACGTTTACAGCAGTGTGGAAGCCGAATTTCAGGACGGCCAGCTCCGGATGCACGTGATAGAAGACATAGAAAACAGCCCTGGCCCCCTTGGCAGCCGGGACTTCCTGGTGGACCTGACCACCGGGGCGGTGATGGAACGGGAGATATCCATTCCAGAATGGAAGCCCAGGCTCCCCGCCCCCTCCGACAAGGTGCTGGCGAACGCGGCCCTGACGCTGGCCCAGCTCAGTCAGGCGGCGTCGGACTTCTATCAATCCTCTCTCCCCGCCCCGGAGGAGGGCCCTCTGCCCTTCGACGTACCCATGAAGCTGATGTTTTGCAGCGGCGCGGGGGGATGGGACACCCTCTTGACCCTCCACCCGGACGGCTCCTTTGAGGGGGATTACCACGACACCGACATGACGATTGAATACGTCTGCCAGTTCCACGGGCGGTTTGGGGATATCAGGCAGGTGACGGACGCCTCCTGGTCACTGACCCTGGAAGAACTGACGCTGGACACCAAATATCCCGTGGGCGCAGAGTGGGACGAGGGTGTCATCCACTATATTTCCAGCAACCCCTACGGCTTCGACAAAAAAGGAGGCGAGGGTCCGCTGGAGCCCGGCGCACAGTTCATGTTCTACACCCCGGAAGCCACAGGCTACCGCCCCACTGACGAGCTTTATGGGATGTATATGAACAACCCGAACACGGATTCCGTCATGTACCAGTTCTGCGGCTGGATGCCTTCTGACCGCAAGATAGGGGCCTGGGGCCCCGACACCAGGCTGGGTTACTACGGCCTGTGCAACATGGCGACGGGCCAGGGCTTTTTCGACCTGAAAGCCTGGGGCATCGCCTGAGCCGCAAGAAAATCGCAAGAATTTCACAGAACCTTTTCAAGAACACCACAGGAAACCCTTCAAACACCCCGCGCCCCGTTCTGCTACCATAGGAGGTACAGAACGGGGCGTTCTTTTCGCCCGGAAAAGAGGTTTTTTGTATGCGAAAGACGATTTTGGTGCTGTTTGGCGGCTGTTCCTCCGAGCACAGCGTGTCCCTTCAGTCCGCCCAGGCGGTGCTGGAGCACCTGGACCGGAATAAATATCAGCCCCTCATGGTGGGCATTACCCGGGAGGGCCAGTGGCTGTGCTACCGCGGCCCGGTGCCTGCCATCGGCGGCGGGGAGTGGGAGCGGGACAGGGCAGTCCTCACCCCCTGCGCCCTGGCCCCGGACCGGGACCGGCATCAGCTCCTGCTGCTGGGGGATCGGGTGAGCCGGGTGAGCTTTGACGCAGCGTTTCCTGTCCTCCACGGCAAAAATGGCGAGGACGGGACCGTCCAGGGGCTGTTGGAGCTGGCGGGGGTGCCCGTCATCGGGTGCGGGACCCTGTCCAGCGCCCTGTGCATGGACAAGCACCGGGCCCACCTGCTGGCCGCGCTGGCGGGGGTGGCGGTCCCCCGTGGGGAGGTCTTTGGGTCCGGGGCATCTCAGGACGAGCTGAGCGCGGCGGCGGACCGGCTGGGCTATCCCCTGTTCGTCAAGCCGGTGCGGGCGGGGTCGTCCTATGGCATCGCCAAGGTGAACGGGCCGGAGCAGTTGGCGGCCGCGGTCCAAGAGGCATTCCGCCACGACAGGGAGGTCATCCTAGAGGAGACCGTCCCCGGCTTCGAGGTGGGCTGCGCCGTGCTGGGCAACGGGGACCCGACCGTGGGATTGGTAGACGAAATAGAGCTGTCCGGCGGATTTTTTAACTTCGACGAAAAGTATACCCTGAAAACCTCCGCCATCCATTGTCCCGCCCGGATTCCACCGGAAAAGGTGGCAGAAATCCAGGAAGCGGCGAAGACAGTATACCGCGCCCTGGATTGCAGGGTGTTCGCCCGGGTGGATTTTTTCCTCGCCCCGGACGGGCGGGTGGTATTTAACGAGGTAAACACCATCCCCGGCTTTACCTCCCACAGCCGCTACCCAAATATGATGAAGGGCATCGGCTTGGACTTCTCCACCCTGCTGGACAAGCTGGTGGAATTGGGGTTTGCGTCATGAGGACGGTGAAGCTACAGCGGTCCCAGACCGCCCAGGGGCCGCTGATCTTGGTGAATGCCGCCCACCCTCTGGCCGACAGTCTTGATCCCCAGCTGGCCCCGCCGGACGCCCTCCATCCAGATGTCCTGCTGGAGCGGCAAGCCGCTCAACTGCTCTCTGCCTGCGTCCAGGCCGCGGGGGGGTGGACGGACATCGTCCCCGTGTCGGGCTGGCGGAGCCTGGCGGAACAGCGTTTCATCTGGGCGGACACCTGGGATAAGGAAGGGGAGGCGTTCACCCGGAAATACGTGGCCCTGCCCCGGTGCAGTGAGCATCAAACCGGCCTTGCTATCGACTTAGGAGAGAAAGCGGAGCACATCGATTTCATCCGGCCTCATTTCCCGGAAAACGGACCTTGCGGACAGTTCCGGCGGCTGGCGGCGGATTACGGCTTTGTCCAGCGCTACCGCCGGGAGAAGGAGGCCGTTACCGGGATTGCCGAGGAACCGTGGCATTTCCGCTATGTGGGCGCGCCCCATGCCCGGCTTATGGAGGACCACGGCCTCTGCCTGGAGGAATACGGGGACTTTCTGCGGGCAGGTCCCAAAACCTGCGCCCTGCCCAACGGACGGCGGGTGACGGCCTCCTATCTGCCCTGCCCTGGCGGAGAGACGGAGCTTGAGGTCCCGGACAACGCCTGTTTCCAGATATCCGGCCACAACGACGGCGGTTTTATCGTCACTTTGTGGGAGGCGGTGTCATGAGCGCCCGGTCTCAACGGCCCGCCCTGGACCGCTTCCGGCTGGCGGCGGCAGTGCTGGTGGTGTGCATTCACACCGGGCCGCTGTCCAGCGTCAGCGGCGTGTGGGATTTCTGGCTGTGCCGGGTGCTGGCGCGGACAGCGGTGCCCTTTTTTCTTATGATCACCGGGTATTTTCTCGTCCGGAGCGAATGGAAAAGTACGGGGCGGTTTCTAAAAAAGACTGCCCTCACCTATCTGGCGGCGGTGGCGCTCTATCTGCCCTTGAACCTGTATAACGGCGGTTATGGCCTGCTGGAGTGGATCCAGAAGATATTGGCGGAGGGGACGCTATACCATTTGTGGTATTTTCCCGCTGTTATCCTAGGCGTATTCATCGCCTGGGGGCTGTCTAAGCTGGGACAGCCCGTTGTGCTTATCATTGCGGCGCTCCTGTACCTTATCGGTCTGGGGGGCGACAGTTATTATGGGTTGATTTCCAGCCTTCCCGGCCCGGCGGCGTTTTATCAAGCGGTGTTCGCCGTGTTCGGCTATACCCGGAACGGGGTGTTTCTGGCCCCGCTGTTTCTCCTGCTGGGGGGCTTGGGACGGTGGTGGAGTAAATCCGCTTCCCTTGCGGGGTTTGGAGCCTCCATAGCCCTCATGACCGCCGAGGGGTTTCTCCTGCGCTCACTGGGCTGGCAGAGGCACGACAGTATGTACTTGGCTTTGCCCTTGTGCATGTTGTTTCTGTTCTCCCTCCTGCTGGGGCAAAACGCCGGAGAGGACAAACGCGCCCGGCGGGTGTCCCTGCTCATCTACCTGCTCCACCCCTGGTCCATCGTGCTGGTGCGGGGCGGCGCCAAGGTGGTCAGACTGGAGGCCCTGCTGGTGGAAAACAGCGTAGTCCACTTTTTCGCCGTCCTGGCTCTCACTTTGGGGATGGCCCTGGTGCTGGACGCGGTGCGGCCCATCCGCCCCTCTCCCACGTCCCGGGCCTGGAAGGAAATCGACCTGGACGCGCTCCGGCACAACGCCGAGACGCTCCAGTCCCGCCTGTCCCCCGGCTGTGAGCTGATGGCGGTGGTGAAGGCGGACGGCTACGGCCATGGGGCGGCGGCAGTGGCCCGCTCCCTGCAAAAAAGCGGGGTGAACGCCTTCGCTGTGGCAACCATGTCCGAGGGTATTTCTCTGCGGAAAGCGGGGGTGCGGGGAACGATCCTGGTCCTGGGCTATACCCCGGCGGAGGGCATTCCCCTTCTGCGCCGCTGGCGACTGGTCCAGACAGTGGCGGACGAGGCCCACGGCAGGGCACTTGACGCCGCGGGCAGGCTCCTCCGGGTCCACATTGCTGTCGATACCGGGATGCACCGCCTGGGGGCCCCGGCGGAGGATATTGATGCGCTATCCCGGCTTTGGGCGTTGAAAAATCTGAAAATCGAGGGGATGTTTTCCCATCTCTGCGTCTCTGACCGCCTGGACCGGGAGGCGCTGGACTACACCCACGCCCAGCTTGACCGCTTTTATGGTACGGCGGACACTCTGCGCAAACGGGGCCTCGCCCCCGGTAAGCTCCACATTCAGGCCAGCTACGGCATTTTGAATCTGCCCGCCCAGCCCTGCGCCTATGCAAGAGCCGGCATCGCCCTCTACGGCGTAGGAAGCGAGAGCGCGGCGGTGGCCTTGGAGGCGGGGTTGCGGCCTGTGCTGTCCCTGCGGGCGAACGTGGCCTGTGTGCGGGAGTTATCCCCCGGCGAGGGTGCGGGCTATGGTCTGACCTTCCGGGCGAACCGCCACACCCGGCTGGCCGTGCTGTCCATTGGCTACGCCGACGGACTGCCCAGGGAACTGGCCCAGAACGGCGGGCGGGTCCTGCTTCACGGGCAGTCCTGCCCCATGGTGGGGCGGATGTGCATGGATCAGCTTTTCGTCGACGTGACGGACGTTTCCAGCGTCCGCCCCAGCGACACCGCCACTCTGATCGGGCGGAACGGAGAGCTGACCATCCGGGCGGAGGAGGTGTCCCGGCGGTGCGGAACCATCACCAACGAGCTGCTGTCCCGGCTGGGCCCGCGGCTGGGGCAGGCGGCGCGGTAGGTGGATTTTTCTCCCGGATGTGGTATACTGATGTTGCCGTTTCGATGCCGGTTTGAGGTAGCATATCCACCACCGGGAGGTGTCCATCGTGATAGAAGTTTTAATCGTGGAAGATGAAGCGCCTATCTCCAATCTCATCTGTCTGGCCCTGACCAAGGAGGGCTATCGTTGCACCTGCGCCTATGACGGCGCCCAGGCGGCGGACCTGCTGGAGCAAAACCAATTCGACCTCATTCTGCTGGACGTGATGCTCCCCCAGGTGGATGGCTTCGAGCTGATGGAGTATATCCGCCCGCTGGAGATACCGGTCATTTTTCTGACCGCTAAGGGGACAGTTCAGGACCGGGTGAAGGGCCTGCGGCTGGGGGCGGAGGATTATATTGTCAAGCCTTTCGAGATCGTAGAGCTGCTGGCCCGCATCGACGTGGTGCTGAGGCGCTACAAGAAATGTGACATGGTGCTGAATGTGGGCGGGCTGACCATCGACACCGGTTCCATGCAGGTGTGGCGGGACGGGGTGGAAATATCCCTCACCAGGACGGAGTATGAGCTGCTTCTTCTCTTTGCCCGCAATCCCCGCCGGGCCATGTACCGGGAGACCATCTATGAGCGGGTGTGGGGCGAAGAATACCCATTCGGAAGCAAGGCGGTGGACCTCCACGTCCAGCGTCTGCGGAAAAAGGTGGGTTGGGAGCGTATGCTCCAGGCCGTCAACAAGGTGGGCTACCGGCTGGAGGTAGAGCGTTGAGGTTTCACTGGAAAATGACCCTTTGTATGTTGGCCCTGATGTCAGTGCTGTTCGGGGCGGGAGGCAGCCTGCTCATCTCCGCCTCCTTCCGGGACTCGCTGGAGCGGGAGAAGTCCGCCGCCTTCGCCAGCTACCGTATGGCCTGGGGTACGCTGAACATCGTCAACAGCCTGGACCCCTACCTGGACCGGGAGGCCATCGCCCAAACCATGGAGCAGCTCTACCGTCAGGACAGCACCGCCTGGAGGCTGTTCCTGCTGTCCAGTGAGGAGGAGACTATCTATCAGGCTGACCTGCCCCCTCTTTCCCTGTCCTGGGGTGAAGGCAAGCCGGAGCCGGGTCGCTGTCTCACCTGGGTGACGGACAACGGGGCGGGTGGGCGCTATCTGTTTTTCTCCGGTGCGGTGCAGACCAACTGGGATGTGCTCTACCTGACTACCGCACGGGACGTTTCCGCCCTATATGACGCCCGGGAGGCCCAGCAAAGGACCTATCTTCAGGTGTTCGGGGTCATGTGCCTGCTGTGCGGGGCGCTGTCCTACACGGTGTCGAGAGTGCTCACCGCCCCGCTGGGGGATCTGTCCAGGGCCACCCGTGACATTGCCACAGGGAAGCTGTCCAGCCGGGTACGGGTGCGGTCCAGCGATGAGGTGGGCATGGTGTCCCGGGATTTCAACGCCATGGCCGACCAAATGGAACGGTATATCGAGGAGCTGCGCCAGTCGGTGGAGCGCCAGGAGCGGTTCATGGGCAGCTTCGCCCATGAGATGAAAACCCCCATGACCTCCCTGATCGGCTACACCGAGCTGATCCGCAGCGGCACCCTCACCCAGGAGGAGCAGGTTGAAGCGGCGGGCTGGCTGTATTCCGAGGGCAGACGGCTGGAGAGCTTGTCCCGAAAGCTGCTGAACCTGCTGGTTTTGAAGCAGGAGAACGTCGCTTTTGCGAATGTATCACCGGGATCCCTGGTGGAGGAGCTGGCGGAACGGTTGGGGCCCGTCTACGCCGCCAAGCACATCATCATTTTCTGCGATTGTGAACGGGGGAACTGCCTGTTGGAACCGGATTTGGTGTGGTCCCTGCTGATGAACCTGACGGACAACGCCCAGAAAGCCATGGAATCCGGCGGGGAACTGGCGTTCCGGGTGGAACTGCTGGAGGATGGGTGTCAAATCCAGGTGTCGGATACCGGCCGGGGCATCCCGCCCGAGGCGCTGGACCACCTGACCGACGCCTTCTACCGGGTGGATAAGGCCCGCTCCCGCGCCCAAGGGGGCTTTGGGCTGGGCCTGTCCCTGTGCCGGGAAATCGTGGAGATCCACCACGGATTGATCCGTTTTGAAAACCGGGAGGCAGGGGGCGCCCGCGTCACCGTGGAGCTGAGAGGAGGGCGGAGATGAAGGTTTTGAGGCGTTTGCTTCTGCCCCTATGCACGCTGTGCCTGGTGGTTCTGGGGGCGGCCATGCCCTGGCTGTCCGCCCGAATGGAGGACCAGCGGGCGGACGGCTTCCGAGAGGAATTCGATTTGAACGTGCTGAGCCTGACCCTGCGGGAGGAATCCGGGGCGGCGGACGCTTTGCGCCTGCTGAGCGGACCCTGCGGCACCTTTTCCTGGGAAGGGGAAACCGTACTTGACCTGGAGGGCGTCCGGAAAGCGGCCTTTGACATCTCCACACAGTTGGTCGAGGACGGGCTGATGGACGGGAAATACGCGCTGTCATCCTCGTTCGCCGGCGAGGCGCCACAGCCCCTGCTGGTGCTGTCGGAGGACGGCTCCCGGTCGGCTATCGTCTGGTATTATATCTGGGGCGAGGATGGCTCCCAATATTTTGTCATAGACGACGCCACGGGCAAGCTGGTGGGAGGCCTTTTCCGGCGGTCGGGCAAGCTGAAGGTCCCCTACGTCAATAAACAGGTCGCCGACTGGGTTCAATTCTGCGAGGCCTATTATGGCGCGGCCCCCACGGATTTCGGGTGGGTCGGAGGCCATCCGCTCACAGACGGCGAGCTCATCGGGGGCAGTACCTTTGTGCTGACCCTCCAGCCGCCGCACAGCGAGCTTTTTGAGGTCCGCATCGTGTTCTATGAGCTGACTTTCGAATTTAATTCGCCAATGACCTTCACCGATGCCGGATCGATGCTGGACGGATGACGGGCCGATAAAACACCGTCCTATGATGGGGATATCCCAACATAGGACGGTGTTTTGTCATGTACCAAAGAGAACAGGCCATGTCCGCCCGGCGGCGGAGGAAACGCTCTCCTTTGCCACTGGCAGCTGCGGCGCTGATTTTCCTGACCGCAGCATTTCTGGCTCTGGGGAGCGCGTCCCGGCCGGAGGAGCCCAAGGCTCCGGAGGGGCCGTCTGCGGCTGTGCCTTCCGCCTTACCCTCCCCTGAGCCGTCCCCGGAGCCCTCCCGGACGCTGGACCGGAGCGACTGGAAGCTGGTCCTGGTCAACCGTTGGAACCCGTTGCCGAACAACTGGCACGTCTACCTGCTCCAGCTGTCCAACGGGCTGTATGTGGACGAGCGGTGCTATCCCGACCTACAGGAAATGATGGACGACTGCCGGGCGGCGGGGCTGTCCCCTAAGATCTGTTCTGCCTACCGCACGCAGGAGACCCAGGAGGCGCTTTACCAGAACGAGCTCAGCGCCCAGCTGGCCCTGGGGCTGTCTCCAGAACGGGCCCGGGAGGAGGCGGGAAAGGCGGTGGCCCTCCCCGGTACCAGCGAGCACCAGCTGGGACTGGCGCTGGACATTGTGGACATAAACAACCAGCACCTGGACCGCTCCCAGGAGGACACCCCGGTCCAGCGCTGGCTTATGGCCCACAGCTGGGAATACGGATTCATCCTCCGCTATCCCAATGATAAGAGCGGTGTCACCGGCATCATTTACGAGCCCTGGCATTACCGCTACGTGGGCAGGGAGGCGGCACGGGAAATCTACGAAAGCGGCCTGTGCCTGGAGGAATATTTGGGCTCATAAAGTAAAACCGCCCGCCGGCGCCTTGGCGCCGGCGGGTACAGGGGCTGGGACGCTTTCCTCTAATTCGGGCTCTCCCCAACTGCCATTTACCGCCCCAACCAGCACAGGAATGCCGGACTCGGCAACATATCTGGATGATCTCACCTTTGTCAAGAAAAAAACTACAGTCTCAAAAAATTTCCTTGAAAAGTGGTTGACAAATGTAGTCCCGCGTGCTATGGTTGGCTTACAATAGTAAACCAAGGAGGTGGAGCACATGGAGGAGAAGCGGGACGCCCTCTCCCCCAGCGAGTGGCGGGTGATGGAGTGCCTCTGGCCCGGCCCCAAAACCCTGATGGAGCTGGTGGGGCTGTTGAAGGACAGCGCCGGCTGGGCCAAGAGCACCGTCACCACCATGGTGCGGCGGATGGAGGAAAAAGGGCTCATCACCTATGAGCTGTCCGGCCGGACGAAGATCTTCCGGGCCGTCCTGGCCCGGGAGGACGCCGCGGCGGTGGAGACCGATTCGCTGCTGGAGCGAGCCTTCCACGGCAGTGTAGGCCTGCTGGTCAGCTCACTGATGGACCGCAGCTCCCTGAGCAAGGCGGATATCGACGAGCTTTACGCCATTCTGGACAAGGCCGAGGAGGGAAGAAAATGAAAGCCATCTTGATTACATCGTCTATCCTCATTTTAGCTATGGCCGCGTTCCGGCGGGTGCTCCGGGGGCGGTTCCGGCCCCAGGTACAGTACGCTTTGTGGCTGGTGCTGGCGGTGCGCCTGCTGGTTCCGCTGGAGATGGCCCCCAGCGCGTTCAGCGCTCTGGCTCTGCTGGACCGGGCGGAGGAGCCCGCCCGGGTGGCACAGGCCATCGGGCAGACCACGGTGCCCTTCCCGGCCATGTCCTATGAGGACGCCTTTGACCAGGCCCTCAGCGAGATTCAGCAGAGCACGACCGTTACCACCAGCTTCACCGACCTGGACCAGGTGGAGCGCCGGGCCCGGGAGCTCCAGGCCAAGCAGCCTACCCTGGCCCAGCTGGTGGCAAAATACGCCCGGCCCGTCTGGCTGGGCGGCACGGCCCTGATGGCGGCCTGGTTCCTGCTGGTGAATTTCCAGCTGCGGCGGAAGCTGCGCCGGGCGCTCCCAGTGGAGGTGGCCGACTGCTCCCTGCCGGTGTACGTCACCCCGGAACTGTCCTCCCCCTGCCTGTGCGGGGTGTTCCGGCCCGCGGTGTACGTCACCCCCGCCGCCCTGACCGACCTGGACCGCCTGCGCCACGTGCTGGCCCACGAGCTGACCCACTACCGCCACCGGGACCACTGGTGGGCGCTGGCGCGGTGCGCCTGCCTGTGCGTGTACTGGTTCGACCCGCTGGTGTGGTGGGCGGCGGCCATGTCCCGGCAGGACTGCGAGCTGGCCTGTGACGCCGGGGCCATCCGCCGCCTGGGGGAGGAGGA
>CAJUQN010000070.1 GCA_910588625.1 uncultured Oscillospiraceae bacterium
ATGTCCTCCGTTTGTCTGCCGGGGATCTTCCATCTGCTCCAGGGCTGCTTTCAATTTTTCTAGTTCCATATTTCCTATTATATCGCTTCCCCTGAGATTTTCAAATGCTGCTGCCCTGGCCTAAGCGCTGTCCCCTCTTGCGTTCTGGCTGAACTGTGGCATAATCTTGGCCGTCCATAGTGATTGCCCTCCCAGGTAATGATGGTGGTTTCCAATAACCATTTTACCTCGGGGCAGCCACTATGGGCCTTTTCCTTAAGTATCCAACTCCATTTTACACTCGACCAATTTTTCATTTTCAAGCACAAAAAAGCTGCAAAAGGGGAGAGCGCCCGGTGGACAGCCAGGCGCTCTCTTTCATCTCTGCTTTTTCCGCTGGACCTCTACCACAGCACCAACCACAACCAAGGCAATGGAGCACACCAGCATAATCTGAACAATCAACGGGTTGACCCAGGATACGTCCCCAGCACTCCGGCGAGCCAGCATATCGCTGACGGAGAAATATTCCCAGAAACGGGGACCACCCATATCGGCAATCAGCCAGTTGCAGAGACTGTTGAATACCGGCGTGGTAAAGGAGAGAAGCAGGGCGGACACCCCCGCCTTCAGCCAGGGCCCTGCGGGAAGCCAGCGGACCACGGCAAATCCCGCCCACAAGAAGGCCAGCCCCGCAAGTGCCAGCGGATAGGCCAGCCGGAACAGCCAATCCCCGCCCGCAAAAGCCCAGATCACTGCCAGCAGGAGGAACAGCCACGCCGAAAGCAGAGCCATCCACAGCTCAGGCAGATGCTTTCCGTAAAACCGCCACATAGCCCACCAGCCCCAGGGCAGCACCATGCATACGGCAGTGATGGCCAGGCCGCCGATGATCCACCAGCCCCCGGTGTAGAGCCAGCAGGCCAGAAGCAGAAGGATGAGGCACCCAGACGCCGCCCCCAGGCAAACGGGCAATTTGTTCCTCCGCACCAAAAAAGGCAAATTGGTAAAGCAGAACGCCAAAGCGATGGAGGTCAGTACAATCCAAAACCAGTCCAGGGTGTGGAACACAGCCAAATCACAAATAAAACAGGTGACGATGGCGATGGCATAGCTCACCGCAAAAAACCGCCGGGTTCCCGCGACCATCCTCTGCCAGCGCTTCGCGGCCACCTCCTGGGCGTGGGCCTGGTCGTCGTCGCAGGCGGTGAAAAATTCGTGCTCTGTGATATGCAGGGCGGCACAGATGGACGTGACCATGGACACGTCCGGATAGGACAGCGCCCGCTCCCACTTGCTGATGGTGGACTCAGTGACAAACAGCTGTTCCGCCAGCTCCTTCTGGGTCAGCCCCGCCTCCAGCCGTTTTTTTCGGATGTACTCCCCGAAAGGCTTCTTCTCATTCATATGCTGTCGCTTCCTTTCGTCGAATGTACCTTCACCATACCCGCTGCCCAAGAAAAAGTCAAGGCTTTGGAGGCAAAACATAACTCGACTGTCAGGAAAGTCGGCCTGTATCAACGGTTTGCGAGCTTTGACAGAAACGCGGCCACCCTGCCGGCGGCGGCGTCCTTTCCAATCACGTGGATGATGCCATGCAGATCCGGCGTATTGGTGGTTCCGGTCAGCGCGTAGCGGATGAAGGAGGAGAGATCGGCAATGGAACCGTTATAGTCCTCGGGGCGCTTCTTATAAGCGCCCATCTTCACGCAGTAATTGTGCCGGGTGGCAACCTCCTTCACCTTACTGAACCATTCGGCGGCATCGTCGTCATAGTCGAACACGCTCAGATAGTCCGCAAGGATCTCCGGTATACGCTCCTTGTGCGGCAGGAACGGCGCGGGAAGGTCTGCGGCGTCCACGGAAAAAGCGGGGTCGTACATATAAGGATACATTTCCATCAGGTCGGACCACTTGGCCACGTCCAGGCGTTTCTCATGCCACACCGTGATGGACCTGCGGAAGGTGTCCATATTGTTCTGAATAAATTGGTGCAGCTTGGCGTCATACCGCTCGGCCCAGGCGGAAACGGAAGCAAATATCTGCTCCTCCGACATATGGCCCACGCGCTTTTTCGCCACGTTGTTCAGCTTGTCAAAGTCAAACAGGGCCCCGGCCGCGCCGCTTTTGGACAGGTCCAGATTAAACTCGAAAATGGATGCGTCCATGTGCTCCTCGCGCCAAGGCTCATAATCCGCGCTTCCGATGGTCAGCAGGTAGTCCAGAACGGCGGAGATGGGATAGCCGGCCTCGTCATAATAACCGACCCGCGCCTCCGGGTCCTTCCGCTTGCTCAGCTTGCGGCGGGAGACTCCCTCGCCGTCCTCTTTGGCCTCGTTCTTCATAATGGGACTCAGATGGGTATAGCGGGGGACCGGGAAGCCCAGCATCTCAAACATCTCCACATGAAGGGGGATGGAGGCGATCCATTCATCCGCACGGATGACGTCGGTGGTCCGCATCAGGTGATCGTCCACCACATGGGCAAAGTGGTACGTTGGCAGGCCGTCTCCCTTAATGATGACGGCGTCCAGGATGTTTTCCTGCATGGAGATATCGCCGCGGATCATATCGTGGTAGACCCGGCTGACCCCCAGCCTGCCGCCGCTGCGCATGCGGACGATCCACCGGTCGCCGTTTGCGATGCGCTTCAAGACGGTCTCCTCCTCCAGGTCCCGGCAGGCGGCCCACTGGCCGTAGTAACCCTTTTGCAGGGCGTTGGCCGCCTCCTGCTTATCACGGATTTCCTCCAGCTCTCCGGCGGTGCAGAAGCAGGGATAGGCCCGGCCTGTCTCCACCAGATACTTGGCGAAGGCCTGATAGATTTCCTTGCGAAGGGACTGGCGGTATGGACCGTACCGGCCGCTGTCCTCGGTTTCGCCGACGGCCCCCTCGTCAAAGTGGATCTGGAACTCGTCCAGGGCGCCGATGATCTCGGTCACACCGTTTTCGATCTGGCGCTTCTGGTCGGTGTCCTCAATGCGGAGAAAGAACACACCGCCCCGGCTCCTGGTGAAGATGCTGTTCAGCAAGGCAGTATACAGTCCGCCGATGTGCATAAAACCCGTGGGGCTGGGGGCAAAACGGGTGCACACCGCTCCTTCGGGCAGCTCCCGGGGGGGATACAGGGCCTCCGCCTCCTGATAGGTCATCTTGATATCGGGGAAAAGGGCGTCAGCAACACATTTACTCATCCTAAAACCAACTCCTTATCGTAGATTGCCGTTTAGTCCGCACATTTGCGGGTATTATACTATACTTCGGTGATTGATGTCAATGCTCAGGCGGGCGGCCCCTCCATCCCGCCGCAAAACAAACACTCCACAGGCGAACCTGTGGAGTGATAAAAACGGAGCCGGTGTGGGGCTTCGGGAAGCTTGGTCCGGGGGGCTCTGGCTGTTGCCGGAGCAGCCCCGGTTAAAAGAGAGAGGAGACGCAGCGCATTGTCTGGATTTCCTTCCTGACAAGAACAGTGTACCACAAAGCCCACAAAGAAACCAGGGTTAATTTGCGAAAAATCTGTTAATATTTTATGAAGCCCTAATCGTGAAGGGGACTGGAGATTACTGAATGGAATAAGGGCCCCGGGCAAGCACCTTGACAGTGCCGGAGGTGGCCTTCACCGAGCGGGGCTCGATGGTCACCATGTACAGATGATTCACCGCCAGGGCCTGGCCGTTGCCCAGCACGTTGCCAGAGGTAGTGTCGATCAGCCCTACGCTGTCCTCGCTGACGCAAGAGGCCGTGCCGATGCGGAGCATGACCTCACAGCCCACCTGGCCCACCAGTGACTGCCCCTGGGCCAGAGTGACGACGGTGAATATACCGCTCCCGGTGTTGGGGTTGGTGACGGCGCCTCCGCTCCCTGACAGGATGTTCTTCAGGGACTGTTCCATCTCGGCCCTGCGCTGGGTGACAGTCTGGTCCACCATAGTCTTCACCTGGCTGGTGAAATTGCCATTGAGGTAGCTCAGGGTGACAAGGGGATCGCTCTGGCCCCCGGGGTTGGCGTTGGCGGCATAGGCCGCGGTGAACAGGAAGCAGAGGCACAGGGCCGCCGCGGCGAGTTTCAGCTTTTTCATATGTAACCTCCTGGGATAGTGGGTGGGGGCAAGGCTTGTCCGGTGTAAAAGGCCAAAGCCCCTCGTCGGGGCAAGCTCCGTACCGCTCACTTTGCTGCCCCTCCTCCCCCCGCAAAGCCAAAAGGCGGCTTTGCGGGGACCCCATTTGGGGCGCTTACGCGGAGGATTTATTATACTAACCGCTCCGGGCTGAGCCCAAAGCTGACGGCGATGGCAGAGTCCACCCGCCGCATCTCGTCGGGGCAAACTGCGCTCCTTCCGCTTCCGGCTGCGCCGAAAGCTCCATGCGCTCCGTTGCCCCTCCTCTCCCCACAAAAGCTGAAAGACGCTTTTGCGGGGCCCCATCAGACGAGCCGCTCAGGGCTGAGCCCAAAGCTGACGGCGATGGCAGAGTCCACCCGCCGCATCACTTGATCGTCCACCCGGCCCATGTGCTCCCGGAGGCGCTTTTTGTCCAGGGTGCGGATCTGCTCCAGCAGGACCACCGAGTCCTTGGGCAGGCCGCAGCTGTGGGAAGCCAAGGTAATGTGGGTGGGCAGACGGGCCTTCCCCGTCTGGGATGTAATCGCCGCCGCGATTACGGTGGGGCTGTGCTTGTTGCCGGTGTCGTTTTGGACGATGAGCACCGGGCGGACGCCGCCCTGCTCACTGCCCACCACCGGGCTCAGGTCCGCATAAAAGATGTCGCCGCGTTTGACGCTGTTGTCCACAGGATCTCACACTCCGCCGGATATAGTGCCCGGCTACCGCTATGTAGACCGGGTACTATCATTCTCCCACGGGGCGGCGGATTTTATACCGGGTCACACCGGAAAAACCGCCGCGGCTCGCCGCCGGATCTTTACTCAGGTCCGGCGGGTCCCCTGACTATCTTATGCGTCCTTGTAGATTCTTGGCACTCGTGGCGACACGGAGCACAACAGCTCGTAGGAGATGGTGCCGGCAAGCTCGGCGTGGTGTTCTACGGGCAGGTGCTCACCGAAGATCTCGGCCACGTCGCCGGACTTCACGCTTGACTGGGGGTCAAGCGCCGCCATACACATATCCATGCAGATCCTTCCCATGATGGGGCGGGGCAGACCGTCCAGCCACACGCTGGACCGGTTGGACAGCACCCGGTGCAGGCCGTCAGCGTAGCCGATGGGCAGAACGGCCGTCCGTCCACCCTCGGGGCCAAAGCTGGCGGTACAGCCGTAGCTTACCGGGGTGTCCGCCGGGAACTCCCGAACCGCCGCCACCCGACTGTAGAGCGACATCACCGGTTTGAGGCCGGGACCATCCAGTCCCTCGCAGGAAGGGGCCGGGTAACAGCCATACAGCGCAATGCCGGGGCGGACCATGTCCATGTGCGTACAAGGATAGTTTAACACGGCGGCGCTGGCCGCGCAATGGCGAATTTCAAAAGTTCGGCCGTATTTTTGCTCCAGCTCGTCCAGCAGGTCCAAAAACCGGGTGAACTGGAGCATGGTGTATTCCTCGTCCCCGTCGGCGTTGGCAAAGTGGGTAAAA
Source organism: uncultured Oscillospiraceae bacterium (assembly GCA_910588625.1). Lineage (GTDB taxonomy): Bacteria > Bacillota > Clostridia > Oscillospirales > Oscillospiraceae > Enterenecus. The sequence continues at coordinate 5,571 of CAJUQN010000070.1, forward strand.
ATGCCCTCCGGCTTCAGGTGGGGCAGGGCGCACAGGGCGGCCAGCTCCCTGGCGGCCTGTTCCGGGTCGTGGTCCAGCACGCCCAGGCGGCTCATGCCCGTGTCCGCTTTGAGGTGGATTTTTGCCCGCTTTCCCGCCGCCCCGGCGGCCTCAGACAGGGCCCGGGCCAGCTCGGGAGTAAACACCCCCTGGGTCACGTTCAGGTCCACCACCTCAGCGGCCAGCTCCGGCGGAGTGTATCCCAGGATGAGGATGGGCGCGGTGATGCCCGCATGGCGCAGCTCCGCCGCCTCGGCCAGACAGGCGACGGCCAGGTAATCCACTCCCAGCTCCGCCTCCAGATACCGGGCCACCTGGACCGCCCCGTGTCCGTAAGCGTTGGCCTTCACCGTACCCAGAAATTTGCTGTCCGGGGCGCATGAGCGCAGGCTCCAATAATTGTGCTCCAGATTTTCCAGGTTGACTTCAGCCCAGGTCCGCGCTGTTTCCTGTGTCATTTGTTTCCATCTCCGTTGTAAAGTTTGTCAGCTTTGCAGTTAGAACTGTTACGCCCTCCACGCTGACCTCGGCGCTGAGCAGAGCGTGGCTGCTCCGGTCGAAGGCCAGCAGGAATTGAGTGCCCGCGTTGGCCTCCAGCTTCGGGTCCTGGAAGGAGATTTGCAGATACTGCTCCTCCTCCCCCGACCAGGCGCACTTCGCCATGTATCCCTTCTCAATCTGCCCCATGATGGCTGTGACGGCGGACACCGGCGTCAGCCCGGTGTCGTCCAGCAGCCCCAGGGACAGCCCCGCGCCGTCGTACTCCAGCACGGTCTCCCCCTCCGCCACTCGGGCGGTGATACCCGCCAGCAGGTCCGGAGCGGTGACGGTCAGCACCGTTTCGCCTTTCCTCTGCCATTCGGCGTCCAAGGTGAAGTCATACACTGTATCGCTGTAGCATACGGACACATCCACGGTAGCGGACCAGCCTGCCAGCGCCTGGTATTCCTCCCGAAGGGCCAGCGCTGCCTCCTCAGGGGTCTCTCCCGTGCTCCCGGCCCGACAGCCGGACAGCAGCAGGGTCATCATCAGTACACAAGCGGTCAACTTGCGCACCCTGTGATTCCTCCTCGTCTAAATCAACTCTTTGATTGCGTAGGGTATCTGCTCAATGAGGTCGGAGGGTGTCATGCCGTACTCCCCCTTGTCCTCTGCCGCCAGGTCCCCGGCCCGGCCGTGGAGGTAAACCGCCGTGATGGCCTCGTCTGGCTTGCCCCGGCGGGCCAACAGCGCCGCCATCAGCCCGGCCAGCGCGTCTCCGCTGCCGCCCTTGGCCATGCCGGGGTTGCCGGTGGGGTTGATGGTGCAGGCCCCATTTGCAGACACGATGGTGCGAAAACCCTTCAAGACCAGAAGACAGTGGTGCGCTTCGGCAAAGCTCCGGGCCGTCCCCAGGCGGTCCGCGATGGGCAGCCCGCAGCCGGACAGCCGGGCGAACTCCCCGTCATGGGGGGTGAGGATGGTGGAGTATTCCCTCCGCTCGTCCAACACATCTATATGCCGGGAAATGAGATTTAGACCGTCCGCGTCCAGAATGACGGGGCAGGTCAGCTCTTTCATCAGAGTGAGCACCAGACGCTCCGCCCGTTCTCCCTGTCCCAGGCCGGGACCGATGAGGACCGCGTCGCAGCCCTTGGCCTGCTCCACCAGCTCCCCGTCGTCCTCGGGCCAGGGCCGCACCATGGCCTCGTCGCATTTCACCGCCACGATGGGGTAAACATCCTCCGGCACAGACACCGTCACCAGCCCCGCGCCCCCCCGGATCGCCGCCCGGGCGCACAGCGCCGCCGCGCCGGTATAGCCCCGGCTCCCGGCCAGGATGAACACCTTGCCAAAGTCCCCTTTGTGCCCATCCACTGGGCGGTGGGGGAGGTGTATATCGGATTGTTCCACCAGCATGGTCCTGCACTCGTCCTCCGGATAGAGATCGTCCGGGATGCCAATGTCGGCCACCGCCACACGGCCGCTGTGCACCGCGCCCTTGCCCACGAACAGCCCTGGCTTGCCACGGGAGAAGGTGATGGTGACGTCCGCTCTCACCGCTGTGCCCATCACATCCCCGGTGTCGGCGTGGATGCCGCTGGGCACGTCGGCGGCCACCACCCAGCCTGTTCCCCACCGGGTCATGCGGGCGGCCAGGGCCGCGTCGGGCCTCAGCTCGCTGTGCAGCCCCACGCCGAACAGCGCGTCCACGGCCACGTCATAGCCCGTATACTGCTCCTGGTCTTCCGGGTCGAAGTCCTCCAAAATCCCCCCGGCCTCGGACAGGCGGCGCTCCATCTCCAGGCAGTCGTCGGTCATTTTTTCCCGCTCGCCCACCAGAACGCACTTTACCCGCCAGCCCATCTCCAGCAGCAGTCGGGCGGCGGCCACGCCGTCCCCGCCATTGTTGCCGGGTCCGCACCACACGATGGCCGACCGCCGCCGCATGGCCCAGAACTCCGCCTGCTCCTCCTGAGTCAAAAGGTGTCCGTCCCTTGTGATATAAGCGGCGGGGCCGTCCTGCTGGAACCCCGGGCCGGGGATGGGCAGGGCGCGTACCTCCCGCACCAGGGCCCGGGCGGCGTTTTCCATCAGCTCGGTGGAGGGGATGCCCCGCTCCTGAATGGCCTGGCGGTCGATTTCCCGCATTTGCGCGGCGGTATACAGGTTCATGGTAGTTCCTCCTTTTCCAATGCGGTTCGCAGCGATTCCTTTGTCAGGGCGAAGAAGCCAGAGTGGGAACTGTGCAGCAGTTCCATCCAGGCCCATCCCCTCATTTTCTCTACATTATAAGGTTTTCCCTCTTGCATTTCAACCTCTAATATGATATAAAAGGAAAAGCGAAATGCGAAGAACGGGAAAATAGGGAGCTTTGCCACCGGGCAGAGAGGGGCGGTCACCGGCTGAAAGCCGTCCCCGGTGCGCGTCCCTTGGTTCGCCCGGGAGCGGCCCGCGAGAGCGGGACGGCTGGCCGCCGTTACAGGGCCTTGAGTGCGCACGACACGTGCGAATGCGGGTGGTACCGCGGAAGGGTTGCCTTTCGTCCCCAGTTACGGGGAGGAAGGGCTTTTGTTTTGCAGACAGGAGGCTGATACGGTATGTTCAATCTTATGAGCGTGGCATTTTTTGCATTTTTCATTTTTGCCATCATTTCTATAGTCCGCCAATGGATGCAAAATAACAATTCCCCCCGTCTTACGGTGGAGGCACTCGTCGTATCCAAGCGCACTTACACCACCCAGCAGCCCGTGGCGGGAGACGCCACCGGGGCCCACGGGTTTCACACCAGCACCGACTGCGCGGTCACGTTCCAGGTGGAAAGCGGCGACCAGCTGAAATTTTCCGTCTCCGGCAGCGAGTACAGGATGCTGGCGGAGGGCGACCGGGGGCGGCTCACCTTCCAGGGCACCCGGTATCTGGGCTTTGAGCGCCAGAGATAACACACGATAACCAATATTAAAGGAGTATATGCCATGAAAGAACAGTTAGCAAAAATCAGGGCGGAGGCGCTGGCCGCTTTCGAGAGCGTCAAGGACTCCGCCGCTCTGGACGAGCTGCGGGTACGTTACCTGGGCAAAAAGGGGGAGCTGACCGCGGTGCTCAAGCAGATGGGCAGGCTGTCCGCTGAGGAGCGCCCCGCCATGGGCCAGTTGGCCAACGAGGTCCGGGCAGCGCTGGAGAGCGCCCTGGAGTCTGCTTCCCAGAAGATGGAGGAAGCCGCTCTGGAGATGAAGCTAAAGGCGGAGACGGTGGATGTCACCATCCCCGGCAAGCAAGTCCAGGTGGGCCACCAGCACCCCATGAACACCGCCCTGGAGGAGATCAAGGACATTTTCATCGGCATGGGCTTCACCATTCTGGACGGCCCGGAGGTGGAGCTGGCCGAGCTGAACTTCGACCGCCTCAATGCCGAGGAGGGCCACCCCAGTCGGGACTGGTCCGACACTTTCTACTTTGACGAGGACAGCCGGGTGATGCTCCGCTCCCAGACCTCCCCCATGCAGGTCCGGGCCATGGATTCCATGGAGCTGCCCATCCGCATCCTGGCCCCCGGCCGGGTGTACCGCAAGGACGAGGTGGACGCCACCCACTCCCCCATGTTCCACCAGGTGGAGGGCATGGTCATCGACAAGAATGTGACCATGGCGGATTTGAAGGGAACCCTGAACACTCTGGCGGAGCGGCTGTTCGGCGAGGGTACTGTCACCCGGTTCCGCCCCCATCACTTCCCCTTTACCGAGCCCTCCTGCGAAATGGACGTGCAGTGCCACAAATGCGGCGGCAAGGGCTGCCCCACCTGCAAGGGCGAGGGCTGGATTGAGCTTTTGGGCGCTGGCATGATTCATCCCCGGGTGCTGGAGATGGCGGGGATCGACCCGGAGCAGTGGTCGGGCTGGGCCTTCGGCATCGGCCTGGAGCGCACCGCTTTGCGGCGGTTCAAGATCGCCGATATGCGCCTGATCTTCGAGAACGACATTCGTTTCCTGGAGCAGTTTTAAGGAAGAAGCGTGGAGAAGCGACCGAACGTCCTGTCCGCTTCGCAGCGTGACGACTAAAAAAATATAAGAGGAGTTTTTCGTATGAATTTAAGCCGTAAATGGCTCAACGAGTTTGTCACGGTGGACGTCCCCGACCAGGAGTTTGCCGAGGCCATGACCCTGTCCGGTTCCAAGGTGGAGGGTATCACCGACCTGGGGGCCGAGATTAAAAACGTGGTGGTGGGCCGCATCAAGGCCATGGAGCGCCACCCCGACTCCGACCACATGTGGGTGTGTCAGCTGGACGTTGGGAAGGACGAGCCCGTCCAAATCGTCACCGGGGCCTGGAACATCCACGAAGGGGATTTGGTTCCCGTGGCCCTGCACAATTCCACCCTCCCCGGCGGCAAGAAGATCACCAAGGGCAAGCTGCGGGGCGTCATGTCCAACGGGATGCTGTGCTCCCTGTCCGAGCTGGGCCTGGACGAGCGGGACTTCCCCTATGGCGTCATCACCGCCGCCGCACTGCTGAACGATTACAAGCCCATCGACCCGGCCAAGCCCTCCATCCCCGCCGATGTCCAGCCGGGACACAAGATTTTCGGCCCCGTGGTGGCGGCGGAAGTGAAGGAAGCCAACGCAGCCGAAAACGGCGCGTGGGCCTGCACACTGAGCTATGCCGAGCAGGACGGCCCCACCGCCGCAATCGTCAAAACGCCCTGCCAGAATATCCATGTGGGCGACATGGTGGCCTATGACACCAAGACGGGAGCTATCTGCACCCTGGCCGACCTCCACGCCGAGCAGAAGGAGTTCCCCCACTGCATTCCCGACGGCATTTTCGTCCTCCAGGAGGACTGCAAGCCCGGCGACGACATCAAGCCGGTGACGGGCCTGGACGACCATGTCGTTGAGTTCGAGATCACCCCCAACCGCCCGGACTGCCTGTCCGTCATCGGCCTGGTCCGGGAGGTATCCGCCACCTTCGACGTGCCCTGTGAGCTTCATGAACCGGTAGTGAAGGGCGGCGGGCCGGGTGTGCTTCCTGAGCTGCTGGATGTGGAAACCCCCGCCGCCGATCTGGTACCCCGGTATACCGCCCGGATGGTGCGCAACGTGAAGATCGCCCCCTCCCCCAAGTGGATGCGGGAGCGCCTGCGGGCCATGGGAATCCGGCCCATCAACAACATCGTGGACATCACCAACTACGTCATGCTGGAGTATGGCCAGCCCATGCACGCCTTTGATTACCGCTATGTGAACGGCGGGAAGATCATCGTCCGCCGGGCGGAGGAGGGCGAAAAGCTCACCACCCTGGACGGCAAGGAACACACCCTTACCGCCAACCACCTGGTCATTGCCGACGAGGGCCGGGCCGTGGGCCTGGCGGGCATCATGGGCGGATTGAACTCTGAAATCGTGGCCGACACCGCCGACGTGGTGTTCGAGTCCGCCTGCTTCGACGGCACCTGTATCCGCAAGGGGGCCTTGGCCCTTGGTATGCGCACCGAGGCGTCGGCTAAGTTCGAAAAGGGGCTGGACCCCATGAACACCCTGCCCGCCGTCAACCGGGCCTGCGAATTGGTGGAGCTGCTGGGCGCGGGCGAGGTGGTGGACGGCGTCATCGACATTCTGAACAACGTCCCCCAGCCCTGGACCGTCCGTATGGACCCGGAGCAGGTCAACGCCCTGTTGGGCGCCGAGATCGACCCGGTGGATATGTACTGTCTGCTGGAGCGGGTGAACATCCTCACCAAAGAAAAGAATTTCCCCAACGGTCCCGCCGAGGTGGTCATCCCCTCCTATCGGGGCGACGTGCGCCGTCTGGCCGATTTGGCCGAGGAGGTGGCCCGGTTCCACGGCTACAATAACATCCCCAACACCCTCATGCGGGGCCAGACCACCCAGGGCGGCTATTCCCCGGTGCAGAAGCTGGAGAACAAGCTGGGTGAACTGTGCCGCACCTGCGGCTATAGCGAGATCATCACCTATTCCTTTATCAGTCCCACGGCCTATGACAAGATTCTATGGGGCGGGGAGGACGCCCACCGCAAGTCCTTCAAGATTTTGAATCCTCTGGGCGAGGACACCTCCATCATGCGCACCACCACCCTGCCCTCCATGCTGGAGGTGCTGGCGCGCAACTACAACAACCGCAACAAGTCCGCCTGGCTGTACGAGCTGGGCCGCATTTACCTGCCCAAGCCGCCCGCCATCCCGGTGGACGCTGGCGCCCCCGCTCTGGCCGATGCCCAGGGCAAGCTGGAGGGCATGGGCATGGTTGGGCTCACCGAGGCGCTGGCGAATGCTGTGAATACGCAAAACCGTGACGACGGCTTGGCCATTGAGGCGAAAATTCTGACCCTGGGCGCTTTCGGCAGCGGCATGGATTTCTTCACCATGAAGGGTGCCGTTGAAGCACTAATGAAGGGTGTCCGGGCCCGAGACGTCCACTTCGAGCCCTGCACTGAGGACGCCAGCTATCATCCCGGCCGCTGTGCCTACGTCTACAGCTGCAGCGAAATTGTGGGGGTATTCGGTCAGATTCATCCCCAAGCGGCGAAGAATTTTGGCATAGACACCGAACTCTACTGCGCAGAGCTGTCCTTCGACGAAATGCTGATGGCCCAGGGGGCCGACCCGGAATATACTCCTCTGCCCAAGTTCCCCGCCGTCACCCGCGATATCGCCGTGGTGTGCCGTGAGGACGTCACCGTGGGGGCGCTGGAGAGCGCCATCCGCAAGGGGGCGAAGGGACTGCTCAAAGACGTGGCCCTGTTCGACATCTACCGGGGGAAGAGCATCGGCGAAGGCAAAAAGTCGGTGGCCTTCAACCTGACCCTGCGGGCGGATGACCGCTCTCTCACCGGCGAGGAGGCGGACGAGGACGTCAAGAGCATTCTCGAAACCTTGGCGAAGGACTGCGGCGCGGTGTTACGATGAGTATATCGCTTGAAAGGGCGGGGGGATCACAAAAATCAGTTGCTTCCTTACTCGAAAAGCGTGTTCACGATTTGCTGCTTCTGGCGCATAAACTCCTTGCGCTCCTTGAGGCGGTAAGGACTCGCCTTTGATGCTGATTATGGTGCAGTGGTGCAGGACACGATCCAGGATGGCAGAGGCGATGGTGGCGTCGGCAAAAACCTCGTTCCACCGGGAGAAGGTCTTGTTGGCGGTAAAGATGGTAGACGTCTTTTCATATCGTCTGGCAATAAGCTGAACGAACAAATTCGCGCCCTGGATGTCCATGGGAAGGCAGCCGATCTCGTCGATGATGAGCATCTTGTATTTGGACAAGACCCTGCGTTTGTCCGGCAGACGGTTCTCAAAATGGGCCCTTTTGAGCTGCTCGATGAGTTGGTGGCAGTTGACATAGTAGGTGGAGAAGCGGTGCTGCGCCGCCACAAGGCCCAGAGCGGAGGCCAGCTGGGTCTTGCCTACACCTGGCGGGCCAAGGAACACTACGGTCTTCCTACTCTCCAAAAAACGCATGGTGGCCAACTTGTCAATTTGGCGCTTGTTGATGGAGGGCCGGAAGGAGAAATCGAAGTCGTCCAGGGTCTTCTTGATGGGGAAGCCGGACATCTTGATTTGTTTCTCATAGGCCCGTTTCCGCTTGGATTTGGCCTCTTCCGCAAAGATATGGTCCAAGACATCCACAATGTTGAGGTTTTCCGCCACAGCCCGTTCCAGGTAATTATCCAGGAGCTCCAGGGTGTTCTTCATCTTGAGGCTTTCCAGGTTTTCCCGCGGCCTGTCCACGGTAAATTCAGTCATACAGCACCTCGTCATATCTGGATAAATCGGAAGGCTTCAAAGGGAAATCAATCACTTTTCCATGCTCCAGCAGCATATTTTCCGCAACTATCGTCTGTTTTAAAGTAAGCCGCCTGCAGTGCTGCGGATTGACAACCATATCCTTTCTTTGATACGATATTCGATGCAGAGTAATCTGGCCGCCCTATGTCCATCAGCCCGGCGGCACAGGAGTTTTATTGACTATGAGTTATCTTCTTGGAAATATCAGAACGAGAACTATACCCCGTCTAAATGTTTGCCCTACATTCTTGGGGAGCAGCCCTTACCCGCAGGCAGCAAGATCCATATCAAGTCCGGCTGTGTGCTGCGGGAAAACCAAATTGGAAAAGGTATGGGAAGTGCCCATGGCGGGCCATGGCAGTCCGCAAAACCGGCAGATGAACACTTTTTGGGCGAACCCGGAACAATCAAAGACCTGCAAAATCCCCGGCGGAATTTGCTGCCTGTAATGAAGCCGCCGATTCATTGTACGACGCATACTGCGGTCTGCTTGACCTTGTAATCTCCCCCAGCAGCAGCTTAAAGTCCTATTCTGAAAACTTTTCGGAGTACGACGACCTTTTGAGATATTACAATAAACTGGAGGCTTTGATACCCAGCGAGTAAATCGCCGAACAACAAAAAATCCCCCGGCAGTAGGCCCGCAAAGGGCCCGCTGCCGGGGGATTTTCTTGACCGAATCGGTCTGCTCTTCCGTTTTCTCCGCCGTAATTTCCACGGTGCTGACCAGTTCGCCGAACACCGGCGCTGACAGCACAAGCGGCGCTTCGTTCTTCTGCTTGCGGACCTCCGCTTCAATCCTGGTCGTCAGGTATTCCTTGATGTCCCCGTAGGCCCCTTCAATAAAATAAAGTCAAAAAAGATGTACAAAGGGGTTGACAAACGAGAAAAAATGTGCGGCGAAGCCCAAAAAAGTGAAATCGCTTT
>CAJUQN010000071.1 GCA_910588625.1 uncultured Oscillospiraceae bacterium
TCACCTACCAAGAGCTGTAAACGATCAAGCCATTGCAATCACAACTTTTGCCGCTCTTAGTTAGAGTAAGCTGTTTGGGCTTGCGAATAAGTCTCTCCATTTTTGTATATATAAACTATTAAAGGCCAAGTAAGTGTCCCAAACAACTGCCAGTCAGGTTTGCAAGTGTCGCGCTGGAAAATTGGCTAAGAAATTCACAGGTAGCTGAACGTACCGCACTCCAATCGCGCTTCGACACATGATTGATGATTTTGTTAATTCCTTTTCTATCCGTTGAACCTATGCGCAATGATTTTTTCAAATTTTCCAGTTCGATTATAATTTGCTCATATTCAGTCTCGGATGGTGTATCAAACTGCATCGGATGTACAACAGTCGCTCGATCACCAATTGCACAACCGACAAAATTAGAATTTTCCATATGATAATCTGTTTCGCGCATACGATTACCTCCCCGTTACGCGAGAGTTTGGACCGATTGCCGAAGATGTAAAACTGCTGTTTTTCATGTCAAAGATAACCGTGCTTTCTGGACGCGGATTCCGAATGATCTGAGTAATAACAGAAACAACTGTGTTTAAAAAGGCTTGATCCCCAAAAACAATAGAGTACGCAACTCCGGAATTTGTGACGATTGTAAGCCGCTTAGAATCACGTGCATTGATCAGTGCCACAAGCCAATAGCAGCCTATCGCTATCCCCAAAATAGTTAAAAATAATCCGCCTAAAACGCTAACGTCACACATTTTTACTCCGATAAAAAATATAACGGCAGCCGCTGCGATGAGGACCAAACTGGGACGCTCCATATTTGACGTACTAAACAGGGAGATGTTACTAAGCTGAATGCAGGTTTCCGGAAGCTCTAAGCAGTTTCCTTGAATTCTCAGATAGTCGGTTTTGATTGCTCTAACCTTTCCTGCAGTTACATTCGCTGTCATAGAAGATATCCTTTCCGTCAAAGCTCGACCAATCATAATTGCAAATAAAGGCGGTGAGGGAGAACACGCATTCCAATCTCCCTTCACCGCCGGATTTGTTATGTTATAGATTTACAGCGGCTCAATGTTCAGTTTCCCGCCATCCTTTACCTTTGCGGCAGAGGTGTCGCCATCTCCGCTGGCGGCGATGGGGTCGGAATTGAACACATGAATGGAGTTTCCGCTGGTGGTTTGGATGGTAAGCATCTCTACGAACAGGAATACCTCGGTGGGGACCATGCTCAGACCCTCAACCTGGAATGTGCCAGAAACATGATACTCCTGGGTTTCCGTGGAGAAATTCTTTTCCAACGCATGAACCTTTGTAACATCCGTATCTGTAATGGTCTCCTTCTTCTGATCCTTGTGGTGCTCATAGTCGGACTGGCTGTTGCTGTGGAACCACAGCCACCAGTCAGAATGGTTGTTCTTTTTTTCGCACTCATCCAGATGCTCCAGAACCGTCTGATCCAGATGGGTGCGCAACTCATCGGTCGTGGCCTGATAGGAGTGCTGCTTAAAGCTGCTCACCTTGATGTCCACAGTCAGCGTACCGATAGCTCCTTTGGTAAGAGATGCGCCCGCCTTGAGCAACTGGCCGTAGCCATGGCTGACTTCAAACTTGCTGTAATCGACAGACTCACCCGCCGCGCGGAGTTGGTTAAAGGTAGCACTGTCGGTCAAAATAACATCCTTCAAAATATTGAGCTTTTCCATCATAATTGTCCTTTCTATAATACAGCTATCTATATGGACGGTTTATAATTTGCCTGCGAACTGAGCGCGCTGCTCACTCGCAATATGCTGCATATCCGGATAAATCGTGCTTTCGTGGAAACCAAGCTGCTCTGTCGTACACTTCGGGAGCATTGCGGTCTCGGCGCTGTGTTTATATCATGAAGTTTGCGGCCATATGGCCATATACTGTTCAGAATGTTTGACTGTGTACTCCGCACGTTGGACAGTTGGGATTAGTTCTCTTTGATATGCAGCGAGGGCGGGCCGAAGCCCGCCCTCGGTTGCTGGGTTTATGCCATGCGTTTTGTTCCAAAAACAACGCTATGCGCAGCTTCTTACTGGAGGAGCTGGAGCACACCCTGGGGCACCTGGTTGGCCTGGGCCAGCATGGCCTGGGCGGACTGGATCAGGATGTTGTTCTTGGTGTAGGCCATCATCTCGGCGGCTACGTCGGTGTCGCGGATGGTGGACTCGGCATCCTGGATGTTCTCGGTCATGACGCTGAGGTTGTTGATGGTGTGGTCCAGACGGTTCTGGGTGGCACCCAGGGTGCCGCGCACGTCGGATACCGTGTTGATGGCGGCCTTGATGACATCAACAGCCTTAGCGGCGCTGTCCTGGTCGCTGATCTTGATCTTGTCCAGACCCAGGGAGGCGGCGTGCATATCCTGGATGTCCACCTTCAGCTGGTTGTAGTCATCAGCGGTGTCGCCGATTTGAAGGGTGAGAGACCTGCCCTTCACCGCAGTGGTCGCGGCGGTGCTGTAGCTGAACTGAGCGGCCATGTTCTCGAAGGTGCTCAAGTCCTCCTCAGTCTGACCGACCTTTTCCAGGAAGCTGATGTTCTCGCCGTCGAAACCAGCGGCCTCGAACACGCTGTTGTTCTTGGTTAGGTTGGTCAGCTGGATGTAGGCATCGCGCAACACATCCTTGGACTTGGACAGGTCAATGAGGGTAGCGCCGTCGGCGGCCTCGGTGGTGCTGTCTGCGCCCACCTTGAAGGTGAACGTCTGGTCGGCCACCTTGAAGGTGTTGCCGTCCTTCACGATGTCATCCAGCTTGAAGATGGTGCTGGCAAGACGCTCGCCGTTGACCACAGAACCCTCGGAGATCAGGCTGGTGTCCACCAGGAAGTCAGTGACCTCGCCGCCCTCAGCACCGGCCTTGGCCTCAGTGACCTCGGTTACAGTGCCCTTGCCGCTCACAGCGCGGGAGGTGGAAGTCTCAATGGTGGAAGCGTCCGCGCCGCCGGTGGCGGGGTCGATAGCTTTCTTCTGGGTGAAGATGATGTTGCCGTCGGCGTCAGAGGTCACGGTGAAATCATCAAACGCACCGCCGGTCAGCAGGGCCGCGACAGCCGCAGCCTGGTCCTCAGCGTTTTGAGCATTACCCGCACCCGTCTGAATATCGCCGCTTCCGTCATCCTTAAAGGTGATGGTCTTCTCGGTGTCGCCCAGCTTGATGGTCAGCGTGTCACCGTCCTTGAATGCGGTTCCAATCTTCAGGTTCCACGAGGCGGCGGTGGCGTTGGCAGCGCCGGTGTTATCGGTGGCCAGGGTGGCGGGAAGGGCGGCCGCACTACTAGTTACAGAACTGCCTGCAACAACATTGCCCGCAGTAAGGACGTTTGTGGTGTTGCTTGCCGTAGCCTGCTCCAACGTAATCGAGCCGTCGCCGTTGTCAGTGACGGTAAAAGTGCCACCAGCAGTGCCAATACCGCCGGCTTCTTGCAGTGCAGCTGCAACAGCGGTCGCGATATCCTGCGCGCTGGTGCTGTTAGGCTTTGCAACAGTCGCACTGGCAGTACCTGCACTGTCAATCTTGATCGTTTGACCAAGAATCTTCACCTGGTCGTTGTTCTGGAAGTCGCAATTGTTGAAGTCCAGCTTCCACTTGCCCTTGTTAGTACCGTCCGCAACTTGGAGTTCTTCCAGTTTGGGAGCAGCAGCTGCTACACCGTTGACATTCTTGTTATTTGCAATAACAGGAGCGGTGCTGCTTCCGGCCACCTTTTCGGTGAGGGTCAGCTTGTCGCCATCAGCAACGGCGGTAAACTCGGAATCCTCCGCTGCGTTGAAGTAGGCAGCCAGGTTGGCAACGGTATCCTTTGTGGTAGCACCAACCTCAATGCGGCCCTTCGCCACGTCACCCTGGCCCTTGCTCACGAAGGTGACGGTGGAACTGCCAATCGTATAAGTTTCGCCTCTTGCGGCATTTGCGGTAAAGGTAAGGGAGTGGGTGATAGGCTTACCAGCATCAAACTCGGTGCCCACGGCCACGGGATTGACAACACCCACCACTTCGCCCGCGCCGGAAATCTCCGCCGTCAGAGCGTTGGCCGGATCGGCGTTGACCTGCGTGAAGGTCAGCGTACCCGCGCCGTCATCCTTCACGGTCCAGTTGGCATCGCCCGCGAACAGGTTGGCAATGGCAGTGGCTTGGTTGTTGGCAGTGTTGACAGAGTTCACGTCGATGTTGCCAGTTTTACCAGAGCCGTCGGTGGAATCAAAGAACGTAACCTCTTTGCCGCCAATCTTCAAGGTCTCGCCTGCACCAAAAGCATTGTCAATCTTATAGGTGTACTCACCGGCGGTGCCCTTGGAGGCGGATTTAGAGGCGGTGATGCTCTTGGGAGCATCTACGATTTGGCCCTCGGTCAACGGGGCGGATTTCTGGGTGAAGGTCAGCTTATTACCGCTGGCCGTCACGGTGAACGCCTGGTCACTGCCGTCGGCACTCTTGAAGTTGACAGTCTTATCGGGGGTAGAGCCATCATACTTGGCCGCCAGAGCGGAGACGATTTCGTTGGCAGACATCTCTTTTCCATTGGCCACGCCGTCCAGGGTCAACTTAGTGTCGCCTACCTTCAGCGTAAAGGTATCGTCCTCGCCGTTGGCGAAGGTCACATTACCCAGAGTGGCGGTGAAGGAGGTGCCGATGGGCCCCTCAGTTTTCTTGTTCAGCACGGTGTCCACACCCAGGCCGTCACCGGCGGGGGGGAGGAAGGTCTCGCCTGCAAAGGTCTCGGCCAGCTGAGTAGCCACGGCCTTGCCGTTCATGTCGCCATTCAGCAGCTTGATACCGTTGAAGTTGGCGCTGTCGGCGATGCGGTTGATCTCGGCGTTGAGCTGGTCCATTTCCTTCTGGAGCTGGAGGCGGTCGGTGGTGTTGTCATAGGTGCCGTTGGCGGACTGAGTAGCCAGCTCCACCATGCGGTTGAGCATATCATGCACCTCGGTCAGAGCACCCTCGGCGGTCTGCACCAGGGAAATGCCGTCCTTGGCGTTCTTCTGGGCGGTTTCCAGGCCGGTGATCTGAGCGCGCATCTTCTCGGAAATAGCCAGACCAGCGGCGTCGTCACCGGCGCGGTTGATCTTGTAACCGGAGGACAGCTTCTCCAGGTTGGCCTTCATCGCGGACACGTTGTTGGTGTAGTTGCGATATGCGTTCATCGCCATTATGTTATGCTGAATCCTCATTTTATAAATCTTCCTCTCAAATAAAATGATTTTGGGGTTTTGCGGTTCCGGTGCGCCAATGCGTCCCTGCACTGACGCTGGGTGGAGTACCTTCCGGCGATTCGCTGTGGCCCCAGCAGTTGGCCGTTTGGTACGGGACTATATTTCAACCGGCTCGTCAGCCGTTTGAAACCTGATTGGGAGGTTCGCTCTGCACAGGCGGGAACATATGATTCAACTGCCGCCGCAGGGCCTGCACATCACCGTCCCTGCCGTCCATTCTGTTCAGCAGTGACCGCATAGCAAGGAGGGCCTGGGCTTTACTCCGATCCCACGGAATTTCCCTCTTGTGATAGCGGGGGGCTTCGTACACACAGCCTGGGCGGGGACCGCCCTCACGTTCCAGGACCTTTCCCCGCACAACGGGAACTTCGCGGGGAGCCTCGATCACCAGCTTGCAGCGATCACCACTGATGCGGTCAAGCTGTACCACTACGTTACTTCCAATGGTCAAATATTCGCCCTGATTCAACCCTAAACAAAGCATGATTGCCGCTCCTTTCTTTTGATGCGGTACGAAATCCATTCTCCCGCATGATAATCAGCTACCAGCGTTTTTTCTTGCCTTTTTCACTTTCGCAGATTGCTGGTCGTACAGGCAATGCGGACGATCTCCGCCATTCCGCTCCAGCACTTCTCCCCGAAGGATGGCTTTGTCTCTGGGGGCCTGCACGGAAACCTTGATGGTAGAGTTGGTGAATACCTGGATCACAATGTCCTCACCAATGGTCAGGTACTCACCGTCATTAAGCTGCAACGATAACATGGCGGACTCCTTTCATCTTTCCTGCTCCATCCATGGAGCAGCTAATGCCATCAAACAGCATCGTCAGCGGGGTGCTCACGTTGCATAGCCGCATCGTAAAATGTGCTGCGCGGCAATTCACAGGCGTCTGCCGCTTCTTGCAGCGTCATTTGCTTGTTTCGCCAAGCCCGACAAACCTCGGCAAAGTTTTCCGGCAGTTCCCGCTTTGCTCGACCAAACCGAACACCTTTTGCTTTCGCAGCGGCAATACCCTCGGCTTGTTTCTGTCGGTTTTTCTCCCGACGCCGCTGGTCAGCCACGGCTAGAAACAGGTCAGAGACAAAATCACTTAGTAGCTCTTTACTGCGGGAAGCATTGACTGCGGACAAATCTGATGCAATCTCGACAGCCAATACGTTCAGCTTGGCTTGGAGCTGTTCCTCGTCAGTCTTGGAGAGTGAACGGAGCTTCTGCTGAGAAACCTTTGCCATATGCGATTCCCTCATTCCGCTTTCGCGGCTCACACAAAAGAATTTAATATTGTGTTGAGTGGACTGCCCCGAAGGGCTTCAAGCGCGTCCTCAAATGGAGTTGCCCTCTTTTATTCCCACCTGACGGCTCGGAAAGTGCTGATCTCACAGGCAAAGTGTTTTGCCGGTCAGATCAGCGCTCTCCGCCGTGCGCATGGGCATTCACCGCTGTCCCTGGCGGATAGCTAGGTTATATATGAAACAGCGTCAAGCGGCGCTTGTTTCCTTGGTTTGCTTATGAAACTGGGTCAGTCCCATGTCCCGAATATTCTGAGCGGTATTGACCTCGCGGGTAATGGAAGCACCACAGGCGGGACAGGTCCAAACCCGTTCACGGCTGGTCAGCTTATCGTTGACGTGTCCGCATTGGTGACAGGTTTTAGCGGCAGGGGAGAGCCGATCCACGACAATGTACTCCTTACCCTGGCGTTCCAATTTGTATTTGAGGTGCTCCCGGAAACGTCCAAAACCACGATCCATCACGCCACCCTGCTTCAATTTCTGCGAAAGCTCAATCAGGTCGGTATCCCTCACACACACAGCATCCCAGGCGTTGGTTATCCGCCTGCTCTCCTTGTGGATGAAGTCCCTGCGCTGATTGGTCATGCGCTCATGCAGAAGCCGGATTTTCTGTTGCTGCTCCAAATAGTTTTTAGAACCAAATTCCATCCGGCTGAGTTTCTGCTGCATCCGAGCCAGCTTCTCTTTGGACTGATTCAACTGTCGAGATAGTGCCGGGGAGTTTCCATTGCTGTCCACATAAAACCGGGTCAGCGAATAGTTCAGTCCAATGGTCCGTTCCCGGGTTGGAACAATCTTTTTTGGCTGCGTCGCGTCATAGCCAAAGGTAACGGAGCAGGAGTATTTACCGGAGGCGGTTCTGCTGATGGTCACGAACCGCAGCGACCACCAATGAAGGGGCTTGCGGTGGACGGTGGCCCGGATAAATCCCAGCTTTGGCATCTGAATCCCGTAATCCGACAATCGAATAGACGGCCCCGTACAGTATTGGCGGCAATAGACGGTAAAGGAATCCTTGCGGGCCCTTTTCGTCTTGAATTGGGGACGGCCAAAGGCTGATGGCGCACGGAAGAAATTCAAATATGCCTTGCGCAAATTTTGGTGGACCGTACTAAGCGCTTGGCTGTCCACCTCTGTCAAAAACGGGGCTTCCTTTTTGTACTTAGCCGGGGTAGGGATGAAATGCAGGTCAGTCGCGGCGTAAAATTCTTCTGTATCGGCCAGCATTTTGTTCCAGAGATAGCGGCAACAACCGAAGGTTTTTTCCATCAGCTCCGCTTGGCCTGCTGTGGGGTGGAGCAAGATTTTGATGACAGTGTATTGGGTCCTTTTTTCATGGTTCACCTTGCTGCCCACATTCTCCCTCCTCGTGCACGTTTATCCGGCCGCACAATCCTCGGCCTGTTTCATACGGGTAATTGCACGATAAAACGCTTTTCTTGATATACCGCACATTTCCGCCGCCTGGGTGTGAGTGATCTCACCGTCCTGCCATGCTTTGTAGCACTCAGGAAACTTTTCTGGGAGGGGCTTGGGCTGCGGCCCGAAATGTACCCCGCGAGCCTTGGCCGCTGCAATGCCTTCGGCCTGCCGTTGGCGGCGCATCTCGCGGCGTTCTTCTTCAGCAATCGAAAGGAACAATGCGGAAACGAAAGAACCTAATAACGCTTTACCTTCTTCTGGCTCCAAATCAGAGAGGCCAGCGGCGATTTCCTTTGCAAGCGATTGAAGCTGTGCCTGCAATTCTGACTGATCTTCATCAGGAGAAAAGCGAACCTTGATAGCATTGCAACTGATTACCCGCGCAGCTTCTGCGCGTTGAATCTTCGGCTTGCTTGGCATCGCCACTCGGCCCCCTCCAGAGAAATTACTTGGGTGTTGTCGAGATGTGCCGTCGATTTTGTTACAAAAGGCATACCTTTTGTAACAAAAGGTCGAAGTTCAAAATTTTTTTGAAATGCCCCTTAATTTTGCGAAAAGGTAGCCGATATAATTCTTGAAAGCAGTTAGGTGTCGCTGTTACAATGGGTATACCTTTTGTAACTGAAAAGCGGGCATTTCCTTCCCATTATGAATTGAAAAGCACAGAAAAACAGCGCCTGTTCCCCCGGATATGAGGGGACGAGCGCTGTTCTTGTTACAAAAAGCTGACAGAGCAAGCAGGGGAGCTATATGGCACAGTATTCTTTTGCTCTGCGCAAAAAGGTTTGATAAGAAACCCCCAACTGCTTCGCTGCCGTTCTGGAGGAAATCCCGCCTTGCTGCCACTGATCCGCTAACATATAAAATTTTTCGGGCAGCTCAATCCGTTCACGCCCTAGTGTGACACCTCTTGCCCTTGCCGCCGCAATTCCTTCCGCCTGTCGCTGGCGAATGTTATCCCGTTCCGTCTGAGCCACATAGCTGAGAAGCTGGAGCACAATATCCGCAATCAGTGTCCCGGTCAAGTCGCGTCCCTGCCGTGTGTCCAGCAGAGGCATATCCAGCACCACAACATCCGCACATTTTTCTTTGGTAATGGACGCCCATTGTTCCAGTATCTCCGTGTAGTTCCGGCCCAGCCGATCAATGCTTTTTACCACCAGGACATCGCCGGTTCGCAGACTTTTTATCAACCGCTGATAGCGTGGCCGCCGAAAATCTTTCCCTGACATCTTCTCCACCACAATGTTTTCTTCTGTTACGCCAAATTCCAGCATGGCGGCAAGCTGACGGGCCTCGTTCTGCTCCTGTGTTGATACCCGCACATAGCCGTATGTGTTGTCTGCCATTTAACGGCCCCCTTCTGTAAAATATGGTAGTCGAGCAATACTATATTTTACCAGACGGAGCATCTTTAAGCGTGGCAACGTTGAAAAAGTGGCCGGAGCAGGAAAAGACACGGAAAAACGGGGGTTTGAGAAGTGGGCAAGCAGGGCAAGTGTATTAACACTTGCGAAAATGGACGCCCCGCCTCCCGGCGAGGCGTCCATTTTGCTTGTTGGGGAAGCCTCCCCAAACCCCTTTGAACAGCTCCATACTGGAGCTGGCTGCGCGTCCCTTCGGGACGCTTTTTGTCGGGCCTACGGCCCTCCCGGACGATGGAAACGATCAGCGTCCCCCTTGGCGCTCCGCATCAATGTCCACATCGGATTTGTCGTAACCCATCAAGCGGTCCACGTTGGCCTTGACCGTCAGCAGCTCCTTCATCTCGTCCCTCGCCCTGCGGTAGTCAGCGTAGGCGGACTTTTTCTCCGCCAGCAAAGTGGCGTACTCGGCCTGCAAGCCCTTCACCGTGGGCAGCTTTTTCATCCCGGTCTCGTCGAAAAATTTCTTTGCCGCCTGATGCAGAAGTATCTCGCTCTCATGCTCGGCCTTGAACTTTTTGGAGTACCCGGTCTTGCGGTAGGCCACATACACATCGCGGGTCTTGGCATAGTTGATGATGTGGGTTTTCATCACGGCGATCTCCGCCATGCGCTGCTCCGCCGCCTTGATCTTCTCGGATGAACCGTTGTAGGCGGCAGTAGCCGCCGCTGCTTTTTCTGTGAGGTCGGCATAGTTCAACAGCCCATGCTCGGTCAGATAATTCATGGTCTGGGCCATCTGCTTCAAGTTGAACACACTGGCCCACCGAGCGTAACCCGCACCCTTCCCATCCCGCAGCTTGGCCTGGATGTCCACCAGCAGATTTACCTTCGGCGGATCTGCGCGGTGGACATTTTTGGTCTGAGGCGTATGCGTCCGCTCCCCAGCGAGGACAGACCGCAAAGCGGAAATGTCGTACTCCGCGCCCAGGCTGTCCCCATCCAGGCGGACAAAATTTTTCTGCCCCGGTGCTTTCAGCCGGATGGATTTCCCCCGTGGCGAGACTTCGATACCAGCCTCCTTCAGCAACGCCAACAGCGCATCCAGATCGGCGGGCTTCTGTGCAAGAGCGGCGTCGATAGCCATGCGGAGCCGGTCCCGGTGGCAGGGCGGTTTGCTGCCCAGCCACTTGTCATAGCTCTTGCCCCGGCCCTTGGGATGTTCAATGATGGAATATCCGTTTTCCACGCAGATGGTATCACTGAGCCGCCGCACCGCCCGCCCCGAACCGAGGAAGTCCCGAAATTTCCGGGTATGGTCCAGTGTGGTGGAGTTCCAAATGATGTGGTTATGGATGTGTGCCTTGTCGATATGGGTGCAGACGATAAAAGCATGATTGCCTTTGGTGAATCGACGGGCCAGCTCACAGCCCAGGCGGTTGGCTTCCTCCGGCGTGATCTCGCCGGGGACGAAAGACTGGCGGATGGTGTAGGCGATCACATCATCCGCGCCGCGCTTCCTGCCGGTCTTAGCCAGGTACTGCCGTTTGGAAAACAGAAACTCCGCGTCCGCGATCCGGCTGTCGCACTGGAAGCTGGAAATCAACCTGCCGTGATCCGTCTTGTCCGGGTTCTCTACATAGTCGATGATGTCACTGATGGCTTTTTTCATTGTCCGGCTTTTGCCAAGGTGCAGGGGAATAATGCGTGTGGTGGCGATAAGATGCACCTCCAAATCGGAATAGAGTAATGGGAGCTATTTGAAGTTTCTCCATCGCTGTCTGGGAATGCGCTTGATATTTTCCGGATGCTATGATATGCTACTTGAAACAGCGTAAGGAGGTATGCCATTATGTATGACAGAAAGAAGTACGGGGACCGCATCCGTCAACTCCGAATCCAAAGCGAGTACACACAGGAAGGACTTGCTGAAAAACTGGGTATCGACACAAACTTTCTGGATGATATCGAAGCTGGCAAAAAAGACTGCCCGGTGGAGTTGGTCGTTCGATTCTCCAACATCTTTGGAGTATCAATAGATATGCTTGTCTTGGGCAAAGAACACGAAACGTCACTTGCGGCGGCAGACCGCAGTCATCTAAAAACTGAGATAACGTCATTGCTGGCTCAATTAGAGGAATTGAAGGAAAAACTGTAAAGCAATCTTAACTCAAAAAAGAAGCTGGTGAGGCTTTGCCGTTCTCACCAGCTTTTACCGTATTGCCGCCAGCGCAGAAAGAATCTTTTGCGCCGCATCCCATAACCGCTCTTGGTCTTGTTGCAATTCTTCCATGTCGGCATCATAGAACCGCCCCGTCTCATGCACCCGGCGCGTGAGCTGGTTGAGGTTGTTGCTGGAACGACGCAACAGGGACACCATCTCGCCCAGCTCCGGCAATTCCAGATTGACCACAAACCCGTCTATCGCCATTTTTCGCAGATAGGCGCTGAGATTTTTGGTGCTGTACTGCTCCATCTTGGCCCGGATCATGTTCCGTTCTTCCTCTGAGACGTAGAACAGCAGGGGAATGGTTCTTTTGCGTTTTGCCACGGTCACAGCTCCTGGCCCTTCGGCTTCATCTTGCCAGCAGGAGAGGGGGCATCCGGTTGCTTCTGGAGCTTTTTACGCGCTGAGGGTTTACGCAGACGCAGGGGGCGAAAGCGGTTCTCGTCCTGCCGGATCAGGGCAAAGGTCCCCTTTCGGTCATTCAGCGTGGAGAGGGTCAGGGTCTGAAAGGGCAGCATAGCCATGAGCCGGTCCTGATCTTTCGTGTTGGCCCGTGCCAGAAAGTCCGGGGACACTTGGGCCATGTAATGGGTTCCGTTGGGGCTGTTTGGCTCGTTGGCGTCCTGAAACTCCGCCAGGATTCTTTCCGCCTCCGCCTGGATGTCCTCCCGCTTGAGAGGGAGGGACAGGAGATATTCCTTCTGCGCCATGTCAATGAACAGGTCCACCTTTGTGGAGTGGCTTTCCAACGTACAGCTTCCCCGTCCTCTTTGCAGCCCATATAGCGGGATGGTCTTGGCCCAGCTTTGATTATGGCCGGTGATCCGGGTGTCACCTTTCCGCTCCCGGACCGTATAGGCCAGTACAAAAAATACCCGCTCTGGGCCAAACTGCCCCAGTACCTTCCTGGCCGTCCCAGGGACAAAGTTCATCCCGTCCCATCCATCCAGGATGGCATCGTCAATGGCGCATTTGCAGGCGGCATGGGCGGCAAGCGACGCTCGGTACAGCTCCAGCTCACCCTTTTCGCGGGCATAGTTGGCGGGATATTTGTAGATAGGGGTTTTATCCATTTTGATTTCCTCCATTTCCTTTCGAGGTCTGATGTGTTACAATAGCGAAAAATCCAGAAAAGTGGTGGCACAGTATGGCATACAGTGACGAGATGTGGGCGGAAGCAAAAAAGAAATGCCGCCTAAACAATGAGGACATCGCCCTTGCCAAACGGCTGGGACTGAACCCGCGCAGCCTTATCAAAAACATCCCCAGCAAAAGCGAACCATGGAAAGCCCCGGTGAAGGACTGGCTGCACGAGATGGACGAGAAGCGCCAGAAAAAGTCGGCGCAAAAGCAGAAACGGAAAGCAAAGTCAAGCGGGAACGGCCCCGCCTGACTTCCTTCCTCTCACCGTTCCTGTGCAGGAGGTTTGACCGTCCCCTTGTCCGGCCCAGGCTGGGCGGGACGTTTCAACCCCTCCAGCACCGAAGGGCGATCCTGCTCTTTGCAAGCCATTTCCTCAGTGCAGCTCTCAATCACATCCCGGATGTCCTCCATGTGGTGGGTCTCCACCTTGCTCCACTCCTGGTATACGTCCGCCAATGGAGTGGGGGAAGCCAGCAGCGCCGCCGCCTGGGAAGCCGGGAGATCTAACGCCTCCATCTCCACCAGAATATCTTCACGCACCACAAATTCATTGGCATGATTTAAGATTTCATCGGGGGGCTGGGCCGTCAGCCATGCCCGGTACGCTTTCTGCTCGGCCTCCATTTTCTCATACAGGGCATCGTTTAGTTTTCGTTCGTCCATTTTATAGTCAACTCCTATTCCGAAAATATGGACAGGCGGGTTTCCCCGCCTGTCCGTCAACGTTCCTGTGCGCATTTTCTGGGTCTGGCCGGTTCCTCCCTGGTCGGGAGGGGCCGTTTCAAGTTATCCAGCACCGAGGGACGGGCACACTTGGCAATGGCCTGTTCATCATGGGCCGGTCCGCCGTCGATGTTCAGCAGGGAATCCAGCTCCGCGAGGCGGGCGGACTTCTGCCGCAGCTCGTCCTCCTGCAAGAATGGCTTTCCCACTTCTGCCTTTGCCGCGTCCCGCTGCTTATAGAGATCGTCGAGCTGGGCCTTGACCGCCTCCAACCGCTCCGGCATCTTGCCCAGCGCATGGTCGAGACGGACCAAATTGCCGCGAGGGTCCTCGCCTAACTCGGCTTGATGGGTCATCTCGCCTTTCAGCAGCAGCCGATACTGGAACAGATGCAGCTCCGCCGCGAGGGTAAATCCACGATAACTGCCGATAGTTACAGGCTCTTTGTCCTTGATCCCTTTACAGACCTCTATCAACATAGCCCCTGCCGCTTCCCGATCCTCATAGGTGACGCCCTTTATCACGATGCCAGCGAAACCCTGGGAAACTTCCTGGACCACAGCGGCGGGCTGATCCGGCGCTGGAGCAGCACCTTGGCCCTGCTCACCCTCCGCAGGAGCCGCACCCTCGGCCTGTTCCCCGCTTGCGGGGGTGGGAACAGGCTTTTCTTTGATGATGGTCGGATGGGGATGCTCCGCCAGCGTCACCATGTCGGCCTCCAGCCCTTTGATGTAGCTTTGATATTGCGCGATCTGCTCCGGGAACCGCTTCATCAGGCTGTCCTCCAGCTCATACCGTTTGCTCTGGTGGGCCGCTTTCATGATTTTGAGTTTGGACACGTCCACGTCCAGCTCCATACGCTCCTTGATGCGGGGGTCCCCGGCGCACAGCGCCTTGATCTCCGCATAGGACAGGGCCGCTTCATCCACATCCTCACAGGA
>CAJUQN010000072.1 GCA_910588625.1 uncultured Oscillospiraceae bacterium
TACTCGCGGGGACCACGGGCAGCGGCCTTGCGGGCATCGCGGCAGGCCTTGCAGCGCTGGGGCTCGTTCTGGAAGCCGCGCTCGGCGTAAAACTCCTGCTCACCGGCGGTGAACACGAACTCCTGGCCACACTCTTTACAAACTAAGGTCTTGTCTTCGTACATGGAAATACCCTCTCTTTTGATGCCCAGAATCGGAAATACAACCTGCTGGGACTGTAATATTTGCGTCAGCTCTCGCTGAAAACGCCAAAATTACCGGCAACCTTGCGCCGGATCCGCTGGACCGCATTGTCCACGGATTTGTTAGAACGTCCCACCTGCTCGCTGATTTCCTGATAGGACAAACCGAGTAAAAAGAGACGAAGTACTTTGTGCTCAAAGGTGGAAAGCTGCTGCTCCAGACGAGTCAACCGTTCAGTTTCCTCTTCCCTGCTGATGTACAACTCCTCGGGGCTGGCGCCAGTACCTACCATAGGAGATTCAAAGGGAACGCTTTCATTCAGCGGTGCGTGCTTGCTCCGAGCGGCATTGGTGACCGCCGAACGGATGCGGTTGCGAATACAGACCTCCGCAAAGGTCTTAAACCGGGCGTCGTGGCTGGGGTCAAATTCCCGAATCGCCTTCAGCAAACCAAACATGGCCTCTTGAATCAGGTCTTCGCTGTCTCCACCTGCCAGGAAATAGGGACGGGCGTATATACGCACTGGGCGGAGATATCGCTTGACCAGCTCCTCCTCTGCATCCCGGCAACCGACCGCCACCATAGCGCAGAGCTTTTCGTCACTGTATTCACTTATTGGAAACGTGATTTCACTCATAACTCGACCTTGTATATTTAATCACAGAACTACTGAAATGTCAATGATTTTCAACAATGATTTTAGAAATTCTTCTAAAATCATCCGGGGATTTATAGTAATTGGAAAATCTGGATAATTAATCCTGCTTTGGGGTTGCTTTTCATCTCAAAAAGACAGCTGCTCCGGAAATCCAGGCCCGCCCGGCAGTGTCAACCCTAAGTGCTGATAGGCTTTCGGCGTGACACAGCGTCCCCTGGGTGTCCGGGTAAGGAAGCCCAATTGCATCAGGTATGGCTCATAGACGTCCTCTAATGTGACCGACTCTTCATTGATGGTAGCAGCCAAGGTGTCCAGCCCCACCGGCCCGCCGCCGTAGTTAGTGATGATACTCTGCATCATTTGGCGGTCCACATTGTCCAGGCCCAATTCATCAATCTCCAGTGCTTTCAGGGCCCGGTCGGCCACGGAACGGGTCACTACTCCTCCGGCAGTGACCTGGGCGAAGTCCCTCACCCGGCGGAGCATCCGGTTGGCGATGCGGGGAGTGCCTCTGCTGCGGCGGGCAATCTCCAGTGCTCCTTCTTTTTCGATGAGTACATCCAAAATCCCGGCAGACCGGGTGACGATATGTGCCAGTTCCTCTGGAGTATACAGCTCTAAACGGAGGGTGACGCCGAAGCGGTCACGCAAAGGAGCGGACAACTGCCCTGCCCTGGTGGTGGCGCCGATGAGCGTAAACTTGGGTAAGTCCAGCCGAATGGAGTTGGCGGAGGGGCCCTTGCCAATGATGATATCAATGGCGTAGTCCTCCATGGCGGGGTACAGAATCTCCTCCACGGAGCGGTTCAAGCGGTGAATCTCATCCACGAACAGGATATCGTTTTCCTGGAGGTTGGTCAAAAGCGCCGCCAGGTCACCGGGCTTTTCGATGGCCGGACCGGAGGTAATGCGGATGTTGACCCCCATCTCGTTGGCAATGATGCCGGACAGGGTGGTTTTGCCCAGCCCCGGAGGGCCGTGGAGCAGAACATGGTCCAGGGGTTCCCCTCGCATTTTGGCGGCCTGGATGAAGATAGACAGGTTGCCCTTGGCCTTCTCCTGACCTATGTACTCGGCAAGGGTTTTGGGGCGCAGGGAACCCTCCCCCTCGTCCTCCTGGGTCAGCGAGGTGGTCACGAGGGGGGCTTCCGTTTCAAAGCCGCCGTTGTCAGAAAAATCAATGCTCAAGGGTTCACTTCCTCTTATTGATTTTTTGAGAGATATTCATGTAAATTACGCCGCCAATAGTTACAACGGCAAACAATACGATGCCAATCCATAAAAAGACGATATTGTCAAAAATGCCGCTGAGAGCCATGACACAGCAGCAGGCGGCAAGCAAAAACATCAAACTGCCCACAGCGCGGCAAAGAGACTTTTCATCGATTTGTTCCTTCTCTTCAGGCGAAGCGGTATTATATCCAGCGATGAGAAAGCTCCCTTTTCCACAGAAAAATGCGATCCCCAATACAGCAAATAGCGAGGCTGTGATCCCACTAATGACCAACATATACAAATCCTCCTTTCAATATTCCTGATCTCTCATGCTTTGACCATCTTCTTCAACGCCTGTTTGATAACGTCCTCCAGCGACAGCGCATCCATGTCGATCCCCTTCAGCGCTGACGCAATCTCACTCTGGCTGTAACCCAGCACCGCCAGGGCAGCGGACGCCTCGCTGGCCTTGTTCTCGGGGATGACCGTGATGCCGCCGGCGAAGGACTCTCCCCCAGCCGTGGACAGTTGGCCCTTTGCCAGCTTGTCCTTCAGCTCCAAAATGATCCGCTGGGCGATTTTTTTGCCGATGCCGGGGGCAGCGGTCAGCGCCTTCTCATTGCCGGACACGATGGACATGGCCAGCCCCTCCGGACTGTTGGAGGACAGGATGGCAAGCGCCGCCTTGGGCCCTACCCCGGACACGCTGATGAGCATACGAAAGCAGCCCAGCTCACTCTCGCTGGAAAAGCCGTACAGCTCGAAAACATCCTCCCGCACGTTCAAATGGGTGTACAGCTTGGCAGGTTTTCCCCGAGTGAGCTTGCTCAGGGTATAGTTGGTGGTTCGGCAGGCGTAGCCCACTCCCCCGCAATCGACGACGACTAGGTAGGGCTCCACATGGGCTACAGTCCCATTCACATAATAAAACACAAAAATCTCTCCATATCATCAGCGTAGATTTTTCAGCAGCGAGGTAGATGACCGGGCATGACACAACGCGATGGCCACCGCATCGGCGGCATCGTCCGGCTTTGGAACCGCGTTCAGGTTCAGCAGACGCTTGGTCATATCCATCACCTGGCGCTTTTCCGCCTTGCCGTAGCCTGCCACCGCCTGTTTAACCTGAGAGGGATTATACTCGCAAATGGGCAAACCCATCTTCTCCGCAGTCATAAGAATGACGCCCCGGGCCTGGGCTACTCCGATGCCAGTGGTGACATTGTGGTTGAAAAACAGTTCCTCAATGGCCATCACATCCGGGTGGAACTGGCCGATGAGATCTTCCAAATCGGTGGCGATCTGCCGCAGCCGGGCCGGCAGGCGTACCCCTGCCGGGGTGTTGATGGCCCCGCAGGCTACCATTCGGAATTTCCCCTGGACAGATTCCACCAAACCAAACCCCACGATGGCATAGCCTGGGTCGATTCCAAGAATGATCACCAGCGTACCTCCCTGTATAATTTCTTCTATTATATCACGAATGGAGACTAATGACAAGCAATACGGCGGATGATGGCTCATCATCCGCCGCAGGTATTTTGAAGTGTCAGGCCCTAGGATGGGCCATGGAATAAACGTCTCGGAGTTTCTGGTTGACTACCTGAGTGTAAATCTGGGTGGCGGAAATATCTGCGTGGCCCAGCATTTCCTGTATGGACTTCAGATCAGCTCCGTTCTCCAACAGGTGGGCGGCGAAAGAGTGGCGCAAGGTGTGGGGGGTGATGTCCTTATGGATGCCCGCCTTGTCCTGGTAGCGCTTGACAATTTTCCAGAAACCCTGACGGCTCATGCGCTCTCCATTCATATTGACGAACAGGGCAGTCTCACTCGGGTCCTCCAAAAGCTGGGAGCGTACCTCGTTGATGTAGGCGGCCATAGCCCGCACCGCACCCTTGTAAAGGGGCACCACCCGTTCTTTGCCCCGGCTCCGGCAGCGCAAAAAACTGGCGGACAGGTTCAGGTCCTGGACGTCCAGCGAAATGAGCTCGGACACCCGGATACCAGTGGCGTACAGCAGCTCCAGCATGGCCTTATCCCGGCAACCTTTAGAGTCAGCGGGGTCGGGCTGCTCTAGGAACAAATCGACCTCACGGTTGGACAGGATGGAGGGCAGCTTGCGCTCAACACGGCTAGGGGTAAAACCTTTGGCCGGGTTGACCTGCACCGCTCGGATGGACATCAGATACGTGTAAAAAGATTTGAGCGCCGCCACAGAACGGACCACGGTGACATTGGACTTTCCCTTCTTTTCCAGGTGTTGGGCGTAGCGCTGTATATCCTCCTGGTCCATCTGGGTGAGGGACAGCCGCTCTCCTCTAGCCCAGTCGGCGAACTGGTGCACGTCGCGCAGATAGGAGTTGAGGGTGTTGGCGGCGGCCCGCTTCTCCTGAGTCAGCCACACCTCATAGCCGGAAATATGGTCCAATTTGCTCAGCTCCTCTCATGTGTTAAACAGGCGAGTGCATACCGCTGCGAGCAGTGCGGGCATCAACGTCTGCTGTAATGCAACAGCCAGCACCAACAGTCCCACGCAAGGAGACAGAGACTGGGTCCGCTGATTCCAAGTGGGAGAGCGCTCTCCAGACAGGTGGCCCAGCGACTGGTGGAAGGCATCGTCAGACACCACGAACAGAACTGGCACTGCTACCAGGGCGGTCACACCAAAGGCCGCAAAAGAGGCCGCTACGCCGGACAGGCCAAACATCCGGGCAAAGGAGGCGGCGGAAAAGGCCAACAAGAATCCCCGCACTCCCAATAAGACGGGGATCCCCACCACGCCCAGGGCGGTGGAACCCAGCAGGAAAGCCGCCAGCGGCCAGCGAGTCATATCCCAAATTGAGGACCAGAGGGAGGGCTCTACTCCGTTTTCTTGACCTGCCATCTGAAAATAACGGCGGAGATAATCTAACAACTCAGGGTTGTCCCCACTGCCGCCGGAAAAGAAAAACCCGCCCAATGCGCCCACTGCGAAGCAGACACCCAGAACAACCAAGCGGGTCAACCCGTCCCAGGCCGGGGCAGATCTAATCCGTCGTTCCATTTTGCGGACCGTCAACCTCATCCCCCCAGCCTCATAGCGTAATTTTGAAACTAGGCTATGATATGCTCAAGAAGATGGGCGTATGCTACGAGGTAACAGATCACGTCCCCCCGGCCAAACTTTTTGTTTGAGCCGTTCCCTGTGAATACGCTCTATATTCATAGGGCCAGATGGCTCCTCTAGATGCCAAACATTTTGCTTGATTGGATTGGCAGCGTTCTTTTACTATAGACTAGTTTTTCTGGAAACGCAAGAGCAAATTAACAATTTCTCCTAAAAATTTTATTACGCTTCGATTTTATGTAAAACACATTATGTAACCTGGGCGAACTTCATTGGCAAGAGAGACAAGGAAATATATGCTATTGTAGCAAAGCAAATCCGCAGTCTCAAAATGTTGAGACTGCGGATCAGGCGCTGTTTTCAGCTGAATTCATTCCAAACTGAAGCTCATTCCCCTGCCATACCTGCCCGAATGGCCTTCATGGCGATGGCGCATTCCAGACGCTTGCGCTGCATATCACATCCGAACCGGTTCGGCTTTTTTATGTCACCGTTGACAAGCAGATTGGAGGCGGAGCAGCCTCCGCTGCAATAGAACCTAGCCCAGCACTCCTTACAGTCGGGGCGGGTGTAGATGTTCAGCCCGGCAAATTTCCGGGACAGCTCCATGTCAAAGGTGCCATCGTAAAGGCTGCCCAGCTTATACTCCTCGTTGCCCACAAACTGGTGGCAAGGGTAGATGTCCCCCTCCGGAGTGATGGCTACGTACTCGCACCCTGCCCCACAGCCTCGCATCCGCTTAATGACACAAGGTCCCTGGGACAGATCCACATTGAAATGGAAAAAGTTCACTTCGTCCCGCTTCAGCAGCTCCGCCGCAAGACGTTCATACTCCTCCAAGATATCAGGCAGGTCCTCCTCTTGGAAAGCGTAGTCACAGCAAGGACTGCCCACCACTGGCTCCACTGACACGTGGCGGAAACCCTGGTCGGCGATGTGCATCACATCAGCGGCAAAATCCGGGTTGTGACGGGTGAAGGTACCTCGGAGATAGTAGTCCTTCTCTCCCCTGCCCTGCACAAGCTTCTGAAACTTGGGCAGGATGACGTCATAGCTACCGCTGCCGCTCACCGTCCTACGCATCCGGTCGTTGACCTCTGGCCGACCATCCAGGGACAGTACGACATTGGACATCTCCCGGTTGATGTATTCGATATTCTCATCGTCCAGCAGCACCCCATTGGTGGTGATGGTGAATCGGAAATTTTTGTTGTGCGCTTTTTCCAGCGAGCGAGCATATTCCACCGTGGCCTTTACGGTGTCCATAGCCATCAGTGGCTCCCCACCAAAGAAGTCCACCTCGATATTCCGGCGGTTGCCGGAACGCTCGATCACAAAGTCGATGGCCTTTTTCGCCGTTTCCACATCCATAGTCATGCGGTGGCCGGTGCCAAAGTCTCCGGTGGAGGCGAAGCAATACTGACATCTCAAGTTGCAGTCATGAGAGACGTGGAGGCACAAGGCCTTGATGGGTGCGTCCTGCTGCATCAGGGTGGCTGCTGCCGGGTCGATGTAGTTGTCGCTGGTGAACAGCAGGCCGTTTTTCTGGAGCTCCAGTAGCTCGGACCACGCCTCGTCCACCACAGCGGGGGTATACTGGGGCAGATTGTCGAAAACTTCCTGGGGACAGGTGTCGGCAATGGGAGCGTCCAGCAGGGAGAGCACGTCGTAGGCAGTCCGATCTAGCACATGGACAGCGCCGCTGTTCACGTCCACTGCCACGGGGACCCCTAGACAAATGAATGTATGAACCATTTTGGTCGTCCTCCTTATGACACGCAGAAAAAGGGTGGGACAAGCCCACCCTTTCCGGCGCTTTGAGTGATTTACTTATTGTTCTCGCACTTCTGATTGGCCACGGTGCAGGAGGTCTTGCAGGCGGACTGGCAAGAGGTTTGGCACTCGCCGCAGCCGCCATAAGCCGCGCTCTGCTTCAGGGTAGCGCTGTTCAGGGTCTGGATGTGAGTCATGGGTTTCTCCCTCCAATTCAAAAATGTTTTTTTATTATACCACGTTATTTTGAGAATTTCAATACATTTATTTTTTCGACATTTCCCGTGACCTCCGAGGCCGCAGACGCATAAGCTGGAATGACAGCTTACAGCTGTCGGACTCTGATCGAAGGAGGGATTCCATTGAATCCTGATACCGGAATTAATACCCGCCCCTGCGCAGACAACTGCGGGACTATGCCTGCTTGCGCACCGCTGGCGGTGCCATATGTACCCTTCCAGCAGCAGGGAAACAAGAAATATGACCAAGCCAACGCTTTGGCCAACGGAACAGTCTTCCCTGCTCTGAATTTACCCTTTCATTTGAAGGTGGACGCTGATACGTTGCCAGATAGTCATTCCACCCAGCTCCAAGCGCTGCTGTTTGTCATTACTGAGCTAGGGCTGTACCTGGACACCCACCAGGATGACACTGAGGCGTTCCGGCTGTTCCAGCAGTACACCGAGATGGCCCAGGAGGCCAAGAAGCAATATGAGGAGATGCACGGGCCACTGACTCAACTCAGCGCTGGACAGGACGCCACCTATCGCTGGCTGGATGACCCGTGGCCCTGGGAGCTCAAGAAAGACGGAGGGAATCAGTAATGTTTGTCTATGAGAAAAAGTTGCAATATCCCGTCCGCATCAAGAATAGTAACCCAAAGCTGGCGGCAGTGATCATCTCCCAGTATGGAGGTCCAGACGGTGAACTCGGTGCCTCTCTGCGCTATCTTTCACAGCGATATGCCATGCCCTATCCTGAATTGAAAGGTTTGCTCACTGACATAGGTACTGAGGAGTCGTTTTTGCACACCGACCTCAAACCGTTGCAATCACTGGGTTTTTCGGGGGTGGGTTCGGTGGGCACTGCGGGGTCATTTTTGCACACGTCGTTTTTTACGGCCTCTTTTCCCTCCAACTTCAGATTTAAATCCCGGAAATTTTCCAGAATAAACGTCCATTTCTGGGGCAAAAGGTTCAGATGAACCTCCACCCGCCTATCCCGGTAGACCACCATGTGATCCAGCAGGTTTTTATAGAAGATTTCGCTGTCTGTCTTGCCTCTTACGATGGCAGTAATTTGTCTCCCCACATCCTTTCGCAAGTCCTCTGGCTCATAAGCGCCCCCCTCCCTGGAGTGTGCCGCATCCAATCTGATCCGCAGGGCATCCAGTTCCCTATCGTACCGCTCGTTCACCAGCTTCATCTCGGCCTTGGTGATCTGCCGGGAAAAGAAGGCATCCAGCACATCCGCTTTCTTTTGGGTGAGCTGCTCGATCTGGTACTCCAACGCTTCGGGGCGGTCAGTTCCCTGCTCCTCCCCTGCCCGAATGGCCTCCATTGCAATATCGGTGACATTTTGGATGATTCCGTTCACGTCCATTTGCAGCGACGCCAGGGACTGCTTCAAAATATCCATGGCCAGCTCATCCCGGAGCATCTTCCCGATATTGCAGCCCACCTCATTTCCTTGGATGTCCTCGCGGCGGTTCCCCTCCGTGGTGGCGGTGAAGCAGCCCCAGCGTCTATAGCTGGTGCCGTCCTTCCGCACCTTCTTCCGGGAAACGAAGCTGGCTCCGCACTCGCCGCACTTAATCTTGCCGCTGAACACATAGCGGTTGGAGTGCCCGCCGCCGTAGTCCCCTTTGCGGTCCCGTTTTTTCAGCTCAGACTGCACAATGTCCCACAGTTCTCGGTCGATGATGGGTTCGTGGTGATCCCGGATGACCACCAGTTCCTCCTCCCCATGGTTGTACTTTTTGGCGTGGCTGAGATAGTCCGGGGTGATGGTCTTTTTCTGCACCAGGTCGCCCACATATTTTTCGTTTTTCAGAACCTTGATGATATAGGTGTTGGACCATTTTGTGTTCCCGGTCAGTGACTTGTATCCTGCCTCCCGCAGCTCCCGGGCGATGACGGAGGTGCCTTTTTTCTCTATGCCGTACTTACGGAAAATCTGCCGGACGATTTCCGCGCCCTCCGGGTTGACGGTCATCTTACCGTCCTTCACATCGTAGCCCAGCAGGGACCTGCCGAACACCACCCCCTGCTCCATCCGCCGGGTCTGTCCCCATTTCACCCGGCTGGAGGTCTTGCGGCTCTCCTCCTGAGCCATGGAGCCCATGATGGACAGCCGCAGCTCCGCGTCCGGCTCCAGGGAGTTGATGCCGTCGTTCATGAACACCACCCCCACACCCAGCGCTTTCAGCTCCCTGGTGTAGGAAATAGTGTCCAAAATATTTCGGGAGAACCGGCTCACCTCTTTGGTAAGGATGAGCTGGAACTTCCCCATATGGGCGTCGGCGATCATGCGGTTGAACGCCGCCCGCTTTTTTGTTGAGGTGCCGGTGATGCCCTCGTCGGCGTAGACCTGGTACAGCTCCCAATCCGGCTGGCGGTCGATGTACTCCTTGAAGTAGCGCTGCTGGCTCTCGAAGGAATTGGCCTGGTCGTCCCGGTCGGTGGATACCCGGCAGTAGGATGCTACTTTCATCATGGCTTCTCTCCCCTTTCTTCCGTGCTACTCTGTTTTCTGATGTGCGCCCGAAGCTGGTTTTCCAGTTTCCCTTCCGCGTATCGGTACTGCGCCTCATCCAGCGCTCCGCTGTCCTTCAGCGACAGCAGGATGGCCCTCTGGTACTCAAACAGGAACTGGCTGTCCATCTCTTTGGTGATCTTGCGGTCGTGTTCAATCCCGACCAGACGCGCCCGTTCCCCCATCCCGCGTGCCCCCTTTGATCCAAGGGTATGCATCAGACAGGCCTACTTTGATATTTGATTTGCTCCTTTCTTATTTGGCGTTCATCTGAGTGTTTGTCTGATATTTGCAAATGCTCATTTCGATCCTCCTATCTGGGAGGCTGGCGCGGTACCGACAATATACCGCACCCGCCTCCACAAGTCTATCAATTTTTTACATCGTCTGCTCCCAGTGTTGGTCGCCGCTGAACTTTTGACCCATGGCCATTTTCTTGATGGCCTCCCGGCGGCGCTGTTTGCTGTCTGTCCAGACGAGCGGCACAGGGAGCTGCCAGTCGTCATCCCGCTCCAGGTCGGCTGCTACCCGGAACCATCCAGCGGCCAGCTCACCCATCCATCCCTCGTCCGGCTCCGGGGTGGTGGGACGGAAGCCTGTGGCCTGACGGTAGAGGAGGAGTGCCTCCAGATTTTCCTTGAGAAATGTTTCGTCGTGGAGGCGGCTGTCCCGGCACTTGCGCCCATTGGGACAGGTGAAGGTGATGTGCTTCCGACTATCCGACCAGGAAACCTCGTAACCTTCCACCTCCATGTTCTCGATGAAGCTCTCCCGGCTGGTGGCATACTCCAACGCTTCGTTGATGGCCTGGATGAGATCCAGCTTCCAGCTGTCGCTGCGCAGCCCGGCCTGGTACTCACCGGGCTTCATGCGCTTCTTTTTCTTCTGGGAATCGCACTCACCCAGCACACTCAGCCCATGGGCCAAACAGATTTCATCGTTCACCTTTCGGTGTGTCAGCAGGTCACTGTAGCTCTGGTGGAGCTTGTGCCCATCCTTGTGGCTGACGCTGTTTACCACCATGTGGTTGTGCAGGTGGCCTGTGTCAACGTGGGTAGCAATCACCACCTCGAAGTCCGGGAACTGCTTCTGCGCGAACTCCAGGCCGATGGCGTTGACCTCCTGGGGCGTGATGTCGTCCTCTGCGGAGAAGGACTGGACGAAGTGGTAGAACTGCGTCCCTCCTGTTTTGCGGAAGCACTCTTTGGTCATCTGCATCTCGATGAACGCAGACTGCGGAACACAGTTGCTACCAGTGACCAGCCATGCGTCGCCCAGGCGCGTTTTCTTTTTCTGCTCCACGTAGTCGATCACGCCGCGCATCGAACTGGCAGACTGCTTTTTGCACTGGATCGCGGTGAAGGTCGCCATCAGCGCACCTTCAGAACCAGCGCACCCAGCAGATCACACAGCCGGGTGTACTCGCTGAACAAATCGTCCCCGCGCAGGATGGTGATCCGTCCCATGTTGGCCAGGGTGGTGAGCTGGTTGAGGTTGCGGCCCTGGGCTTTCAGCTCAGAGAGGAGATCGTCCAGCCCCTCCACCCGGACGATTCCCTTCCCCAGCGTGCAGGTGGTAAGGTAGTCAGTGACGGTCATGCCAGCGGCCTTGGCCCGCTGGCGGATGGCTTTTTTGTTCGCTGGGGTCATTCTGGCGGTAATGATTTCCGTTTTCTTCTTCTGCATTGAACTCCTTTCTCCCTCGTCGGCGCAAGCTACATATCCCTCGCCCTGCCGCTTGCGGCAGGGCTCGTTCATTTCGCTGCGCCTCCTCTCCCCATCGAACCCGCTTCGCTGGGCTTCGATGGGGACCCCCTTGGGGGCAGGGGTGCCGGGGCAGCGCCCCGGCGAGTGCGGGCGGCGTATAGCCGGACGCGATGCTTGCCCCACCCAAAAGGTGGGCATCCCTCCATCGGGCCGCCTCTGCAATGCCCTTCGTTGGTGCTCCCCACAAACGCCCACAAAGCTCACACACCGCGCCCGGGCCGCTCTGCGGGTCATTTCCCCGCCTTGCCCCGCAGAGCGGACACAGGGCTGCACATGGGCCGACACGGCAGTCATACGGTCACAGGGTCAACAGGGACGATCTTTCCGGCCCCGGCGTTACCGGCACTATCGGCACGGTGGAGCTCGATCAACCGCCTCCCGTTGCTCCTGCGCACCACCGCAGTGATGCCCATTTCGTTTAGGGCCGCAACACTTTGCAGAATTTTGCGGGACACGCTTTTCGGTGTGACGCCCTCCTTGCCGTCAGGGTCGATGCGTTGCGCCAGCTCGGTGGGAGTGCCGATAAATTTAGGACAGTCACACAGCAATTCAGAGAGAAGAAAAATGATGCGATCACCTAACAGCTCCGGGTGCTGATAGCTGTCCGCCGTTACCTCCCACACATTGTCGGCGTTGCGGCGTAGCTCCAGCTCCCGGTACTCGATGTCCCGACCGATGCAGGACAGCCGCGCCCTACCGCTCCCCCGCTGCTCCTCCACCAGTGTGAAGCTGGCGTCCACCGCGCCGCTGATGGCGGTGGTGCCAGAGATGCGGTTGAATACATCGTCTGCCTTTTCCTTGCGCAGATGGTGGATCAGTAGGATGGCGATGCCGTGAGCGTCGGCCAGTTTCTTCAGCACAGAGAGGTCGCGGTAATCGTTAGCGTAGGTGTTGTCGTAACCGGCGTTGCGGATCATTTGCAAAGTATCGATAATGACGAGCACGGTGTCCAGGTGTTCGCCAAGGAATTGCTCCAGCTGTTCCACCAGTCCGTCGCCCAGAATTCGGCTCTCGGTACAGAAGTGGACGTTGGGCAGCGCGTCCTCCGTCACGTCGAACAGCCGGTTCTGGATTCGCAGTTGGGAATCCTCCAGACAGAGATACAGCGTGGTGCCCTGCTTCACCGGCAGTCCCCAGACGGGTTCTCCCTTCGCCACGGTAACAGCCAGCCACAGGGCCAACCAGGACTTGCCCACCTTGGGCGACCCGGCCAGGATGTGCAGGCCCTGGGAGATCAGCGTGTCCACCACAAAGTTCAAAGGCTGGAGCGGTTTGCTCATCAAGGTCTCTCCGTCGATGGTTTCTAATTTTTTCATGTGTTTCACCCCCTCATTTTCTATTGACATACTTGATCCCACGTGATAGACTCATCTTACAATCAATTTAGACACCTCCTGATAGTCACATCATAACACGGTCCATAGGCTTTGTCAAGACACAGGATAAAATCATTTTACAGCGTGTCGTTTTCGAGAGGAGCATCCGATGAATATGTGGAGTTATCAAATGTATTTTTCCGGCGGTCAAGAACATTTTGAATATGATCCATGGGGAGGTCGTGGTTCCGCCGCCACCCAGAAATCGTACCCCTATCTGGAAAGCCTGCTGAGCTTTCTGGAACTGGACTGTGCGCAGGTAGAGGGACAGCTACAGGATATTCTGACATGTTGGAACCGCTTCTTCTCCACCGGGGACAGCACCCACGGGGACGAGGCTATGGCAAAAATGGGGGAGCTGGCAGCGCGGCATATCTACTTTCAACTGCCCTACCTGCAATGGTTCACACATAAAGCAGCCGGGACCTTAGCTCCTGAAATGACAAAAGAGCTGCTCCAACTTTTGGAGCAGCTCCCAGTGTACCAACGGCAGGCACAGGCTTTTATAGAAGTGGTTTTGGATATTGACCGTGCCGGACGGGACACTCAGCGCAGTATGAGCGGGCAATATCGAATCAACGAACCCGATGGCCCCGCTCTATTCCAGTTCCAGGCGATCCCAGTCAGCTTTGGCCCCGTTGGCGAGGAGATGTGTGGATCAATCTTACAGCCGAACACGGTCCGGAATCTGATAGACTTTTCTTTGCGGGAATGCGTCACCAGCGGGACGTCTGTTCGCCAGTGCAGGAACTGCGGCAGGTACTTCCCTCTGACCGGACGGGTGACGGCGGAATACTGCGAGCGGCCCAACGCGGACAGGAAGCCGTGCCGGAACACCGGAGCCGTTCAAAAATGGACCGAGAACCGCAAAGACGATGTGGTGTTCAAAGAGTACCGCCGGGAATACAAACGCCATTTCGCGTGGATCCGGGCCGGAAAGCTGTCTGCTGAGGAGTTCGCTGATTGGAGCAAACGGGCCCAGGCGAAAAAGAAGGACTGCGAGGATGGAAAAATTTCGTTGGACGACTTGAAAATATGGATGAAAAACTCATAAGAGAAAAATGTTGACATGGCCAGCTTGACATATGTCTTATACCTGCGTCTTGAACTCGCTCCAGCTTTTCACCGCCTGCATCTCCACGTCGTTTTCCAGCGCCTCGAAGTGTTTTTTCCCGCAGCGGATTTTGAGCTGCTCCGGGGTGCGAAGGTCAAACAGATTGGTCGTCCCCTTTGTCTCCAAAATAAAATACAGCTTCTCCTCTCCGTTGCGGGTGAGATATACAGCCCAGTCCGGGTTGTAGGTGCCGATGGGCGTTTCAATTTTGAACCGCTCCGGGATCTTGAAGAACATCTTCACATCCGGGTCGCGGTCCAGCGCCAGGGCGAAGGGCTTTTCTATGGTGGTACTATCGTAGACGATGTAATCATAGACGCTGTGTTCTACCTTGACGGCGTTGCGGTCCAGGTTAGCCAGCAGCTCCGCCGAGTCGAAGA
>CAJUQN010000073.1 GCA_910588625.1 uncultured Oscillospiraceae bacterium
AAAAACGACAAAATTTGTTCGGCGTTTTCTTACAATTTTAGATTGGCGTTGACATATCACACCTTTATTGACGACACCATCTAGATTCCCATAAACGCTCCTAAAGTTTTTCTAAAGATATGAAAAGCGGTCCCGGGCTTGGCCCGGGACCGCTTTTGGCTCATAATCAATGCAGCAAAAACCTTCCCACGTGCTCCATAGCCTCCGCCGCCTTTCTGATGGGCATCATCTGGAACACATGCCACATCTCCGTCCACTCCTCCATCTGGCACAGCACTCCCGCCGCGCGCATCCGGTCCCGGAGCTGCTCTGAATCGGAGTACAGCAGCTCGTTGCTGCCCACCTGAATCATCGTAGGCGGGAAACCCGTGAAATCTCCGAACAGCGGAGACAGCATGGGATTGGTCAGATCGGCGTCCCCGGCGTAGGCCGTCCGCACCGCTCGAACATACTCCATGGTGATGGTGGGGTCCAGCTCCGCCCGCTCGGTGTAGGACTTTCCGCTAGCGGTCATGTCCGTCCAAGGGGACAGCAGCACCAGCCGTTTGGGAAGCCGGCGTCCCTCCGCCTTGAGGCGGTGGAGCAGGACAAGGGCCAGATTCCCCCCTGCGGAGTCCCCTGCTACGGTGATGTCCCGTGCTCCGTAACCCTGATACATCAAGTGATCCCACACCCGGACCGCGTCCTCCACTGCCGCCGGATAGGGATTCTCCGGCGCTAAGCGGTACTCAAAGCACAGCGTCTCCCGCCCGGAGACGTGGGACAGCTTGGAGGCCAAGGGCCGGGAATAGCCCAGGTTGCCGCTGGTATATCCGCCCCCGTGGCAGTATAAAATGATCTGCGACCGGTCGTGGCCCCAATCGGGCCGGACCCAGGCGGCTTTGATCCCATCCAACTCGAAGGGCTCCCAGCGCATCCCCACCATGGGCGCGGCCAGACGGCCCAGAATGTCCTGTGCCGCC
Organism: uncultured Oscillospiraceae bacterium; assembly: GCA_910588625.1. GTDB lineage: Bacteria > Bacillota > Clostridia > Oscillospirales > Oscillospiraceae > Enterenecus. Next base: position 963 of record CAJUQN010000073.1, read on the forward strand.
CGCTGGCGGGCCAGGTCCTCCAGCTCCATGGACTCCGCCGAGCTGACGGAGCGGATGGCCTTCAAGGCCTTCATCATCCGGGCCAGGCGCTTTTCCTCAGCCTGGGCCCGCTTCTCCTCGGAGTCTATGGGGCGGAAGCGCTTTGGTCTTCGTTCCATGGGAAAATCCCCCTTGTGTTATTTATTGTTCAATATATCACAAACACCCGTGTTTTTCAATGGCCGCTCTTCTTGTGCTTTTGCCTTGGGTGTGATACACTGTGATTAGGGGCTCCGCAAAGCCGGCCTTTGGCTTTGTGGGGAAAGGAGACGCAACGGAGCAGAACGAGGAATAGCCGCAAGGCTATTGCTCATGCAGTGGACTTTACGTCGGCGCCAGAACGGGGGGGAGCATATGCCGCGGGAACAGGAATGGTACCGGCTAGACAACGCCGGTGTGCTCTACTCTGCTCTGAAAAAGGAAAAATACGCGCCGGTTTACCGCTTTTCCGCCGTCATGGACGAGAAGGTGAACCCGGAGGCCCTCCAGCGGGCGCTGGACCGCACCATGCCCCGGTTTCCCACGTTCCGGGTGCGCATCCGCAAGGGGGTTTTCTGGTGCTATTTTGAGCCCAACCACAAGCCGGGTCCTTTTGTCAAGCCTGACATCTCCAACCCCTGCCAGCCCATGCGGGACCGGGAGGATAACGACTGGCTCATCCGCTTTTATTATTACGAAAACCGTATCTCCTTTGAGGCGTTCCACGCTATCTCCGACGGGAGCGGGGCGCTGGCCTTCTTTCGGACGGTGTTGGCGGAATACCTCCGGGACCGGGGCGTGGACATCCCCCCAGATCCGCTGATTTTGGATGTGACCCAGCCTTCCACCCAGGAGGAGGCGGAAGACGCCTACGGACGGTACGCCGGAAAGCAGATTCTGCGCAAAAGCCTCCAAAAAACCGCCTACTCCAACACCAGCCCCCAGGAGCCATTTTATACGCTGAACGTAACCATGGGCCTGATGTCGGTGGCAGCCCTCAAGGCGAAGGCCAAGGAGTACGGGGCCACCATCAACGAGTATCTGACGGCGGTGCTTTTACTGTCCCTGATGGAAAAACAGCGCTCGGAGCATCCCCACCGTCAGAAGCCCGTGGCGCTGGCCATTCCGGTGAATCTGCGCAGCTGGTTCCCCTCCGGCACTCTGCGAAATTTCATGCTGACCCTGCGCCCCTGTGTGGATCCCACTCTGGGGGAGTACACCTTAGAAGACCTCATCCGGTACGTCCATCACTTCATGGGCCTGGCCCTGAACCGGCCCGAGATGCAGGCCGCCGTCACAGGCAATGTCCGGTTTACCCAAAACCGATTTTTACAGATCATCCCGTTGTTTCTGAAAAAGCCTATCATGGCCTTTTCCTATTGGCTGGTGGCGGTCCGGCCCTTTACCGCCACCTTTACCAACCCCGGAGCCGTCCCCCTGCCCTCCTCCATGGTTCCCCACATCCAGCGTATGGAGGTGATTTTGGGCCAGGCCACCCGGCCATCCCCCCACTGCGCCGCCATCAGCTGCGGGGACGTGATGGAGGTGACCTTTGCGGGCACCGGAGTTTCCAGCGAGACGGAACGGCTGTTTTTCACCCACCTGGTCCGGGAGGGCATCCCGGTGAAGGTGATCTCCAACCGAAAGGAGGGCTCTTGATGTCATATTGTGTCAATTGCGGCGTGGAGCTGGACGGCACGGCGGCCTTCTGCCCCTTGTGCCAGGCTCCGGTGCGCAACCCCTACCAGCCTGTGGACCGGGACAGCCCTTCCCCCTTCCCTGTGGAGCCCAGCGAGGTGCCGCTGCCCCCTCAGAGAGCGGCGGCGGCGCTGGTATCCGCCATGCTGGGCTCGGTAGCGGTGTGCTGTGGATTGCTGAACATCATTCTGCTGGCTCGCCACATCTGGTCTCTCTATGTGATCGGGGCAGCAGTCATGCTGTGGGTGTTCATTGTGCCGCCTCTGCTATGGCGGAAGCTCCCCTTACCGGTGATGACTCTGCTGGATGCGGCCGCCATCGGCCTCTACATCCTGCTCATCGCCTGGGAGCTGGACGGGCTGGACTGGTACGTCCACCTGGCCCTGCCCGCCGTGGTGCTGCTGGGGGTGATTTTACTGGTCCAGGTACTGCTGCTTCAGAAGGGGAAGCGTAGCATTCTGACCACCATCGCGCTGGTCATTGCTTCGGTGGCGGTGTATGTGGCGGGGCTGGAGCTGCTGGCGGACCTGTATTTCCATGGAGAATGGGGGCCGTCCTGGTCGCTGGTGGTGCTCATCGTGGCCGGGGCGCTGGAAATCCCCTTACTAGTGGTACGCCGGGTCCCCAGCTTGCGCCGGGAGGTTCGGCGGCGGTTCCATATGTAACCGCTCAAACACGTTGGAGAGAGGCAAACTAGCCATGTTAGAAGAATTGATTGAGCTCATCCTGCCCACCATCATATCCATTTTGGAGCTGATGGGCATTTTCGTGGTAACCTTTAGCGCACTCCACGCCTTTGGGGAATATCTGCAAACCATTTTGTTCCACCGGATCTTTGACTTTAAGGTGGAGCTGGCCAACGGTTTAGCCACCGCCCTGGAGTTCAAAATGGCGGCGGAGATTCTCAAAACGGTACTGGTGCGGGAGCTGAGCGAGCTTCTGGTGCTGGGGGCGGTGATCGCCCTGCGGGCCCTGTTGAGCCTGCTAATCCACTTTGAGCTGAAAGGCGAACAGAGGCAGGCCGGACATGATGAAAAGCGCTAAACGGCATGCGGGAAGGCCGTCTTTTATGAAACAAACCGGGAGCATTATCGAGAGGCCTATCCTGTCCCCGCTGCTGCCCTTTACTGCTCCAGTACTGCTGGCGCTGTTTTACAGGCTATATACGGCGCGGTGGACCTGATAGCGGTCGGCCAATTTGGCCAGCCCACCGACGTGTCCGCCGTACCCACCGGCAGCCAGGTAATGCACACCGTCACCTGCCCGGTCGCAGGGTTGTTCATGGGCGCCACGGTGCTGGCCCGGGGAGTCAGCGTGGCGCTGAACTGGTGTTCGTAGCCCACCGGGGGCTCCCCTCCTCCTTTGGGCAGTCCCTGTCCGCCTTCGTGGCCCAGAACATCGGCGCCGGACGGCGGGATTGGGCGAAAAAGCCGGACGGCCCTAACGGGTCGCCCGGCTTCTCTTTGATTGTGCTCAGTGCTCCGAATAGCGGGAGAGAAATTGTTTTGTACGCGCCTCTTGAGGGTCCCCGATGACCATATGGGCAGGGCCCTGCTCCACAATGACGCCGCCGTCCATGAAGATGACCTGGTCGGCCACGTCCCGGGCAAAGGCCATCTCGTGGGTGACGATGACCATGGTGGTCTGCTGATCGGCCAGAGAGCGAATGACCCTCAGCACCTCGCCGGTGAGCTCTGGGTCCAGGGCGGAGGTAGGCTCGTCAAAGCACAGAATATCCGGGTGAAGGGCCAGCGCCCGGGCGATGGCCACTCTCTGCTGCTGTCCGCCGGACAGCTGGTGGGGATAGTGCCCTTCCCGGTCGCTGAGGCCCATCTGAGCCAGCAGCTCCCGGCCCTGAGCCTCGATTCCGGCGACAATCCGTTTTTTGTCAGCCTTGTAGTCCTCCCGCTCCTTAGCCAGCAGCTCACCTGCTAGAGTCACGTTTTCCAGCGCCGTGTACTGGGGAAACAGGTTGAAGGACTGGAACACCAGCCCGAAGTGGAGCCGCTTTTTGCGAATGGCCGCCTCGGAGCGGGTTGCGGAGACCTTCGCGTCAAACAGAATCTCACCAGCGACCTTGATGGTCCCCTTGTCCGGGGTCTCCAAAAAGTTCAGACAGCGCAGCAGCGTAGTCTTGCCCGACCCGGAGGAGCCGATGATGGCCAGGGCCTGGCCCTGCTCCAGGTTGAAGCTGATATCCTTCAGCACCTGGGTGGAACCGAAATGCTTTTCAATGTGATGTACTTCCAAAAGCGCCATGGTCTCATCCCCTCCTCAGTGGAAGAATTCCAGCTTTTTTTCCAGCCGATTCAGCAGGATGGTGGCCACGCCGCTGAACACCAGGTAGTATACCGCTGTGAAAAACAGCGGCCACACCCGTCCCGCATAGCCCTGGTTGCCCGTCATAAAGGACTCGCCCATCCAAATGATCTCCTGGAGGGCAATGACCCGGGCCAGAGAGGTGTCCTTCACCAGAGTGATGACCTCGTTGGACATGGGGGGAACGATGCGCTTAATCATCTGTAGCAGGGTAACCTGGAAGAAAATCTGTCGCCGGGTCATGCCCAGCACCAGCCCAGCCTCCTGCTGTCCGGAGGGCACTCCCTGGATGCCGCCCCGGTAGATCTCGGAAAAGTAACAGGCATAGTTCAGCACAAAGGCCACGGCCACCGCCGTAAACCGTCCGCTCTCCCCGCTGCCCCAGGAGAACAGCTTTATCAGCGGGGGCACATAGTAAAGGGCAATGATCTGGAGCACCAGCGGCGTGCCCCGGACAGCCCAAATCACCAGCCGGGTCAGCCAGCGCAGGGGTGGGAACCGGCTCATGGAGCCGAAGGACACCACCAGCCCTAAGGGGATGGCCCCTGCCAGCGTGATAAAAAACAGCTGTAGGGTGCGCACAAACCCGGCGTTCAAGGCGGCAAAAACGGTTTGAAATTCGGCGGAGGCAAAAAACATGGAATCCGTCCTCTCTTTTTCTCTCTGCGGGGAAATCGCCGGGGTCTTAGTCCAGGATCACGGACTCCTGTACGCCGTAGGCCTCAGCGGTGGACAGGGCGGTGCCGTCGGTCACGCTGGCGGCCCAGAAGTCGTTGAATGCCTCCACCAGGTCGGAGCCGGTGCGGAAGCCCACACCGTAGTTCTCGGAGTCCAGCCCCTGGACGGTGTTCAAGTTCAGCGTAAAGGTCAGGTTGTCATAGCTGGTGCCCTCGCCAATCATAGCGCCCGCCATGAGCAGGTCGATGACGGCGGCGTCGGAGGCGCCGGCGGAGACCTCCAGCAGGGTGTCAGACTGCTTCTGCACGGGGGTGGTGGAGGCGCCCAATGCTTCGGCGGCGTCTTCGCCGGCTGAGCCGGCCTCGACAGCTACGCTCAAGCCCTCCAGGGTGGCCAGGTCCGTAAACTCAGCAGCCTTGTCGGTGGGGACCACCAGCACCTGAGCGTTCACGCAGTAGGGCACAGAGGTAGACATGGCCGCCATAACCTCGTCGTTGAGCGTCATGCCGTTCCACACGCAGTCGATGGTCTTGCCGTCCAGCTCGAACACCTTATAGTCCCAGTTGATCTCGGAGAACTCCACATTCACACCCAAGCTGGCGGCAAAGGCCTTGGCCATGTCGGCGTCGAAGCCGATCCACTCGCCGCTGGCGTCCTGATAGTCCATGGGCTCGAAGTTGGTGATGCCCACCACCAGAGTGCCCTTCTCCTTCACATAGGCCAGGTCGCTGTCGCCTTCGGCAGGCTTGCTGGCATCGGGGGCGGTGCTCTCCTCGGCGGCAGTGCTGGGGGCGGCGCTGGCATCAGTACCCTTATCGGCGGTGTTGTCGCCGTTGGAGCAGGCGGCCAGCGTCAGGCCCATGGTCAGGGCCAAAAGCAATGCAAGCAGTTTCTTTTTCATTTTGTTTGTTCCTCTCTTCAAAAGTGGTTGCGCGGAGTAAATCATACGATCCTCAAATCGCTTTACCGTGCTACCACAACAGTGTGATAATGTAAAGAGGAAAACATATTTTCCCACCATCTTCTCCATTTTGCCTATTGATTCGCTTCACGCAAATGGCCGCCCTTGGGCACAAGGCTCAGCATCGGACTTTAAATCAAGAAAAAGCGGACATTGAGGGCAGTTTTCAGACTGCCCTCAATGTCCGCTTCATCATGTCATTTTGTGCGATCCGCCTCTGGCCGGAAATCCTCTCGCGCGGGGTCAAAGATATCCGGCAGCACTCCGCTCTCCAAGCAGGTGCAGCCATGGACCACCCCGTCCGTTTTCAGCAACGTATCCCCCTGCCCAAACCGGTTCTCCACACACATAAGCTGGCTGCTGTGCGCACCACCCGGCGGACTCGGCGGCGGTGAACTTGCCGGATACCACGCCGTAAATCACGATGATGATGGCCGCCTACCCGAGGATATGTCCGGGCAGTGAAACGCCTTTTTATATTTTTTGTTCAGTTTTCCGCCCGCTCGGGCTCCTTCAGCAGCTTGTCGATGGACACCAGCTTCACGCACAGTGTGAAGATCTCCATCGCCGTGCGCAGATCCTCCTGGGAGGGATAGGTAGGCGCAATACGGATATTGCTGTCGTGGGGGTCCTTACCATAGGGATAGGTGGCGCCCGCACCGGTCATCACCACGCCCGCCTTTTTGGCTCTGGCTACGATCTCCTTGGCGCAGCCGTCCAGCGCGTCAAAGGAGATGAAATAGCCGCCCTTGGGCGTGGTCCAAGTGCCGATGCCCAAACCGCCCAGCCCACTCTCCAGGGTTCCGGTGACAATCTCGAACTTGGGCCGCAGGATGTCCGCATGGAGACGCATATGCTCGATGAGTCCATGGATGTTGCCAAAGAAACGCACATGGCGCAGCTGGTTCACCTTGTCGTGGCCGATAGTCTGGATCATCAGCTGCTTCTTGATGTCTTCCATATTATTGGGGGATGTGGCAATGGCCGCCAGACCAGAGCCAGGGAAGCTGATCTTGGAGGTGGAGGCGAACTTATACACCAGATCCGGGTTCCCCGCCCGCTTGCACTCCGCCAAAATCTCGATCAGGTGGTCCTGGTCCCGGTCATAGAGGTGGTGGACACCGTAGGCATTATCCCAGTAGATACGGAAGTCCTTTGCCGCCGGCTTCAAACGGGCAAAGCGGCGGACCGTCTCGTCAGAATAGGAAATGCCCTGGGGGTTGGAGTACTTGGGCACACACCAAATGCCCTTGATGGCGTCATCAGAGGCCACCAGCTCCTCCACCACGTCCATATCCGGACCGGTGGGAGTCATGGGGACGTTGATCATCTCAATGCCGAAATACTCGGTGATGGCAAAGTGTCGGTCGTACCCCGGCACGGGGCACAGGAATTTCACCTTGTCCAGCTTGCACCAGGGGGTGCTGCCCATGACGCCGTGGGTCATGGACCGGGAAATGGTATCGTACATCACGTTCAGACTGGAATTGCCATAAATAATGATGCTGTCGATGGGGTTTTCCATCATGTCCCCGATGAGCTCCTTGGCCTCCTTGATGCCGTCCAGCACGCCGTAGTTCCGGCAGTCGGTGCCGTCCTCGCAGGTCAAATCGTCCCCGCTGCCCAGCACGTCCATCATGCCCATGGACAAATCCAGCTGCTCAGTGCAGGGCTTGCCCCGGGCCATATTCAAATTCAGGCTCCGCCCCTGATACTCTTTATATTCCGCCTTCAACTGCGCCTTCAGACTTTTCAGCTCTTCTTGTGTCATCTCTGCGTATGGTTTCATGTGGTTCTCCTTTCCGCTTGCGCTCTTGTTTGCCGCTCTTAATTTATATCGCATTTTTTGCAATTTTGCAAGCGCTTTCTTGCAAAACCTCCATTTTCATGAAAAGGCCCCAGAGGAATGCTCCTCCGGGGCCCCGGACTGGTTTATCTGACAAATAAAGCCTGTGGTCTATCCCCTTCTCAGGCGCGGGAGGCGTTGTCCCAGAAGGTATTGCCGGACGTCAGGCCCTTCTCCCTGTCCCACAGAGCGGCGTTCGGACCTCTCCGAGCGCCGCCGCATTTTCACAGCTCCATCCCCTCCGGGAACGCCTCCTGACGCAGGAGGCCCCACATCTTGTCAATATAAGCCAGCGTGTAGAAATTTTCGTAATAATGGTAGTAAAACGCACCCTTGAGCGTCATCTCGTACAGGCCGTTCCGCTCCGTAACGAGACCCAGACCCTTGGCAAGCCGAAGCTCCAGACCGTACATTCTTTTCAGGGGAACGCCGAAAAAGCGTTCAAACGCCCCGCTATCCACTTTGGTGCTGTAGCCGGTCCAGAACAGGTAATAAACCATCCTCTGCCGCAGCGTGAAGCGGAGGGTCAACGCCGTGGGCAGGTCGCCGCTGTCGATACGCTTGCAGTATTCGTCCACCGAAAAGGTGTTGATCTTGAACTGGTCCCTCAGCAAGGTAGTAGCCGAACAGCCGAACCCCAGGAAATTATCCCGGGTCATGGAGGAGTAGCTGGCGTTTTCACGGGAAAAAGTCCAGATGGAATCGCGTGTGCAGCCTTTGCCCAGACAGTACCGGGTGATCTGATCCAGCAAAGCCCGCTTCTCCCGCTTGCCCATGACTGGGACCCGGCTGGAGGTAAAGGAAAAGTCGATGAAGGGATAGATCGCCACATGGTTCGCGCCGCTTTGAAAAGCGGTGTCGATATCTGAGCGCAGGTCCTGGAAAGTCTGGCCGGGCAGGGCAAAGATGAAGTCCATGGATACCGTCTCAAAAGGCACCTGGGCCAACGCCTGGGCCATGCGCTGGCGGTCCACGGCGGACCGGCCTAGGATGTGCTGATACTTTTTCTGGAAGGACTGGACTCCAATGCTCAGTTTGGTGACTCCAGCCTCCCGAAGGGCTTGCAAAACCGGGACCGTCACATTGTCCGGGTGGAGCTCCACCCCTATGCCCTGAGTGATGGTGAAGTATGCCTCCAGGGCGCTGACGATCTCCCCCAGCCGGTCTGCCGCCAGGGCGGGTGTACCGCCGCCGAAGTACAGACTGGTGACCCGCTTCTTTTCGGCGGACTGCCTCCCCACCATGTGTATCTCCCGGAGCAGGGCGTCCAGATAGCGTCCACACCGTTCCGGGGAGTAGACCTCCTTACAATAGGGGCAAAAGCCGCACAGCCGCGCACAAAAGGGAATGTGGACATAGAGCCCCAGTCCCTCACACGCTCCATAGGGCAGGACCTGGTCGTATTCGTTTCGGAAGATAAAGGGCCGGACAGACCGGGTCAGCCACATCCGGGTCAAGTCGGTGATGATACTCATAGCGCTCCTAAATATATTTCGGGTAGGTTTTCAGCATTTCAAGGATCACCCGCACGTTCCCCCGAAACAGCAAGGTGTATTCCGCCACAAAGAAATAACCGCACCGCTCACATAGGCCGGGCACATCGACGCACCGCCCGCAGGTGCTGAGCCTCCCGTTTTCCATCACGACGCATTGGTGGCAGGGCGTGGGAAAGCTATTGTGAATGAGGGCGGAAAAGGCGCTCTTCAGGTTGAACACCGGCGCGCCTTGGTCCATCATCTGGGAGATGACATTGCAGCAAGCTGCTTTCTCCTCCTTGGATAGGGCTAGCTCCTGTGTATCCGGATAGGGCGTGTGGAAGTTGAAGGACACCGCCCGGACGTGCTCTGTGTCCCGGGCCGCCAGGCAGACATCCCGGATTGCGGCCTTGTTGATCTGGTTGACGGCCATATAAAAGCAGATGTTATCTGACGGGGCCTGGCGGATGTTCTCGAAAATGAGGTCGTAGGTGTCCCCACGGATGGCGTTGTGCCGTTCCCGGTCGCCGTCCAAACTCAGCAGGATAAGATCCGCTTCGGGCAGTTCCAGAGGATAGGTGCCGTTTGTCACCACGTTGACGATGAGAAAGCCCATCTGTTTGGCCTCTACCACCAGATCACGAAGGTTTTTTCCGCTATCCGACCATAAAAAGGTCTCACCGCCGCAGAAGAACAGGATCCGCACACCCATGCCGTAAAGCTGAGCCATTTCCTCCCGGATTTGACCGTATGGGTAGACGACTGCGGCGATGTTGTTGACAGAGCAGTGCTTGCAATGAAGGTTACACTTGTCCGTTAGGATGATGGTTCCCAGAATGGGGTCCCTTTTTCGCAGCAAAATGGTACGCAGTCCAAACCGGGCAAAATATAAAAATGAGGACGCTTTCATGGGGCACCTCTCTTCTGTCCACGGAATAATACAATTATAGCATCTTTTCTTTTATATGATTTGACCGATTGTCCCTCAAATCCAACCACTTATCCGGAAGCAGGCGCTTCTATCGTCTTCAGCCTGTCCTCTTTCCCCGGAATTGAACAACCCTACCCAATTTGAACAAGGTGAGCAAACTAAGCGGCATACGAGAGAACGTAGGAGCAAAATAATACCGGGCAAATCAATTTCTAAATCTCATAAATGTTGAGGGAGGCCTGTTCTACGAAAAGACCGCTCCCATAATTCAAAAGCAGGGAGAGGTCTGCGCAGGGCGCGGGGTGTACCTGCGGAAAAAGCATGGTGGAGTAATGCAGCGTCAGAGGTGTGCACCCCGAGCAATTTGCAGAAAAATAGAGGGGCAGAACCTCCTGAAACGCATCACAGGGCGCGAGCCTGACAAAGACGGCCCCCGCGCTGTCCCCGCAAGAAGGGCCGCGAACGTTGACGACGTAATCCAGCGCATAGGCTTTTTCGGGATTCAGGTTCACCAGGGCAAAGTTTTCCTCGCTGAGGCAAATGTCGTTGCCCCGCTGTCCCTGGCGCTTCCAGGATAGCAGATAGCCGTTGTCCCAGGAGAACCCCTCGCACCGGCTGGCCAGCCGGAGGGCACTTTTTTGGCCGCAGGATGGTTTGCCGCAGGGCGGCTCACAGGGATGGTCTGGAGGACAAGGCGGCTCCGGTGCGGGCTTGCGGCCGCTGGTCTCCAATGCTTTTTCCAGCTTTCCCTTCAGCAGCATCTGACTTTGCATCACGGTGTCCAGCAGAGCCGCCGCGCTCTGATTCACTGCCAGAATTTCCTGGGTGCTGGCACAGGGCTTGCGGCTCCCCGGGAGCGTACCCAAAATATATTGCAGTTTTTCGCCCTCAGCGTTAACGATGTGGCTGAGCGCTAGCTCCTCCATGGCAATGGAGGCTATGACCATCGTGAGCGCCTCATCTTTTGTCATATCGGCCCCGCAAGGGGGGAAAGAAGGCATAGACATAGTTTCCTACTCCAATCAACACGCCGTTCCAAAACATTCCTATGGTGGCGGGAAGCGGCGGATGTACGGCGCGGCTCCGCGCCGCCGGTCTATTTTATGCGTCCGGCCCCCCGTTGGAGAACGTCGAAAGTCGGAACCTGTCGGACCGCAAGCACATATGATATGCCAGGCGCCTGACCGGGGCTGGAACGCCCAGCCCGATGAGCGGCTCTGGCGCCATATGGAATGGAAAGGAGTTTTGTCCATGTCTATGCCCAGCTTTCCCGTCGTGGATCCCCCCATCGACCGGGAAGACGCAGTCAATCAGATCCTGTCCTCCATCGCCATGGAGGAGCTGGGGCTCAGCCACATTTTGAACGCCGAGGGCGAGAAGCTCCAATATATCCTGGGCACTCTGCCCGGACTCAGCGGCCCCCCGGCCACTGTCAGCGATGTGCTGGCCGCCAACGAGAGCGTGCGCGGCCTGCTGGAGACCACCGTGCAGAACCAGCTCTTTCTAAGGGCTAAGATGCTGGGCGCACTGGAGGCATCCCAGATGCAAGGCGCCACCGGAGCCACAGGCCCCACGGGCCCCACAGGCCCCACTGCGCCGCTTATTTATGCACAACAATAACTTTTGCTTGGTGATAGGTGGTTAAGCCTGCTACATTGCGGGCTTTCGCTCTATTACCATAAGTATGTTGTGATTGTTCTCGATGTAATCAAGTATACGCTGATACTCGTCGGCAAAATTGAAGTCCACCGTTATCTCCCAGTTCTCATGCACCCAAACCGTATCAACCAATTCAACCACGATGCCGCGATTGAGGGTTTGAATATTCCTGTGCTTTAGGAAGGCAGTAAGATAGGGGTCGTCGGTGTCGATACCGTCAGCCATCACTTGCATTTCCTCTTTCAGATAAGAAATGTTTTGTTCAAGCTGGGCAATCTGCTCGGCAATTTTGCCTTTTAAGCGGCGGTATTCCTCTTTGGTAATGTCACCGCTTTTCCAGTCAAGGTACAAGCTGTCGGAAGCGTCATTGTATTGCTTGAGCTGTTTTTCTGCCTGTTTCAAAGCAAGGGTCAATCGCTTGTTTTCCCGATTGATAACAGGCGCGTTGTTTATCCGTTCAATTTCTTCTGATAGTTTGTCCACAAGAGCAATCTGCACTTGCAGGGCAGCTAAGACCGCTTCCTCTAACTTATCCTGCCGGATAGAATGTTTACTGCAAGTCTTTTTGTCGGTAAAGGTACGACAGGCATAGTAGGCGAGATTGCGGGCGGTCTTTCGCCGCATAGCCTTTTTGCAGTCAGCACAGCGGACAAAGCCGGACAATAGATAGACTTCCTGCTGGCCCGGTGCTGTCCTTGTGTCGCGCTGATGCAGGGCTTGTGCCTTTTCAAAGGTTTCCCGGTCAATGATTGCTTCGTGGGTGTTGGGGACAACGAACCATTCATCTTCGGGGACAGCGATTTGCTTGTGTACTTTGTAGCTGATGATGCGATGCCGTCCCTGCACCATCACGCCGGTGTAAATTTCATTCTGCAATATCCTTGCAACCGTACTGGCAGACCATAAGCCATCGTTTTTGCTGGAATTGGGATTATTGTACTTGAACCCCTTTTTCTTTTTATAGGCTTCGGGGTTCGGCTCTCCCATGCTGTTCAACCTTTTGGCAATCCCCATTTTGCTGTACCCCTCATGGACAAACCAGTGATAAATGCTTCTTACGACTTCCGCCGCTTCTTCATCTATCAAGAGGCTGTTTTTGTCGTTGGGGCCTTTCTTGTAACCATATGTGGCAAATGCTCCGATAAACTCGCCGCGCTCCCGCTTCATTTTGAACGTCTTTCGGATTTCTTCGGAAGTGGTGGCGGCAAACTGCTCGTTGAACATTCCCCTGATCGGCACTTCAAGGCCGCTTGCAGAATGTGGGTTTGCGTAGGTGTCGATGAATGGTGTGCCTGTGCAGATAAACCTTGCGCCGTTGATTGGGATAAATTCCTCAAGAAACTTTTGCTGATCTGCAAGATTGCGGAAACCGCGTGCAAGTGACTTGATAATCATGCAATTTACTTCCTTGCGAACGATACAGCCCTCAAGCCGCTTGAAGTTTGGCCGTGCTGTGTCTGTACCTGTCAGCCCGTCGTCGGCAAATACGTCTACGATCACATAGTTCCCCGGTTCAAAGTAACCATCTACAAAGTCACGCAGAATTTTTTCCTGATTGATGATGCTTTCGCTGTCGTCCTCGTTGTCGTCCTCTCTGGACAATCGGATATAAAGCCCGATTTTCCAAAACGGCTCCACGCTGGCGCGTGCCGTTCTGGTTTTGCGTGTGCGGGGCATGATATTACTCCCGAATTAGAACATAGGAAATCTGGCTATGTTGAAAGAAAGCGGA
>CAJUQN010000074.1 GCA_910588625.1 uncultured Oscillospiraceae bacterium
CAAAATTACATTTTTTCCTCGGCGTTTTCTTTCATTTTATCATCGGCGCTGACACATTTGTTATCAAAGGGACGTACCAGCTCATTCCGTCTATCCCGGCAAACAATCAGGACACAAGGCGCTCCAAAAATTTTATACGTTTTCTGAACTTTTGAAAGGTTCTCCGGCTCACGAACAACGATAATTCTTTGTGGCTGGCGATTGCAAGCACTTGGGGCTAAGCGGCTTACTGATAATATCTTTTGCAAATCTTCCTCTGGTATCGCCGTATCATTAAAGCCTCTTGTGGTACACCGCTGTTTTGCTAAATCTACAAAGTTCATTCTATTTTCCTCAAAGCAAGAATAATTTGTCGCATTCTCATTTTATCACACAGGCAGCGTTATGCCAACAAATACGAATAAAATTTCTTTTTTTGTTGACCTTTTGAAAATCTCCCGGTATAATGAAAAAAACGGAGGAGGGCCACCATGACAAAAACAAGAGTACCTACCCAAAAACGCTCAATAGAAAAGCGTGAAAAGATAGTAAAGGCGGGCTTTGACCTTTTTTGTGAAAAGGGATATTACAAAACAAATACCGCTGAAATTGCAAAATATGCTGGCGTATCAACCGGAGCACTGTATAGCTATTTTGAAGATAAGCGACAAATCTTTATAGAGTCGTTTCATCAGCATCTCGATGCTATTTCAACCGCCCTATTGCAACAACTCACCAGTTTACCAGAGCAACTTGATTTGTCCACATTTATTGAAAAATGGATAGAGGTCTATATTGACCTATATGCCAAATCTAATCACGCGCTTGTCCAACTGCGATTAGTGATAGTAGATGATGAAGAAATTAACCATCACTTTTCTGCTCTTGAAAATACTTATTTCTCAAACATAGCTAACATATTAGAAACCAGAGGAATAATCTGTGCCAATCTATTTGAAAAAGCGTATATTTCTTGTATCTTGATTGACTCACTGCGGCAAGAAAAAACATCCTTTTCACACAGTGGATTGAATTTTGAAATTATTAGAGAACAAGTTAAACAAAACATTTTTCAAATGTTGTCCGCTTGACCGCAGTTTTAATATGAAATGAAAATTTTGCTGATGATTACTACATTTTCGCTATTTCCAACCGCAGCACCGCTATGCTGAAATGCATCGGCGTACACACAATATCCAGCATTTTTTGTCCAACACTTAAAGCAGCCCTGGCAAGAAGCCGCTTTTACTTTCGTATTGATTACTTCAAAATCGTCACCCGGATTCTGAAAAAAGTATTCCTCCAAATCATGTATCATAACATTTCAAAATTCCTCGTCCTTATAAATTCCAGTTTATCTGTTAAATTCTCTTAGAACGTTGATATATCAAGGCTTTCCGTTGATTAAATGTTCAAACCTTATGTAATTTCCCTTGTTTTTGTCCTTATGGGCTGAAACAAGGGAAACTTTTTACACCCCGCAGCCGTCCCCGTTCGTCACGCTCCCGCGAACGGACGATGTACCCCGCCTGCTCCAACTCCCGGATAGCCTGCCGGATGGCGTCGATCTTCTCCCGGTTGATAAGGGCCAGGCCCTTTAACGTGTAATCCCAATCTTCCGGGAGTGACAACATTTGCGACAGCAGGCCCTTGGCTTTCAGGGACAGGTCTTTGTTCCGCAGGTGATGGTTCGACATCACCGTGTACCCCTTGTTCCTCTCCACGCGGAATACTGGCATGGTTCTCCGCTCCTTTCGGTGTCTGGACATGAAAAAACGCCGCAGACTTTTCATAATCTGCGGCGCTGGCCGGGACGCAGAAACGGGCGGTGTCTTGCCGACATCGCCCGCTTTCTGTGCTGTTGTTCACTTGTTTGCGCCGCCCCGTTTTCCGCTGCCCTTAAAAAACATTGATTTTACTGTGGTTTTCCATGTTTTCTTATGGCAACGCCCTTAAAGGCGGCGGTTTTTCTTTTAGACGCTCCGTTCCCCAGCAAGGCTTTGGGAGAATAGGGCTCGGACCTCCTCCAGGCAGTCCGTCTGCCCCAGGGCCCACATCAGCTTGGTAACGGCGGCTTCGGTGGTCATGTCATAGCCTTGGATCACACCTTCTGCCAGGGCCTTCTGTCCGGCCTGGTAGAGGGAGAAGTTACTGCTCTCGTACAGGCACTGGCTGCACACCACCACGGCCATCCCAGCCTGGGCGGCGGCATGGAGCTTTTCGATGAGGTTCCGGCGGATGAAGTGGAGCCCGCCTGCGCCAAACGCTTCAATCACGACCCCTCGGTAGTGCATCCGCAGGAGCATATCGAAAATCTCCGGGTCCAGTCCCGGGGTGAGCTTGATCAGGAACACCGCCTCGCACAGCTTGTCCCGCAGAACACAGGGGCCGGACCCGCCGGGGATGGCCTCTTCCCGGATGTTCAGCCCTGCGCCGCTGACCTGGGCCACCAGGGGCCAGTTCACGCTGTCGAAGGCCCCGAAGGCGGTGGTGTGGGTCTTGACGGCCCGGCAGCCCAGCATGACCCGCCTGTCGAAGGCCAGAAACACCCCCGGATGGCCGGAGGAGGCCATGGCAAAGGCAGTGCGCAGATTGTCCAGCCCGTCGGTGAGGGGGTGCTCGATGGGCAATTGGGCCCCGGTGAGCACTACGGGCACGGGGATGTTCCGTACCATATAGCTAAGCATAGAGGCGGTGTAAGCCATGGTGTCGGTGCCGTGGGAGACCACAATGCCGTCAAAATCGTTCCGGGCGGCGTAGACGTTTTGGGCGATGAGCCGCCACTCCTCTGGCTGAATATTGGAGGAATCCAGGTGGAGGATATCCTGGACGGTGAGGTCGTAACTGTCGGGGAGCCCGCCCAGGTAGTGGGACAGGGCGGCGCCATCCAGGCCAGGGGCCAGCCCCTCATCGGTGAGCCGAGAGGCGATGGTGCCCCCGGTGGTGAGCAGTAAAATGCGTTTCATGCTGTGCTCCTTCCCGCTTTTTGACGATATTATAGCACGGAGAGGGTAAAAGGTATACAATTAATTTTGCGCAAAAGGAGGCCCCACAGTTTCGTACGGCCTCCAAAAGCGCTTGGGGATATCAATCGGCGAACATGGGGGTGGACAGGTAGCGGTCCCCGGTGTCGGGGAGCAGGACCACGATGGTTTTGCCCTTGCTCTCGGGGCGCTTGGCCAGCTGGACAGCGGCCCACACCGCCGCGCCGGAGGAGATGCCCACCAGCACGCCCTCGGCCCTGCCCACCTGCTTGCCGGCGGTGAAAGCGTCCTCGTTCTCCACGGGGATGATCTCATCATAGACGGAGATATCCAGCACGTCCGGCACGAAGCCCGCGCCGATGCCCTGGATTTTGTGGGCCCCGGCGGCGCCCTTGCTCAGGACAGGGGAGGAGGCGGGCTCCACCGCAACCACCTTGACCGCGGGATTTTGCTCCTTCAAATACTGGCCGATGCCGGTGATGGTGCCGCCGGTGCCCACGCCGGCCACAAAGATGTCCACCTTGCCGTCGGTGTCCGCCCAGATCTCCGGGCCGGTGGTGGCCTTGTGGGCGGCGGGGTTGGCGGGGTTGACAAACTGGCCGGGGATGAAGCTGTCAGGAATCTCCTTAGCCAGCTCCTCGGCCTTGGCGATGGCCCCGGTCATGCCCTTGGAGCCGTCGGTGAGCACCAGCTCCGCGCCGTAGGCCTTCATCAGCTGGCGGCGTTCCACGCTCATAGTCTCAGGCATGACAATGATTATCCGATAGCCCCGGGCAGCGGCCACAGAGGCCAGACCAATGCCCGTGTTGCCAGAGGTGGGCTCAATGATGACGGAGCCGGGTTTCAGCACGCCTCTGGCCTCGGCGTCATCCAGCATGGCCTTGGCCACGCGGTCCTTCACACTGCCCGCCGGGTTCAGGTATTCCAGCTTGGCCAGAATGCGGGCCTCCAGGCCCTCGACCTTCTCGATGTGGGTGAGCTCCAGCAGGGGAGTGCGGCCAATCAGCTGGTCGGCGGAAGTATAGATATTGCTCATGACAAAGTCCTCCTCAAAGATATGGTATGGAAGTTTAACGGCTGTCTCGGATGGTCCTGGTCAGGGCCGGCGGTATATGGCAGTGCGCTTCATATAAACCAACCTCTTTCATAGGTATATATGGATTATACGTCTGGGAGACGTTCCTGTCAATGGTTGTTATAGAAAAATTTTCTTGAAACCCTACTAACCATGTTGTATAATAGGTTTTATAAAGGAGGGAGCCGGTATGCTGATTTCCACCAAAGGCCGCTACGCCCTGCGGGTGATGATCGACCTGGCGGAGCACCAGGGGCCGGGGTATATCCCCTTGAAAGAGATCGCCCAGCGGCAGGAGATTTCGGAAAAATACCTGGAGAGCATCATCAAGCTGCTGGTGAAGGCCCAAATGCTGTCCGGCCTACGGGGGAAGGGGGGGGGTTATAAGCTGACCCGGGCTCCGGAGCAGTACACGGTGTATCAACTCCTGCTGCTGACGGAGGAGTCTATGGCCCCGGTGGCCTGTCTGGAGGAATGGGCGGCCCCCTGTGCCCGGGCGGCGGAGTGCCGCACTCTGGAGCTGTGGCGGGGGCTGGACCAGGTCATTCGGACCTACCTGACCGGCGTCACCCTAGCCGACCTGATGCAGCGGGGCGGCGCTGGGGATAACTATGTGATTTGAGGCGCGATATGCATAAAAAACCCGCTCACGGGAAATGAGCGGGTTTTTTGCATTTAGAGGCTGCGCACGTAGAAATAGAGCAGCTCCAGACTGTCGAGAATGTCAGAGACGGCCGCCGCCTCGTAGCTGTGGACATACCGCATGGGGATCTGGATGCCGCCGCAGCGGATGCCGCCGCCACGGGTCTGCATAACGCTGGCGTCGGTGGCTCCGGCGGTGTACGCCTCGAGCTGATAGGGGATGTTCCGCTCCTTGGCCACCGCCTTCATTCCCCGGACGATGTCCCGGTCGGCGATGAGCCCGCAGGCCGCGCCCTTGGAGCGGTCCAGCACCTTGATGGAGGCCCCGTCCCCGATGCGGTTGATGAACTTTCGGTCGGGGAAGGCGGGCAGGTCGGTGGACAGGGACATATCCAGGGCGATGGCGATGTCAGGCCGCAGGTTGTCCGCCGCCACGATAGCCCCCCGGCCCCCCGTTTCCTCCTGAGTGGAGAAGATGGCGTAGAAGTCCGGGCCCTCGGGGTCCCCGGCCAGCAGACGGGTCAGCTCAATGAGCTGGTAGACGCAGGCCCGGTCGTCCAGGGCCTTGCCCGCCACCAGCCTACCGTCCTTGCCCAGGAACAAGGTGGGGTACTGGATGGAGATGGGATTGCCCACCTCGATACCCAGCTCCTCCGCCTCGGCGCGGCTGGACGCGCCCACGTCCACGAAAAAGTCGTTCAGGTCCTGGGGCATGACGGCGCAGGGCGTGGGACGGCCCGGATTGATGTGGTTGACTATGCCGTCCACATGGCCCGTCTCGGTTTTGACAATGACGTGTTTTCCAAACAGCTGCTGGGGCTGGACTCCGGCCAGGGTTTCAATCCAGAGGAAGCCCCGGTCGTCGATGTGCCGGACAATAAGCCCAATCTCGTCCAGGTGGGCCACCACGGCCACTTTCGGGCCTTTTCCGGGACGGTGGACGATGAGGTTGTGGAGGTGGTCGGTCTCGAAGCTGAGGCCGGTGTCCGCCAGCAGGGAGCGGACCAGCTCCTCCGCCTCGTCCTCGAAGCCGGTGGGGGCCACCGCCTCGCACAGCGGGCCGATCCAGGCCCGCAGGTCCCGCTCCAGTTGAGCGCGGTCAAATTCCATGAAAATTACCTCCTAGTTGGCATTCAGGGGCAGTGCGCCCGCGAAATGGCAGGCGCATTTGTGGCCCAGGCTGCACTCCCGCAGCTCCGGGACCTTTTCGGAGCAGACCTCTTTGGCGTAAGGACAGCGGGTGTGGAAGAGGCAGCCGGAGGGCGGATCCGCCGGGCTGGGTACGTCGCCCTGGAGGGCGGCGGCGGGCCGTCCGTCGGCGTCCATCCGGGGCACACTGTCCAAAAGCGCACGGGTGTAGGGGTGCAGGGGGTGGGCGAACAGCTCGCGGCTCTCCCCCTCCTCCACCACCCGGCCCAGGTACATCACCAGCACCCGGTCGGCGATGTGGCGCACCACGCCCAGGTCGTGGCTGATGAAGATATAGGCCAGGCCCAAGTCGTGCTGGAACTGCCGCAGCAGGTTGATGATTTTCGCCTGAATGGACACGTCCAGGGCGGACACCGGTTCATCACACACCACCACGTCGGGCCGCAGGACGATGGCCCGGGCGATGCCGATGCGCTGGCGCTGCCCGCCGGAGAACTCGTGGGGGTAGCGGTTCACATAGGAGAGGTCCAGCCCCACCTGCTCCATGGTTTCCAACACCCGGCGGTCCCGCTCGGCCTTGTCCTTACAAACCCCGGCGATGTCCAGCGGTTCGGCAATGATATCCTTCACCGTCATGCGGGGGTTTAGGCTGGAGTAGGGGTCTTGGAAGATGAGCTTGATTTTCTGCCGGGCCTGTTTGAGCTCCGCGCCCTTCATGGCCCGGAAGTCCTGGCCGTTCAGCAGAATGGCGCCGCCGGTGGGTTCGATGAGCCGGATGACGGACTGCATGGTGGTGGTCTTGCCGCAGCCCGACTCGCCCACAATGCCCAGGGTCTCCCCGGCGCGGAGCTCAAAGCTCACGTCGTCGCAGGCTTTGACCACGGCTTTCTCCTTGGAGAAGGCCCCCTTGCGGATGGGGTAGTATTTTTTCAGGTGTTCCACCTTCAAAACGGGCTGGCTCAAAGGGCTCCCTCCTCTCCCAGGGCTTCACAGCGGAAGCAGCGGACCTGATGGCCCCCCTCTTTGCCGTAGAGGGGCGGGCGCTGGGACCGGCACCGGTCGTCCGCGTAGGGGCAGCGGGGGGCGAACAGGCACCCTTTTGGCAGGTCGTACAGCATGGGTACCGCGCCGTCGATCACGTGCAGGTCGCCGTCGCCGCTGTCCATGCCGGGGATGCACTTCATAAGTCCCTGGGTGTAGGGGTGGAGCGGGTTGGCAAACAGCTCCTTGGCGTCCACCCGCTCCACCGCCTGGCCCACGTACATCACCAGCACCTTGTCCGCCATCTGGCGGATGACGCCCAGGTCGTGGGTGATGAAAATGACGGCGGTACCGAACTTCTCCTTCAATTCGTTGATAAGCCCCAAAATCTGTGCTTGGACCGTCACATCCAGGGCGGTGGTAGGCTCGTCGCAGATGAGCACGCCGGGGTTGTTGCACAGCGCCATGGCAATCACAATGCGCTGGCGCATACCGCCGGACAGCCTGCCGGGGATGGAGTTGAAAATCTTCTCCGGCATGGGGATTCCCACCATGGAGATAAGCTCCAATGCCCGCTTGTCCGCCTCCGCCCGGCTCACCCTTTTGTGGGCCAGGATGGTCTCCGAAATCTGCCGCCCGCAGGTCATGAGGGGGTTCAGACTGGTCATGGGCTCCTGAAAGATGATGGCCATATCCCGGCCCCGCTTTTTGCAAAGCTCCTTCTCCTTCATGCCCACCAGCTCCTCCCCAGCCAGCTTAACGCTGCCGCCGGTGAGCTTCCCCGGAGGGGGCACCATTTGCAGGATGCCGTTGACGGTCATGCTCTTGCCGCAGCCGGACTCGCCCACGATGCCCAGGGTCTCGCCCCGCTCCAAGGAGAAGGACAGGCTGTCCACGGTGGGCAGCTCCCCCTGCTTGGTGAAAAAGGTGATGGAGAGGTTTTTGACCTCTAACACAATGTCTGCCATAGTCTCTCCCTCACTTTCTCAGTTTGGGGTCCAGAGCGTCCCGCAGGCCGTCCCCCAGCGTGTTGAAGGCGATGACCGCCAGGATAATGCACAGGCCGGGGAAAAAGCTGTAGAACCAGCTGGTGCGGATGGAGTCCCGGGAGGCGGAGATCATGGCCCCCCAGCTGGCCATGGGGCTGCGCACGCCCAGGCCCAGGAAGCTCAGGCTGGCCTCGGACAAAATGGCGGAGGGGATGCCCATGGTGATGGTGATGATCAGCGTGGGGATGCAGTTGGGCAGCAGGTGGCGCAGGATGATGCGCAGATTGCCGCCGCCGTCCACCCGGCAGGACTTCACATACTCCTTTTCCTTCAGCTGGAGCACCGTGCCACGAATCAGCCGCGCCGTCCGGGACCAGGCCAGCACCCCCAGGGAGATGTACAGGTTCACCAGGCCGCTGCCCAGGGCGAACATCAGCGCCATGGCCAGCAGCAGATCGGGCAGGCTGGAGAACACCTGGATCAGGAAGGAGATGGCCGCGTCCACCTTGCCGCCGAAGTACCCGGCGCACACACCCATAAAGTAGCCGATGACGGTGGCGATGAGCTGGCTCACCAGGCCCACGCTCAGGCTCACCCGGCAGCCGTAGATGCACCGGGAGAGGATGTCCCGCCCGTGCTCGTCGCAGCCGAACCAGTGCTCGGCGCAGGGGGCCATGAGCTTTTGGCTGAGCACCTGCTTGTCCGGGTCATAGGGGGCGATGAAGGGAGCAAATATGGCTATGAGGACGAACAGCGCCACGATGACCAGGCTGATCATGGCCAGCGGGTCCTTCCTCAGCAGATCCCAGCTCTCCTGATAGTAGCCCCGGTAGGTCAGCACAGGGGAGGGCTCTTTTTTCCGTTTCACGCTTCCTCACCTCCCAGGCGGATGTTGGGGTCAACCACGGCGTAGAGCAGGTCTACGATGAGATAGACCACCACACAGATGATGGCGATGCAGAAAACGCAGCTCTGCACCACCGGGATGTCACGTTTGGTGATGTTGTCCACCAGCAGCTTGCCCACTCCCTTGATGTTAAATACGGACTCGGTCAGCATACTTCCGGCGAACAACGTGCCGATGTCGGCGCCGATGACGGTGATGATGGGCACCAGGGCGTTGCGGAACATATGCACCAGCACGGTGCGCAGGGGGGACAGCCCCTTGGCCCGGGCGGTGCGGATGAAGTCCTGCCCCATGACCTCCAGCATACTGGTGCGGGTAATGCGGGCGATGCTGGCGGCATACCGCAGCCCCAGAGAGATGCAGGGAAGCAGGTAGGAAACGGGGCTATCCAGATCGCTGATGGGGATGGCCTTGAACCGCAGGCCAATAAAAATTTGCAGCAAAATAGCCACCCAGAAGCTGGGGGCGCTGATGCCCACCACCGTCAGGGTCATGAGGCCCTTATCCAGGATGGCGCCCCGGTTCAGGGCGGACACGATGCCCGCCGCCAGGCCCACGGCCAGGGCGATGAGATAGGACACCACGGCCAGCTTGGCGGTGTAGGCGAAGGCGGTGGCCAGCAGGTCCAGCACCGGCTTGCGCTGGAAGTAGCTGGTGCCCAAATCGCCGGTGAACACCCCGGCGATCCACTCGATATACTGCTGGGGCAGGGGTTTGTCCATGCCCAGGTTATGGCGGACGGTCTCGATGGTGTTGGGGTCGGCGGTGTCGCCCAGCATGAGGGCGACCGCGTCGCCGGGGAGGATATTCAAAATAAAAAAGGTGATGAGGGAGATGGAGAACAAAATCCCCAGCGCCAGCAGCACCCGCTTGACCAGGTATTGTTTCATGGAAACACCCTTTCCGTGTTGGCCTGTGACGGGGCGGAGGCCGGACGCTTCAATCCGGCCTCCGCGTTTGCTGTTAAAAGGGGCTTACGGGACGCGCTCAGCCGTTAAAGGCGGCCTGGGCGTCCAGGTCGATGTCGATGTTCCACAGGTGGTAGATCAGGTTGCCCACCTTCATGTCCTTGACATAGGGCTTGGCAAGAAATTGGGACTGAGGATAGTACAGGGGGATGCAGGCCATATCCTCGTGGGACAAAATTTGGTCCGCCTGCTTGTACAGTTCGGCCCGGTGGGCCTCGTCGGTGTCCGAGCGGGCGTCGTCCATGAGCTTGTCGAACTCAGGGTTGCTGTAGTTCACGCTCTGGGGGCCGCTGTTGGCGCTGTAAAAGTAGTTGTAGACCTGGAAGTCGGCGTCGGCGTACAGGGCGTTCCAGGTGATGAAGGTGGCGGCCAGCTTGCCGGAGGTGCGCTCACTGGACCAGGTGGCGGCATCCACCACGTCGAACACGAAGTTGATGCCCGCCTCGGCCAGGTAGCCCTGGACGGCGGTGGCAAGGGTCTCCTCCTGCTGGCGGACCTTTCCGCCCTCGATGGTCACGCCGTCGGGGTAGCCCGCCTCGGCCAGCAGCTGCTTGGCCTTTTCCACGTTGTACTCATAGACGGGCAGGGAGTCGTCGTGGCCGGGGATGGAGGGGTTCAGGTAAGTGGTGGCGGGGATGCCCGCGCCGTCCAGCACGTATTCCACCAGCTCCTCCCGGTTGATGGCCAGGGAGACGGCCTGACGGACCTTGGGGTCGTCCATGGGGGCCACGTCCAGGTTCAGGCTGAAGAAGCAGGTGCCCAGGGGGTGGTAAGCGGTGATCTGGTCGCCGTAGTTGTCCTTATACTGGCCCAGCTGGGTGGAGATCAGGTCGCAGGCGTCGATGTCGCCGTTCTCGTAGGCCAGCAGCTTGGTGGTGGTGTCGCTGTAGTAGACCACATGGATCTCGTCAAGCTTCACCTCGCCGCCGTGGTAGTCCTCGTTCTTCACCAGCACGGCCTCGGTGTTGGGGTCGTTGCTCTGGAACTTGTAGGGGCCGGTGCCGATCAGGTTGTCGTCGATGCCCCACAGGTCCCCGGCCTCGGTGCAGGCGTCCATGGGGAAGATGTCGGCATAGCTGGTGCCCAGGTTCTTGACAAAGGGGGCGAATGCGTATTCCAGGGTAATGGTGAAGTGGTAGTCGTCCTGGATCTCAAAGCCCGCCAGCTCGGTGGCGCTGCCGTCCAGCATCTCCTTGGCGCCCTTGATCATGCTGAAATAGCTAAAGCTCTTGGCGCCGGTGGCGGGGGTGAACATCCGCTCAAAGGTAAATTTTACGTCCTTGGAGGTCAGCTCAGTGCCGTTGGTGAACTTCACGCCCTGTTTCAGCTCGAAGCTGTACACGGTGCCGTCCTCGCTGACGGTGGGGAAGTCGGTGAGCAGCACCACCTCCTCGTTGTTGTCGTCGTCGAAGCGGAGCAGGCTCTCGGTGATCTCGTCGGCGATGGAGGCGGACAGGCTGCCGGTGCTGATCTGCATATCCAGCGTGTCGCCGTAGGGAGCCTGGCCAAAGCGGAACACCTTGCGGCTTTCGGCGCTGACAGCGGAACTCTCGCCGGGGTTGTTGGCGTCATCGGGGGCCTTGGAGCCGTCTGCGTCGGGGCTTCCGCCGCAGCCCGCCAGCAGCAGGGTCAGGGCAAGGGCCGCCGCCGCAGGGCGGAAGAAATTGCGTTTCTTTTTCATTTTGTGGACCTCTTTTCGATAGTATATGGAACGCGTAAAAACGCCCTTGCACAACAGGTTGCTGTGCAAGGGCGTGTATCCACGCGGTACCACCTTGTTTCGCGCCACGCCTTGCGGCGTGCCGCCTCTGAACCGGCCCGGACGTAGCCTACCGGCTGCCGCTGTAACGGGCGGACCCGCCGACGGCTCACTGAAAAGGCTCACCGCCAACCCTCAGGGGCCATGTTCGGACTGTTCCGCCTGCCCCTTCACACCGTATGGGGCTCTCTGAAAGGCGGGAGTGCAGACCTACTCTCCCCGTCATCGCGTTTTTCATATGCTTGCAGTTTTTTATGTTATCAGAGGAAACGGCAAAAAACAATTGGTAAAAACCCCTAAAAAACAAGTTGTAAATTTGTGCATTTAGCCGCCCAGATATGCTTTCTTAACCGCCTCGTCGTGGAGCAGCTCGCCCCCGGTGCCGGTGGCGACGATCTTGCCGGTCTCCAGCACGTAGCCCCGGTCGGCCACAGACAGAGCCATCCGGGCGTTCTGCTCCACCAGCAGAATGGTGGTGCCCGCCTTGTGGAGCTGCTTGATGATGTCAAAGATCTGCTCCACCAGGATGGGGGCCAGACCCATGGAGGGCTCGTCCAGCATCAGAAGCTTGGGGTTGCTCATCAGCCCCCGGCCCATGGCAAGCATCTGCTGCTCGCCGCCGGACAGGGTGCCGGATACCTGGCGGCGCCGTTCCTTCAGGCGGGGAAACTGTTCGTAGACCCGCTCCAGGTTGGGGGCGATGGTGGACCGGGCCTGGGTGTAAGCGCCCATCTCCAGATTTTCCTCCACCGTCATGTGCAGGAACACCCGCCGCCCCTCGGGGACATGGGCCAAGCCCTTTTCCACGATCTTGTGGGCAGGGATGGAGCCCAGGTTCTGGCCCAAAAACTCGATGGACCCGGTGCGGGAGTGGAGCAGGCCGCACACCGTGTTCAGGGTGGTGGACTTGCCCGCGCCGTTGGCCCCGATGAGGGTGACCACCTCGCCGTCGTTGACCTCGAAGGAGACGCCCTTGATGGCGTGGATGGCGCCGTAATACACGTTGATGTCGTTGACTTTCAGCATTTTCGCGCCCTCCTCACTGCTGCTTGCCCAGATAGGCCTCAATGACCGTGGGGTTGGACTGGATCTCCTCTGCGGTGCCCTTGGCGATGATCTGGCCGAAGTTCAGCACGCAGATGCCCTCGCAGATGCCCATGACCAGGCTCATGTCGTGTTCGATAAGCATGATGGCGATCTGGAAGGTGTCCCGAATTTTCACGATGTTCTCCATCAGCTCAGCGGTCTCGGAGGGGTTCATACCTGCCGCGGGCTCGTCCAGCAATAGCAGGGCGGGGTTGGTGGCCAAAGCCCGGACGATCTCCAGCCGGCGCTGAGCGCCGTAGGGCAGGGAACCCGCCTGATGGTTTGCCAGGTCCTGCATGTCGAAGATGGACAGCAGCTCCAGGGCCCGCTCATGGGCTGCCTTCTCCTGCCGCCAGTACTTGGGCAGACGGAGGATGCCGGAGAACATGGAGTACTTCTCCTGGTTGTGCAGGCCGATCTTCACGTTGTCCTCCACGGTCAGGCTGCTGAACAGCCGGATGTTCTGGAAGGTGCGGGCGATGCCCATGCGGTTGATCTGGGCGGGGGTCTTGCCGTGGGTGTCCAGGCCGTCCAGCAGGATGGTGCCCCGGGTGGGCTGATACACCTTGGTCAGCAGGTTGAACACGGTGGTCTTGCCCGCGCCGTTGGGGCCGATGAGTCCCGCGATCTCGGTGCGGCCCACGGTGATGTTGAACTCGTTGACGGCGGTCAGGCCGCCGAAATCGATGCCCAGGTGGCTGCACTCCAGGATGGGGGACATATTCAGATCCCGCTCCGGGATGATGGAGTGACTGGGCACGGGTACCATCTTGCCCTTTTGGAACTGCTTCTTCTCAGCCATTGGTCGTCCCCCCTTTTCCCTTGGACTGAGTGCGGCCCAGAGATTTCAGCCAGCCCAGGATACGCTTTCCCGCCGCCTCGAACCAGCCGCCGGCGCGGCCCATCAGCGCGGTAAACCGCTCGTTGTTGGTGGCCAGCATGACCAGAATCAGTACGATGGCGTAGATGAGCATGCGGTATTCGGCGATGTTCAGGCCGCGCAGCATTTCCGGCAGGATATACAGCAGCGCGGCGGCAATGATGGACCCCCGGATGGAACCCAGCCCACCCAGCACCACAAACACCAGAACCAGGATGGAGGTGTCAAAGTCGAACTTGGAGGCCACCGTAGAGGAGTAGTTGAGCCCAAACAGCGCGCCGGACGCTCCCGCAAGTGCGGCGGAGGTGACAAAGGCCATCAGCTTATATTTAGTGACGTTGATGCCCACGCTCTCAGCGGCGATGCGGTTGTCCCGCAGTGCCATGATGGCCCGCCCGGAGCGGCTGTTCACCAGGTTCTGCACCACCAGCAGGGT
>CAJUQN010000075.1 GCA_910588625.1 uncultured Oscillospiraceae bacterium
ACGATGACCTTCAGGGCGTCCTCATCCTTCTTCAGGTTGGGGGCGTAGCCGCCCTCGTCGCCCACGCCGGCGGCGGGAGTGCCGTTCTCCTTCAGGGTCTTCTTAAGCTGATGGAACACCTCGGCGCAGCGGCGCAGAGCCTCTTTCCAGGTGGGAGCGCCCACGGGCATAATCATGAACTCCTGGATCTCCACGTTGTTGGTGGCATGGGCGCCGCCGTTGAGGATGTTCATCATGGGGACGGGCAGAGTCTTGGCGTTGACGCCGCCGATATAGTTGTACAGGCTGGCGCCCAGGGACTCGGCGGCGGCCTTGGCCACGGCCAGAGAGGCGCCCAGAATGGCGTTGGCGCCCAGACGGGCCTTGTTGGGGGTGCCGTCCAGCTCGATCATAGCCTTGTCGATGGCTACCTGGTCCAGGGCGTTCATGCCGATCAGGCACTCGGCCAACTCGGTGTTCACGTTGTTGACGGCCTTCTCCACGCCCTTGCCCAGGTAGCGGCCCTTGTCGCCGTCACGCAGCTCGCAGGCCTCGTGGATACCGGTGGAAGCGCCGGAGGGAACTGCGGCCCGGCCCATGGTGCCGTCCTCCAGGACGACCTCCACCTCGACGGTGGGATTGCCGCGGGAGTCAATAATTTCACGGCCGAGGACATCAACGATCTCAAGCATCTGTTTCATGGGAATCAAGCTCCTTTCAAAATGTCAAAGGTATAAGTTTAAGAGGTACATACCTCAAGGGACACAAATTATTTTACAATGAGGGTCTGACCCGTCATCTCGGCGGGCTGCTTCAGGCCCATCAGATCCAGCATGGTGGGGGCCAGGTCGGCCAGGCGGCCATCTCGCAGCTTTACGTCCGCGCCCACCACGCAGCAGGGCACCAGATTGGTGGTGTGAGCGGTGAAGGGGGAACCGTCGGGTTCCACCATGTGCTCGGCGTTTCCGTGGTCGGCGGTGATGATGGCCACGCCGCCCATCTCACGGGTGGCGTTCACCACCTGGTTCACGCCGTCGTCCACCGCCTCGGCGGCCTTGACGGCGGCCTGGAACACGCCGGTGTGGCCCACCATGTCGCAGTTGGCGAAGTTCAGGATGATGACGTCGTAAGCGCCGCTCTTGATGCGCTTGACGGCCTCGGCAGTGACCTCGGGCTGGCTCATGTGGGGCTGGAGGTCGTAGGTGGCCACCTTCGGGGAGGGGATCAGGCACCGGTCCTCACCGGGGAACACGGTCTCCACGCCGCCGTTGAAGAAAAAGGTGACGTGGGCGTACTTTTCCGTCTCGGCGATGCGCAGCTGGGTCATATTCTGCTGGGCGATATATTCGCCGAAGATATTGTCCAGGCTCTCCTTGGGGAAGGCGATGACCACGTTGGGCATGGAGGCGTCGTAGGACGTGGTGCAAACGTAGTTCACCTTGAAGAAGCCCTTCTTCCGCTCAAAGCCCTTGAAATCCGGGTCCACGAAGGTGCGGGTGATCTCACGGGCCCGGTCGGGGCGGAAATTCATGAAGATGATGGAGTCGCCCTCGCCGATTTCCGCGTTCTCCGCAGTGATGACGGGGACCACGAACTCGTCGGTGACGCCCGCGTCGTAGCTGGCCTGCATGGCGCCCACAGGGTCGCCGATGAAGCGCTGGCCGCTTTCGCCATAGACCATGGCCTTATAGGAGCGCTCCACCCGGTCCCAGTTGGTGTCACGGTCCATAGCGTAGTACCGCCCGGAGATGGTGGCGATTTGGGCACCGTACTGATCACAGGTTTCCTTCATCTCGGCCACGAAGCCCTTACCGGAGGTGGGGGGCACGTCGCGGCCGTCCATGAAGCAGTGGACGAAGATTTTGGGGCAGCCCAAGTCGTGAGCCATCTTCACCGCCGCCTGGATGTGGGTGATGTGGCTGTGCACGCCGCCGTTGGACATCAAACCGTAGATATGCACCGCTTTCCCCGCGTCCTTGGCCGCCAGCATGGCGTCCCTATAGGCGGGGTTCCCAAAGAAATCGCCCTCCTGGATGGCCTTGGTGATCTTGGGCAGGTCCTGAAACACAACCCGGCCCGCGCCGATGTTGGTGTGCCCCACCTCGCTGTTGCCCATCTGGCCGTCGGGCAGGCCCACGTCCATGCCGGAGGCGGACAGCTTACAGGTGGGATTGGAAGCAAAAATGCGGTCCAGGTTAGGGGTATTGGCGGCCTTGATGGCGTTGTCCCCCGCTACGGTGGAGGGGGACAGGCCGAAGCCGTCCATAATGATAAGTGTGGTAGGTGTTTTCATAAAAACTTTCCTTTTTGCCAACCTTGTTCCACCCTCTTGTTGTGTGGGGGCGGCTGTCAGCCGCTTGCGGGCGCATCATATGCACCCCTGCAGACAGGCGGAACACATTCGGCAATCCTTACTCTTGATTTGCAGCGTTGATAATGGCCATAAAATCGTTGGGCTTCAGGGAAGCGCCGCCGATGAGGCCGCCGTCGATGTCGGGCTGGGCCAGCAGCTCCGCCGCATTCTTAGCGTTCATGGAGCCGCCATACTGGATGGTGACAGCGCGGGCCACGCGGGCGCCATACTGCTTGCGGATGATGGAACGGATATGGGTGCACACCGCGCCTGCCTGCTCGGCGGTAGCGGTCTTGCCGGTGCCGATGGCCCAGATAGGCTCATAGGCCACAACCACGCGGCGGACCTGGGTCTCGTTCAGCCCGGCCAGGGCCACCTTCACCTGGTAGGAGATCAGCTCCTCGGTGACGCCCAGCTCCCGCTGCTCCAGGCTCTCGCCCACGCACACGATGGGGCGCAGACCGGCCTCCAGGGCGGCGTGGACCTTCTTGTTGACGGTGAAGTCGGTCTCGTTATAGTACTGGCGGCGCTCGGAGTGGCCGATGATGACGTACTTGGCGCCCACGTCCTTGAGCATCTCCACGGTGACCTCGCCGGTGAAGGCGCCGGAGGCCTCATAATGGCAGGTCTCTCCGCCGATGGCCACGCGGGTATCCTTAAACAGCCGGACCGCGCCGGGGATGTTCACGCCGGGGACGCACAGGACAACCTCGCACCACTTATGGCGGCCCAGCTGGGGCTTGAGGGCTTCTGCGAAGGCCTTGGCCTCGGTGATGGTCTTGTTCATCTTCCAGTTGCCGGCGATGATGGTCTTACGATACTTGAGGTTCATTTGTTGAACTCCCTTCTTTTATTTGAAAAAAGGTTTGATTAAGCGTCAAGCAGGCAGGCCTCGTCGGAGTAAGCTCCATATCCCTCGCTTCCGCCTATGGCGAAAGCTCGCTCATTTTGCTGCTCCTCCTCTCCCCACAAAAGCTGAGAACCGCTTTTGCGGGGACCCCGGGTTGCTTACTTATCCAGTAAGCAAGCAACGCCGGGCAGTTCCTTGCCCTCCATGAACTCCAGGGAGGCGCCGCCGCCGGTGGAGATGTGGGTCATTTTGTCAGCGTAACCAAGCTGCTGCACGGCAGCCGCGCTGTCGCCGCCGCCGATGATGGTGATGGCGCTGGTCTTGCTCAGGGCCTCGGCCACGGCCTTGGTGCCAACGGCGAACTTGTCGAACTCGAACACGCCCATGGGACCGTTCCAGATGACGGTGCCCGCGTCGGCCACAGCGTCACAGTACAGCTTCACAGTCTCGGGGCCGATGTCCAGGCCCTGCCAGCCGTCGGGGATCTCGCCGGCCTTGACCACCTGGCTATTGGCGTCGGGAGCGAACTTGTCGGCAATCACGGTGTCCACAGGCAGCAGCAGCTTCACGCCCTTGTCGGCGGCCTTCTTAACCATGTCGTTGGCATAGTCCTTCCAGTCGGCCTCCAGCAGGGAGTCGCCCACCTTGCCGCCCTGAGCGGCGGAGAAGGTATAGGCCATGCCGCCGCCGATGATGATGGTGTCGGCGATCTCCAGCAGGTTGTTGATGACGCCGATCTTGGAACTCACCTTGGAGCCGCCCAGGATGGCTACCAAGGGGCGCTTGGGATTGGCCAGCGCGCCGCCGATGAAGTCCAGTTCCTTCTGGATCAGGAAGCCGGAGACGGCGGGCAGATGGGCGGCCACGCCGGCGGTGGAGGCGTGGGCGCGGTGGACGGCGCCAAAAGCGTCGGACACGTACACGCCGTCGGCCCCGGCCAGGCCGGCCATCTTCTTGGCCAGGTCGGGATCGTTTTTGGTTTCGCCCTTCTCGAAGCGGGTGTTCTGGAGCAGCATGATCTCGCCGCCCTTCAGGGCCGCGGCCTTGGCCTGGGCATCGGGGCCCACCACGTCGTCGGCCAGGATCACCGGCTTGCCCAGCAACTCGCTCAAACGGGCGGCCACGGGCTCCATGCGCAGCTCGGCCAGGGACTTCTTCCACTTCTCCTCGGTGATGGAGGCCTCGTCCTTGCCCTTTTCCAGCTGCTTCTTCTTGTAGGAGTCGAAGGTGGCCACCGGCTTGCCCATGTGGGAGCAGGCGATGACCGCCCCGCCCTGCTCCAGCAGGTACTGGATGGTGGGCAGCGCGGCGCGGATGCGCTTGTCATCGGTGATGACGCCGCTGCCATCCTTGGCCATGGGCACGTTGAAGTCGCAGCGCAGCAGCACCTTCTTGCCCTTGACATCGATGTCCTTGACAGTCTTCTTGTTGTAGTTCATGGTTTTCTAGCTCCTTTCATTTCTTACAACTTGAAGTGATAACGTTCTAATTCAGGTTGACGCCATTTCTCCCTCGCCGCTCAATCCGGGAAAACCCTGCTGTTTGAGAGCCTCGTAAGCCAGCACGGCCACCGAATTGGACAGGTTCAGGCTGCGGGCGCCGGCGCGCATGGGGATTCGGATACAGCGCTCCCGGTGGGCCTGGCGAAAGGACTCTGGCAGACCGGCGGTCTCCTTACCGAAAAACAGCCAGCAGCCGTCCCAAAACTGCGCCTGGGAATAGTCCCGTGGGGCCTTGGTGGTGGCCAGCCACAGATCGTCCACCTGATTCCTGGCAAATAGATCCTCCAGGTTTTTGTAGACAGACAGATCCACCATGGGCCAATAGTCCAGCCCGGCCCGTTTTACCGCCTTTTCGCTGATATCGAAGCCTAGGGGCTCCACCAGATGGAGGCGGCAGCGAGTGGCGGCGCAGGTGCGGGCGATATTCCCGCAATTTTGTGGGATTTCCGGTTCCACTAAAACGATGTTGACCATACTATTTCCAAAATCCTCTCTTAACCACGCACAATTATAGCCGCTTGACAAAAAAATAGCAAGAGAAAATGTGGCGAAAGTGTTAAAAATTTACCTATTTTTGTTGTCACAATGGCTAGGTCTGACTCATTTTTTCAAATTTTCAGAGGTGTGACTCAAAAATTTACCCTTGAAGGGTAATCTTTTGAGTTCTGCGCAACCTTTTGAGAGGATGTGGGGTATTGTGTACGGACGAACAAGATCGGTCCTCCAGCGGAGCGGAAAAGGTTGCCATTTTGACCTATGTGTGCTAGAATATCCCCGGCACGGAACAGAACAAAAATAGTACGGGGGAGGGCATCAGATGGACACCATGATCATTGGCATCGCCGGGGGGACCGGCTCGGGCAAGACTACGCTGACCCGCAGGTTACAGGATACCTTTGGGCCGGACGTGTCCGTGGTCTACCACGACAACTATTATAAAAAGCACGTCGGAATGACTTACGAGGAGCGTGCGGCGCTGAACTACGACCACCCGAACGCCTTCGACACCGACCTGATCGTGGCCGACCTGAAGCGGCTGGTATCGGGGGAGGCCATCCACTGCCCGGTGTACGACTACTCCATCCACAACCGTTCGGAGGAAACGGTGGAGGTGCGGCCCACCAAGGTGGTCATTGTGGAGGGCATCCTCATCTTTGCCGACCCGGCCTTGCGGGAGCTGATGGATGTGAAGATTTTCGTGGACACCGACGCTGATGTGCGCATCCTTCGCCGCATCCTCCGGGATGTGAAGGAGCGGGGGCGGTCCCTGGATTCCGTCATCAACCAGTATCTCACCACCGTCAAGCCCATGCACGAGCAGTTTGTCCAGCCCTCGCGCCAGTATGCCGATCTTGTGGTGCTGGCGGGCGGGCACAACCTGGTGGCGCTGGATATGATTACCCAGCGCATCAGGAGCCATATCGAGAGCCGCTGAAGGGGGCCCACCCTCAGAGCGGCCCGCTGTTCTGAGGAGGAATCACCAAATGAAAAAGACCGTCCGCGCGGCCCTGGCCGCCATCCTTGTCCTGTCTCTGCTGTCCGCCTGCGCAGGAGGAACGCCAGCGCCGCAAAAGCAGGTGGACTTGTCCAGCTTTGCAAAGACCCTGCAAGAAAAATATGAGTTTGCCTCTTATCTGGTTGAGATGACCCCGGAATATGAGTATTACGAGGAGGATATGGAGCGTGCCTTCCCCGCCCTGCTGGAGATGGATTTGGAGCAGCAGGTAGTGCTTATGACGCTGATCAATATCAACTAACGGAGAAATCGACCTTGTTCAGACCAAGAGCGCTGAGGATGCCGAAAAGGTCAAAGAGCTGTTCCAGGCCCGCATCGACTATATGGCGGGGGATGGGGAGAACCCCGGCGGGGCATTCTATCCCGGCCCGACTCAGCTGTGGCTGAACAATTCCCGGGTGGTATCCAACGGGAACTATGTGATGCTGGTCTGCGGCGAGGAGTGCGACCAGATTGTGGACGACTTCAACGCCCTGTTTGAGTAAGCGCGCAATTCTATATCATTATTAAAGGAGAACATCATTTATGAAACGAATCATTGCCCTTTGCGGCGCCGTAGTGCTGTGCCTGTCTTTGCTGTCCGGCTGCGCCAAACCGGGGGCCAACGGCCCCACCCCTGACAAACAGGAGAAGGTGGACCTGGCCGCCTTTGCCCAGACTGTCCAGGAAAACCACGAGTTCCACTCCCTGGAGCGGGCCGACCCGGAGGACGCGGAAGTGGGCGCTGTGATGCTGGGCAACTGGTACCCCGGCCTGACGGACCTGGATCTGGAGCAGGTGGAAATCTATACGGCTATGATCTCCTTCAGCGGTGGGGAGCTGGCGCTGGTGGAGGCCAAAAACGCCGAGGACGCCGCCAAGGTGAAGGAAATCTTCCAGGCCCGCATCGACCAGAAGAGCGTGGACGGCATCGGCAACTATCCCGACGAGGTGGAGATGTGGAAGAACCACGCCAGGCTGGCGGACCACGGCAATTATGTCATGCTGGTGAACCACGAGGACAGCGAGGCCATTGCCGGCGAGTTCAACGCTTTGTTTTCCTGAGAACAGGATAGAATTAGTGCTCCCGCCCCTCCACGGGGCGGGAGCGCGGAAATTGATAGGAGTGTGGAAAGAACATGAAACGTATCCTTGCATTGACCCTGAGCGCCGCCATGGCGCTGTCCCTGCTGTGCGCGTGCAGCGACCGGGGCGCTGAGACGACGGTGATTCCCTCCGACCCGGTGGAGGAGAGCGAGCCCGCCCAGTCCACCGCCCTGCCTACCCCCACGCCGGAGCCGTCGGCGGAGCCCTCTGTCGAGCCCTCCGTAGAACCTTCCCAGGCCCCGGCCACCGCGGCCCCAACGCCTACGCCGAAACCGACGCCGGCCCCCACACCGAAGCCGACGCCGAAACCCACGCCCGCGCCCAAGCCTACACCCACTCCGACTCCCGCGCCCACCCCGACTCCCGCGCCCACCCCCACGCCGGAGCCTACCCCCACCCCTGCTGCTGGTGTGGACTTGGCGGCCTTCTACGCGGACGTGACCGGCAGCCACGAGTTTGGCTTTTTGGAACTGGCAGGCAGCGAGCTGTTGGACGGCCTCTATCCCGGCTTGACCGGGGTTGAGACGGAGCAGTGCCTGGTCTACGTCTGCATGATATCCATGAACAACGGCGAGTTTGGCCTGGTGCAGGTGAAAAACAGTGGGGATGTGGCAGCGGTAAAGGCTGCCTTCCAGGCCCGCATCAACTACATGGTGGGTGACGGCAATGGGCCTGGCGGGGCCCAGTACCCGATGGCGATGGACCAGTGGGAAAACAACTCCCGCGTCGTGTCCAACGGGAATTATGTTATGATGGTGGTACATGAAAACTGCGACGACATTGTGGCGCAGTTCAACGCGCTGTTCTAAAGAAAGAAAAGAGGGAGCGGCTTTCGCCGCTCCCTTTGCCCTGAAATCTTCCAGGTAGAGGTGAAGGCCCGTGATATTCTCCAGTCCGTATTTTTTGTTTCTCTATTTCCCTATTGTATTGTTCTTATACTACATCTCTCCGCTGAGGTGGCGCAACCTGGTGCTGCTGGTGGTGAACCTCATCTTCTACGGCTGGGGTGAGCCGGTGTATGTGGTCATCATGTTCCTGTCCATCGCCATTGACTACAGCCACGGGCGGATTGTCACCCGCTGCAAGGCCAAGGGCAATGACAAGGGCGCGAGAGCGGCGGTGGCCTCGTCGGTGGTATTCAACCTGGTGCTTCTGGGGTTCTTCAAATACTGGGACTTCATTGTGGGCAACCTCAATGCTTTGGGGCTGGATCTGGCGACCCGCGCGGAGATCCGCTCCGCCATCAATGCGGCCCTGATGAACATCGGCTTGAACCCCCTGTTTCAGACTGCCTCCAGCACGCTTCCCATCGGCATCTCCTTCTACACCTTCCAGACCATGAGCTACACCATCGACGTGTACCGCGGGGACGCCCGGTGTCAGAAGAACATTGTCACCTTCGGCACCTTTGTCACGCTGTTTCCCCAGCTCATCGCCGGGCCCATCATCAAATACAAGGATTTGGACGACCAGCTGGAGCACCGGGACCACTCCTTTGAGAAGTTCGCCTCCGGCGTCCAGCGGTTTACTGTCGGCGTGTGTAAAAAGGTGCTGCTGGCCAACGCTCTGGGGCCGCTGTGGGATGTGTACCTTGCCACGCCGGGTGACCAGCTCACCACCCTGGGGGCGTGGCTGGGCATCATTGCTTTTTCACTTCAGCTTTATTTCGACTTCTCCGGTTACTCCGATATGGCCATAGGCCTGGGGCGGATGCTGGGCTTCGAGTTTTTGGAGAACTTTAACTATCCTTATCTCTCCAAGTCCGCCAGCGAGTTCTGGCGGCGGTGGCATATCTCCCTTGGAAGCTGGTTCCGGGAATACCTCTATTTTCCCCTGGGCGGCAGTAGGGTGGGCAAGGGCCGGATGGTGTTCAACCTGCTGATTGTCTGGGCGGCCACCGGCATCTGGCACGGGGCCAGCTGGAACTTTCTGTTCTGGGGCCTGTACTGGTTCGTGTGGATTGGCTTGGAAAAGCTGTTCCTGGGCAAATGGCTGGACAAGGCCCCGGTCTGGCTGGGCCATGTGTACGGTGTGGTCGTCGCCGTGGTGGGCTGGGCCATCTTCGCGGTGGAGGACTTCTCCGCCATGGGGCCCTATCTGGCGGCCATGTTCGGCTTTGGGGCCGGAGCGATGGACGGTATGTTCCTGTACTACCTGCGCAACTATCTGCCCGTTTTGGTTATTGCCATCGCGGCGGCTACCCCGCTGGCAGCGAATATCTGGAAAAAGCTGCCTGGGCGGACGCGTCAAATCGCGTTCCCAGTGCTGATGCTGGCGGGCCTGGTGCTTACCACCGCCTATCTGGTGGACGGCACCTATAACCCCTTCCTGTATTTCCGCTTTTAAGGGGGCGAGCATATGAGCAAAAAATATTCTATTTTCGTTACGGTATTGTTCTGCCTGTTTATTTTCGGGTTTGGAATTTTCCACTTCATCCTGCCTGACCGGGAGAAATCTGAGCAGGAAAACATCTATCTGGCCCAATTTAAGGCGCCTACGTGGGAAACGGTGCGCTCCGGCGAGTTCATGGAGGACTTTGAGAAGTATTACAACCACCAGTTCCCCCTGCGGGACCAGTGGGTGCAGATGAAAGCCTATTCCGAGCGGGCGCTGGGCAAGCAGGAGAACAACAAGGTCTACTTTGGCGCCAATGGCAGCGAGGGCTGCGCCCTGTTTGCCTTCTACACCATCCCCTCTGACGAAGACCTGGCGGCGCGGGTGGGCTTTGTGAACAAGCTGGCGGACAATCTGGACGTGCCGGTGACCTTTTCCATTATCCCGGACAAGAGCTACGCCTGGTCCTGGTGGCTTCCCGCCAACGCACCTAACGTGGACGACGGCTCCACCATTGAAAGGGCAATGGCACTCTGCTCCCAGCGGGTGAGGTTTGTCGATATGCGGGAGTCCCTGAAAAATGTCCACTCGTTTTACAACACCGACCACCACTGGACCACAGCAGGAGCCTTGAACGGGTACGAGGCGCTGTTCGGCAGCCTGCCCGACGCGGTGGTGGAGGCGGGGCTGACCAGCGAGGTCGTGACCTATGACTTCTATGGCACCACCTATTCCGCATCCGGGGCGGGCTGGGTTTCCCCAGATGATATCCAGGTCTTGATTCCCGAGGGGGGAGTCCGTGGAAATATCACTGTTACCGGTTATCCGGAGGGTTCGCCGGTGGAGAGCTCCCTGTACCACCCGGAAAAGCTGGAGATCAAGGACAAATATTCCTATTTTCTGGGCGGAAACCAGCCCCTGTGCATCATCAAAAACCCGGACGCCGAGAGCGGCAAGCTGCTGGTGGTGCGGGATTCATACTCCGACAGCCTGGCCCCGTTCTTGGCGGAGAAGTTCCAGGAGATCCACCTGTTTGACCTGCGCTATAACAATATGTCCCTGAAACAGTATGTGGTGGACAATGAGATCGACCAGGTGCTGGTGCTCTACTCAGGCAACAACTTCAACACGGACGACAACCTGTTTAAGCTGGGGCTGTAAATTTTGCGCGTCTGTAGAGACAGGAAGGCCCGGCGCTCCCATGGAGCTGGGCCACAGACAGCACGGCATTCAAGGTTCCATCTGTCAGGTTCAACCGCCGGAGCTGTGTTCGCGCGTCCTCCACTGTGGTGCGGCGGCTCAGGACCCAGACGGAGGTTTGTTGAAATTCGCGGTGCTTGAAAAGATTTGATGTCGATCGGATGGTCTGTTTTATTCGACGGTTTGTGCCGTTGGGAAGTGCTTTGCAATTGCCAGACATCCCCAATGCGTCCAGCGGTATCAAGCGGGAAATACTGCGCATACTATCTTTTGCCAGCCACACATAACTCACAACAGAGAAAAGGAGTTTTGATATGAAGGCAACCGGAATTGTCAGACGCATTGATGATCTCGGCCGTGTGGTAATTCCCAAGGAAATTCGTCGCACTATGCGCATTCGCGAGGGCGACCCGTCACAGACAACATTGGAATGGTGGGAGCGGTTCTGCGCCGGGGTGCTGAGGCTGGAGAAGCGGATGGGGTGGGGTACATAGGCGGTTTGACTTGTTGACGCGGGCAGGAAATGGTATAATAGAGAAGAGAGCGTTTCACACAGGCTGAAAGGATATGTGTATGGATGAATTGACAAAACGGGAAAACCTGCCGGACAGCCCTCAGTCTGAGGACGCCTATTGCTCCATCCGGAGTTATGTGATCGAGACACAGCAGCAGGTCTACACTGCAGTCAACTCCGCTATGGTGACGGCCTACTGGAAAATCGGCAAATCGATGTTTGAAGCCTGCGGGGAGAGCGACCGGGCTGCCTACGGCAAGCAGGTGCTGAATACATTTCGGAACGGCTGACGGTGGAGTTTGGAAAAGGGTTCGATATAAGCAATCTGCGCAATATGCGCCGGTTCTATCTCACGTTTCCAATTCAGGACGCACTGCGTCCCGAATTGAGTTGGACGCATTACCGCTCCCTGATAAAGGTAAGTGGCGCCAAGGCGTGAACCTTTTATCTGGAGGAGTGTGCAAAGGCTGGATGGAGCTCCCGCCAGCTGGAGCGGCAGATCAATACCATGTTCTACCAGCGGATGCTTGTCAGCCGGGACAAGGAGAGCGTGGCGGCGGAGATTCAGACCACCGAACCCAAGCCGGAGTATGAGCAGATCATAAAGGACCCCTATGTGCTGGAGTTCCTGGACCTCCCGGCCAACGAACATTTCTACGAGTCGACCCTGGAACAGGCACTGATCGACCACTTGCAGAAATTACTCCTGGAACTGGGCCGCAGGTTCTCCTTCGTGGCGCGGCAAAAGCATTTCAATGTGGATGGACAGCACTTTTATACTGATCTGGTGTTTTATAACTATATACTAAAGTGTTTTGTGCTGATCGATCTGAAAACGGGGCTCCTCACCCATCAGGACATCGGGCGGATGCAGATGTACGTGAATTACTACACCCGATACCAGATGAACGAAGGGGATAACCCTCCAGTGGGACTGCTCCTATGCGCCCAGAAGAGCGATACGTTGGTGCAATTGATCCTGCCGGAGAATAACCGGCAGATTTACGCCGCCAAATATCTGCCTTACCTGCCAACGGAGGAGGAGCTGAAGCTGGAGGAATTTGAATGGCTGGAGGGTGTGTAGCGGAAGGCCAACGGGCGTGAACAAAAAAGTCGCAAACGTATGAGAGACATACGTTTGCGTTTTTTTAAAGTGTTAAGCGCGAAAGGAGAAACGCATATGATGGCGCGAACCCGTCTGAAATAAGATGATATCTTATTTTGGTCATGACTGCTAATTGAGGCCTACTCCATAACCCCGGAAAAAGCGACCACAGACAGGACCAAAAACAGGGCAAGAACCGCCCGGAACGACCTGGAGAGATTTAGAGCAATTCTCTGAAATGGGAATAAATCAGGAAGTGTGGTAGAATAACGGCGAGGTTAGGGAAATGTTGCATAACGAAGCACGAAACTTGTTGGTAGAAGCATATGCGAAAACACATGATGCAAAAGGGATTGCATTGGCCTACGGGATATCGGTACCATCGGTATATCGACCGACTGGCGGAGCAAAAGGCCAAAACCGGTAGTGTAGATTTGTGCGTCTGCGAAAAGGGGCGCAAGCGAGTACTGGGGCCGGAAGCGCGTGAACAAATCGCAAAAACGATTGACGAGCAGTCTGATATCACGCTGAGAGAAATCGTAGAAAAGTTGGAGTTGCCAGTTGGAATTGAAACGGCACGGCGGGCAATCCTAGCAATGGGGTATCGGCGGAAAAAGAAGATGATCCGCGCTTCGGAACAGGAGCGTCCCCGATGTGTGTGCCAAGAGCGAACAATGGAGTGGGTTTGCGAAGGGAACCCAAGCATCACATCTGGTATATCTGGATGAAAGCGGTGTGAATATTACTCCCGAATAAGAATATAGGAAATCTGGTCATGCTGAAAGAAAGCGGAAACCTTATCAGGAGAATGCTGTAAGGTTCGCATGAAGAAAGCTGTTTAATGGCGGATATCGCGTTTGGTCCGAGGTAAGTCGCCAGAATGGACCGAAAGTTTCAGCGCATGATTGAGATATTCGTCTGGATTGCTCTCGGGGGCATAGGGCGGCAGAAAGAACAGTTCGGTTTTATCCCGATAGAATGTGCTTGATTTTATTCGCACTTTCGAGTATAATAATGCGTGATTTTGATATTAAGGGGCATAGGGCAATGAGGTATCTATCTATTCGACAGACAGCGGAACGTTGGGGCATCTCGACCCGACGTATACAAGTTCTTTGTGCAAAGGGCCGTGTCCCTGGGGCAATTAGAATTGACTATTCGTGGGCGATACCTGATGATGAACCAAAACCGAAAGATGCGCGGGTTAAAAGTGGGAAATATGTCAAGGCCGGAGAAGCAAAATGATGCTAGACAAAATCCAAGTTTTGAATATTGGGTGCTCCTCTGAAAAGAGCTTTGAACAGTGATGAAAGGCGCTTGAAAATAGAATAGACCTCTTGCGAAATTAAGCAAAGCGGTCAAAGTTGCAGATGCCAGCAATC
>CAJUQN010000076.1 GCA_910588625.1 uncultured Oscillospiraceae bacterium
CACCCACTCATTCTACCGATGAGCCAAATTTCTTCGGCGTTTTCTTACAATTTCAAATTGGCGTTGACATGCAAGTCGGCAGCGAGGCTGTCAATAAATTTATTGCCCCATTCCTTATGCTCGTTAATAACGCATCCAATGCTGTGATATAGCAACACCAGCTCAGCATTTACATGGAATGCTGCCCGATATTGGGCGGACTTGATTTCCCGCTTTACTTGCTCAATCGTAGCGAAGTACTCGCCGGAGTTCATCAACATAACCGATCATCTCTGATAGAATTTAGTATAACACACCCCGGTAATTCTGTCGAGGGCAACTTGTTATCATCCCATCTCCATCCCGCCAAGATACTGTGCCAATGAAAGCCTAAAGCGCCACGGATTGTTCAAATCATCCGTGGCGTTCTGGGTAGGTCACTGCCGCTCCAGAAGATCCATATACTTCTGCTTTTCGTCCTCTGGAACCTTCAGCGCCGCCATAGCCTGCTCAATGGTCATCCCCATCGTTTCCATAAGGCTCTTGATGGCAGACAAGATCCCGTTCGTCATACCCTTAGCCATACCTTCAGATCGACCTTCGACCCGACCTTTCGTTATACCCTTTTCCATAATGCCCTTGCTCAAATTACACATAACCGACACCTCCTGTTCCATTGTCCGCGTCATTTGGATATCGTAATCGTCCTGCAAAATCTTCCGCTTCTCCGCCTCGCTGGTTTCGTTGGAGAGAAGCACATCCAGCATCCGAAGGACACCATCATAGTTTTCCCCGTCCGGCCCGCCCAGACAAAGCATGACGATGGACAGCAAGTCATAGTTCCTGACGGATTCCATGGCCTCGCCTACCAGGTGTTCCTCAACCAGCCGGTAACGGGTGATGGTGTTCTCCCGCACCTTTGGCGGGTTCATGCAGATCCAGATGGAATAGACCTTTTTGATCTTCTCATAGTGTGGGCCGGTAAATTCCCGGCCATACTGGGAAGAGATCATCCGGCTGCAATAGTATATGCCCCGCTTGATCAGCGGATAGCCGGGGTAGAAGTCGTTCTGTGCCTCCACGTTGATAATAAGGGCGATCTGCTCGCCAGAGCTGGGGGCTATGGCTCGGAACCGGATGTCATAGGTGACCGACCCCTCGCGCACCGATTTGTCCTCAGTGTCCATTCCGCTGATGACTGTGCTGTCCTCGTCCGGCAGCACTGGGACGGCGGACACCTGGGGCTGGCCCTCTATGTACTTCTCGGCAATGTCACTGACATCGCACTCTTTGTATTCTTCCAGGCAGGACTTCATGATCCGCGCCAGGATCGCCTTTTCAGACAGGACGCGCTTGCAGGCTGCGTCATAGCCCGCGCTGTCATCCGTAACGTGCAGCCCCTGGGCCGCTGTAGTCTCTATGTCCAAATCCTCACCTTCAGTCACTTTATTTTATCACAGCTTTGCGGTCACGTCCACATTTTTTTGGGAAATCTCCCGGGGCTTCCCCTACCCCATCTCCATCCCGCCCAGGTACTGGGCCTCGGACACGCTGAACTCTACCTCAATCCCATAGTCCCGGGTCAGAGTGACCGCCTTGATCAGATAGGACGCAATCATCTTTTTCTCCTCAACAGAGGCCGTGTCAAACAGCTCCGCCCAGGACAGCAGCCTTTGGTGGCTTTCCCGGATTTCCTTGGCTGCGTATTCCGATTCCGCCGCCTGCTCTTTCAGCGCATCGATTTGCTCCGCCAGCCCGGCCACCGTCTCCTGCACCGTGTCCATCCGCCGCTTGATCTGTTCCGGGGAAAACACGCAGGTACCCTCAA
This sequence comes from uncultured Oscillospiraceae bacterium, assembly GCA_910588625.1. Taxonomy (GTDB): domain Bacteria; phylum Bacillota; class Clostridia; order Oscillospirales; family Oscillospiraceae; genus Enterenecus. Next base: position 1,808 of record CAJUQN010000076.1, read on the forward strand.
TGGAGTCCAGCATCAGGCCCTCCCATTTCGCCAGTTCCCGCATAGCCTTGGTGTGGTCGGCTTGGGCCTTACGCAGCTTCTGCCTGCACTGGGCGGCGGTGTCCTGCACCTGCTGCTGGATCAGCTCGCTCTCGTTCACTGACCTGGCCCGCTCAAAGATATTCCGCAGCAGCGTTTCCACTACCGTGTCCACCCGCTCCGCCCGGTAGGTGGTCGGGCCGTTGCAGAGGGTTTTGTGCTGGGTTCGGTTATAGCATTTGTAGATGGACACCCGGTCGTTGGGATCGTGGCTCCGACAGGCGGTAGACGCAAAAATGCGGCCACCACAGTGGCCGCAATACACGTTGCCGGACAGCAGCGCCCGGCCCACGTTTTTCCTTGGGCTGATCCGGGGTGGACGGCTGACCATAGTTTGGACGCCGTCTACCAGCACAACTTCCTCTTCCCACCGTGCCGCGCATTTGCGCTCATATTCAGCGGATCGCTGGGCGCGGCCCTTGGCCACCCGGTCATACTGCTCCTGAGACACGATCTGGAGTTCTGGGATGATCTCAGACCGGGCCTCGCCGCTGCGAAGGATGCCCACATACATGATGTTCCGGAGGATGTTCTGGATGGAGGAGTAGTGGAAATGCTCCCCTGTCCGTTCATTTTTGATGCCCTTGGCAATCAGCTCCGAGGAGATGCGCCGCCCTCCGTAGCCGAACCGATCCGCCAGATCGAATATCTCCTGGACCACCATAGCCTCGGTGGGCTCCACCTCGATATCATAGAGCTCCCGGTTCTTCTTTCCCACCCGGCCATGCTTCACCAGCTTATAGCCAAAGGGGGCGCTTCCTCCACGGAAACGCCCCTCCTGTACGATCTGGGCCAGCCTCGTTTTGGTTCGGACAGAGGTCTTGAGGCTCTCCCCCGACGCCTGCCAATAGCGGATGTAGTTCATCAGCTTGTCCACATGGTTATCGAACCGCTGCTGTCCCTCCTCGGCACTCCACACCTCGATGCCGTTCTGAACGAACCACTCCACCACAAAGGGCGTCTCATCCTCCTTGCGGCCCAGCCGGTCGAACATGAACACCAGCAGGACATCGAATTTGTCCTGCGCCGCGTCCCGCTGGATCTCCTGGATGGCGTCACGGTCTTTCGCGGAAACCTTAAAACCGGAAACCCCCTTCTCCGAAAACTCCCGGGCAATGCTCCAGCCCTTCTCAGCGGCAAACTCCCGGCACCGCTGCTTTTGCATCGGGATGTCGTCCTTCTCCACCTGGCCTTTGGTGGAAACCCGATAGAGGCAATATACCCGCTTCCCCATGTCAGCCCCTCCCCTGCTATGCCTTCTGGCTGCGGAGATAGGCACCCCTCAAGATGTCCCTGACCACAGCCGGGGCTTCTGCGTTCTTTTCAGGTGAAAAAATAAGACGCACCACCGTCCCGTTGACCTGTACGGACGAAGCGCGATTTGCACATACACATTGTGTGTTATTCATTTTATTCTGATCCTTTCCGTGTATTTTGGATGGTCTGCTCCAGCTGCGACAGAACTTGTCGAGCTTCTTCCGGCAGCACGGAGGCACAAGACTCCGCCAGTTGGAGGCTGTCCAATATGGAGCTTAACTCCTCTGGCTGGAGGCCGGTATCCCTGCTGATTACAATACAGCCATCGAGACAAGCGATCTGCAGGTCGGCATCCTGGGGGATATTGGCCTGCCGCATCAGCTCCATGGGAATCCGAATGGAGCTGTCATCATCCGGGCTGGCTCCATCCGCCTCGTTGGGGAGGAGCATCAATTCGCAGAACGTATTGGTTGTACCGTCATGGGTCAGGTAGGCCACCCGCACATGGCTGCCCGCCGCCAGACCCATTTTTGCTAAAACTGGCGGCGGGATCTTCATCCCACCCCGCTTGTCAACGGTAAATGTCATTTCAAGTATTTGCATTGACGATTTCTCCCCTTTTCGGTTTAGTCTTTAGGAAAATGTGTTTGATCCAACGGTTCTATCAATAAAGATTTGCGCACTTTGTCCATTTATGGTAAAGTGGTCATAGAGAGAAAAGGCGGTGACAGTCATGTGCGCAAAGAAAAAAGCCGCGCCCCGCAAGATGTGGAGGCTGGCTGGGGAACCGATTCGCTCCCAGCCGCTCAGCGGGGCGGAGCAGGAGGCGTTCACCGAGGAGTTTTCCATCTACCGGCGATTTCGAAGCGGTACGGAGATGGGGTCCTCATGGGTGACCCCCGCCGCCGCGCGGGTTCATCAAAGCGCCGCCGAGGCGGTGGCCTCGGCCCTCTGTGAGCGGTACGCCGGACGGTATGGGCGCGAGGCCGTGGTGAAGGTGGTATCCGCCGCCGTGGCGGTACCGGCGCCTCTGTCGGCACGGATGTCACAACGCACGGACTTCCTGCTGGGCGCCGCGCTGTGGCTGCTGGATCACTGGGAGATGCACTGCGGCAGAGAGGAGGATTACCTGTCCCTGCTTCCCACAGAGCCGGACAGGCTTCTGGAATACGATATCCCCTTTTCCGATGATCTGGATCATTCCCGGGAGGTCCTGCTGCGCACCCTGACGCTGCTATATGGTCGGGAGGGGACATACCGCAAGGAGTTCCGCGCCCTGCTGGAGCTGGTGGATCAGGATGCCGCCGAAGGTCTCCGACAGCGGTTCAAGGCCGCTTTTTTGGACTATATGGACCGGAGCCTGGAGGTCTACACCCGGCTCCAGCCTGTTGCGCCGGAGCTGCCGCCCTTTCTGGGCGCGAATCTGCCCAGCCCGGGTTTCCTGGCGCCGGACGATATCCCGCCCTCTGAACGCCCGGAAACAGTCGCCCTGCTCACGGGACCGGAGCTGATCTGCCGCCCTGTGGAAGAGATACAGGAACAGCTTGGTTCCCGAAAAGCGGCGGAGCTGCTGTCCGGCTATGGGACAGACGATCCCTATGCCCTGTGCGCCGCCTATCTGCTGCTGGAGCGGGAAAAGGACGCGCTGGCCAGCCTGAACGGACTGACCGCTGTCGTGATGATCTGTGCTGAGCGGCACCTGCCCTGGATGCGTGACGACTTCGACGCCAGGGCCGATCTGTCTGAGCCGGGCGGGCCGGACTACAGGCTGCGGCACGAGTATCATATGGTTTTTGAGGAAGAAACAGAGGGGGACGGTCCCCCGGACTGGCTGGTTTCTGAGGCGCAGCTGTTTTATATCGCCACCGGCGTGATACCGCCCCGGGAGCAGCGGCCTTCCGAGGCGCTGATCCGCTGGTTTACGGCCCATGGCATTGCGGAGCAGCGGGCCCGTGAACTGGCCTTCGGGGCCATGTTCGCTTACTATACCGATGCCGGAGAGCATGGCTGGAAGGACATTGGGTGGTTTTCCAATGATGGTGGGGACGATGCGGACGCTTTGCCTGCGGAGGCTGCCGAGCCGCCTGCCGCACCGCTGCACGGTGAGGACTGCGCCGCCCAGATCGATTTGCTGACCCGGCAGGTGAAGGAGCTGCGCGGTGCGCTTCATGATGCGGAGCGGATGACGGGCCGTTTGAGGGCGCAGCTTCAAGACCGGGGACAAAAAAGTGAAGCGGAGCAGGCGGAGCTGGCCCAGCTTCGGGAGACGCTCTACAGCTTGAGGGCCGAAGAGGGCGAGGCGGAAGAGAGCCGCGGCCCGCTGGCGGATCTTCCTTGGCAGGCGAAGCGGCGGACGGTGGTATTCGGCGGCCACGACAGCTGGCGCAAGGCCATAAAGCCCCTGCTGCCTGGGGTTCGGTTCTATGACCGGGAGAACCTGCCGGATCTGAACGCCATCCGGGGCGCGGATGTGGTGTGGATCCAGCCCAACGCCCTGTCCCATAAATACTATTACCGCATCATTGATGCCGCCCGAAAGAACGATATCCAGGTGCGTTATTTTGGCTTCGCCAGCGCGAAAAAGTGCGCTGGCCAGCTGGCGCTGGACGAGCTGGCGGAGGAAAAGAACGCGGAATAAGGTTTAATGCTTTTGTAACATCTGTGCGCGAACTTCTGTAATAGGATCCCGTTATTCTGATTCCTGCAAGAGATATCCTTTCTTTTTCATTCTATCCTCCATCCTCAAGAGCCGGGGCGCATTGTGGCCCCGGCTCCCTTTTTGTCCAAACAGCAGTCCGCATTTGCTGGTATATGAGGAGACTCCTCCGATTCCACTATTGGACTGGTGTGACAGATCTGATGCTTGATTCCAGAAAAACGGGGATCATCCGTTTGCGTGGGACAGGTGATCCCCGTGGCATCTGAAATCAAGAAATCATCCGAAGGACGTTGTATTTCTATCCTCCTTCCGCCTGTATTCGACACTACTCCCCCAGGCGTGGGCGGCAGACTGAAACCGCGCTGTGCGCGTCACGGGAATCTCACCCCTCCGAGGATCGCTCCGAGCTGCCCGCAGGCAGGCGTATCATTATGTACTGACGAGGTCGTTGCGAAACAGCTTGTCCGCTGTTTCTGGACGGGTGGGTACCGCTCGCCGCCTTATTTGGCCGTCTTTGATGGGGGAAGAACCCCCACAGGCGGGTCTTGGCGCACCCTCCAGGGTCGCTTGCTCGTCAGGGAACGTATTTCAGTCGCCGGATGTGACCGGACGCGGCCCGGTGTTTTTCAAGGTCCACCGGGGGTATGGGACAACCCCCTCACTACTAAGCCGAGTTCGTGAGGGGGTTGCACCAAATTATTTTTACTTTTCCAGCATTTTTTTCAACTGACGAAGCAGGCGCGTTTTTCGATTGTGGACGGTCATATAATGAAGCTCCGCCTTCGTAGCGTATTCCCGCTCACTCAGGTTCTCAAAATAGAGGGCCTGGATGAGCTGCCGGTCCGGCTCGTCCAGCAGGGCCAGACAGCGGCGCAGCTCACCGCGCAGGATGTTGGCGATGGCGGCGTCCTCCACGCTGACCGCGTCGCGGTTCGGGATCATCTCCTGGCCGGTCAGCTCTGGTGTGTCCAGCCCGTCATAGGAGACGGCGCCGTTGCGCTCGTCTTTTTCTCTCAGGGTGCGGCCACGCCGCTTTTCCTGGTAATAGGCAAAATAAATGTCCTCGGAGACCTCGACCAAGGCTCCGGGGACGTTTATATAATATTTTTTATGTTCTGCCATAGGGCAGACCTCCTGTTCTTCTGAAATCTTGGAAAACCTTGATTTCAGAAGCGGAGGCCCGCGGGGCAGTTGTGTTCTGCCGCAGCGTGGGCATGGGGCGGCGCATAGGGACAAAAAAAGCACAGGCAGCTTTGCTGCCTGTGCGGCTGGGGGTGTGGGGCGTAAGACGGGCCGCCGCCGCTGGCCGTGTTTCAACGGTCAGCGGCGGTGGAACGAACTGACTGCCCCAAAGGCTGCGGGCAGATGGGCCTTGGCATTTCTTCTCCCTTCAGAATAGCGTGAGATGAGACGCGAAATCCGTAGGTCAAACGGACGCGGAGGGGATTCAAGCCCTCGTGCATCCAAAGACACATGGGGGCTTGGGCGCGGATCCTATTGCATGGCTAACAGTTCCTCAGAACACGGGTCGGATCAGCGCGCGAAGATTCGGATGAGTTCCATGATTCCCGCGCTGGCCAAATTGGCAAAGGCAGCCGAGGAAAACGCGGCGGCATACTTCCCGATCACCTTGCGGATGCTCGATTTATCTTCTCCTTTAACAGCGGTTTCCAATTCTTCTACCGCAGGGACCAGCTTCGGATCTTCCTTGGCTGTTTTGCGCTTCAGCGCGGCGAGTTCCTGTTCCAGATTGGACCAGCTGATGTTGTACTCATTCACCGTACCAATGCCGGTTCCGCCCGCTTGGACGCTGTTGGGCTCAAAATTGATCTGTACCATCAGCGCGGACCTCCAAACGTGTTGATCTCATTCACTGTATCAATGGCACTGCCGCCGGGACCAATGATGTTGTCCTTGATATTGATAATGACGTCGCTATGGTGTCCGGGATGGGCGATGGTTTCTTTGAGGGTGTCAATGACCGTGGCAAGAAATTCTCCTTTTTCGAACAGGATAGAAAAGGTCTGGCCCGAGTTTGTGGCGATCACCAGCTTTTTGAGCTGCTTTTCCCGCTCCATCTGCTGATTCCACGTATAAATAAAAAATCCGCCGACACACAACAGAACGACCCCAAAAAATTTGACGGCGCCCTCCTCCACAAACAAAAAGGCAAAGCCAAGAAGCAAAGCCGCAATGGTCCATAGGGGGAATTTGGGGAGCGTGAGGGGATTGTTTGCCACCAGTGACACATTGCTGAGCTGGATGACGGTGTCCTTGAACTCCAGACAGTTGCCATAGATTTTCAAGGAGTCCGTGTTTATCTCCCTGTTACTGGCCGCGATGTTTTTCAGGATATCGGTATTCATATGTAAATTCTCACCTTCTGTAAATTTTGCGGGATGTTTGGGCCGCCGCTGACCGTTGAAACACGGTCAGCGGCGGCGGGACGGACTGACTGCCCCAAAGGCTGCAGGCAGGTGGGGCTTGGCATTTGTTCTCCTTTCAGAATCGAGCAGTGAAAAACGGGGCATGAAGTTTATTTCAAAAAACGAAGTACATTGTAGAGGGTACTTAATTCCCACACATTTGAACCTGAAAACGGGGACTTAACCTAATATATAGTTGCGAAACAACAATTGGTGCAACTTATAGATTGCTACTTGTCAAATATTGAAATTAATAGCATTACTAAAATTGATAGTGGTACTAACATCTTTATCCATAATGGTTTATCTTTAATCCATTTATAGTATGCCCCTCTAATATCAATAAAGTCTAAAAACGAACTAATCCACGATTTTTTCACATTGCTTCCCCCTGAAATGATGCAGATTGGAAAACATCATTTTATGTCTTTCAGGATACTTTCAATTTCAGCCCCAATCCCTTCCTTCTCTTTACATACCAAGAAGAAATAATAGTGCCCTGGTAAGAATATCTCTTTTCTTCCCATGAAAGAATCATATGCATATACATGTCTGCCTAATATTTCTGCACTGGTAAAATCGCTTTCATTGAAAACTTCTTCTGTCTTTTTTATTTCTACATCACCGCTTTCTATTAACGCAGATAAAATAGATATTGCTGTAAAATACTTTTCTTCAACTAATTTGCGGGTGCTTGAACGCCAGACTTTGGAAGCGAAATGATTCTGGAGTGCCTCATTCATTGGAACATCTTCAAGACTTTCCAATAGCTTTAGACCGTTTACAAAATTGTAGGCATCCCCAATATGCAAGTCATCGAAAAAGTGGTCTGCTACTGACATACCGAGGCTTTCGAGATACTCTTTACTTGCGTTAATTTTTATTGCTCCAAGGATTGCCCAGTCCAAAAAATCATAGGCTTGACTAAAACCAGGAATCCATCCCGCTCCATAAATAAAGGAATCAAGCAAGTAAGGTGTTATAAACAATTCATATCCACCACGAGATCCAGAGCTTTTAATAGTATATGGGGCATACCCATCAGGATCAATCAAAATGACAGGCTGATTACGCACATAGATATATTGGACAAGCTCAACAGGAGCTCCCACATAATCCCTCAAATCATATTGAGTTGCATCCAGAATGGGATCCACCGCCGCGAACCTGCGGTTCTCCGCGTCGTAGAACCGGGCCTTGGCGTAGTACATCCCCAGCACCGCGTCATAATCGTGGGTGGCGTAGCGCTTCACCAGGTCGAGCTCCCGCTTGCCGGTTTTCAGCACCGCGTTGTGGGTGATCTCGCCCCACTCGTTGTAGTGCGTCCAGCTCTCCACCTTGCCCGTCACGGGGCTGGTCAGGTAGTCCGCCGTGCCCAGGTAGTCCATGTGGTAGTACAGCCGGATCTGGTTCCCGTTCTCGATCAGGTTGCCCGAACTGGTCTCCACCCCGGTGATGTTCACGCTCAGCCGGTCGTTGCCGTACACGTAGCGGTAGTCCAGCCCGTTGACCTCGTGCTCCATCAGCGGCTCGAAGGTGGGGCTGGTGTAGTCCACCACGAACTCCTTCACCACGGTGCTGAAGCTGGTCACCAGGCTGCCGGTGGGCTTGTCGCCGCTGCCGTTGCCATTGCCCTGGCCGTTCCCGTTACCATTGCCCTGGCCGTTGCTGCCGCCGCCTCCCCGGCCATTGTTGGGATCGGCGTCGCCCAGCCCAGCGTCCACGTCGTGGTAGCCGTAGCCGTTCTTGGCGATCTTCCAGGTGTCCTCTACCAGCGCGCCCAACCCATTGTACAGGTACGCGCTGCTCTCGCCGCTGGAATTGACCCCCAGCACCATCTTGTTGGTCTCATCGTAGGTGTACTGACCCACGGTGGAGCGCTGGCCATTGCCCTGGCCGTTCCCATTGCCGTTGAGCTTGCCGTACTGCTCCAGCACCAGGTTGCCCCGGCCGTCGTAGGTGTAGAGGGTGCCCTCCTTATCGTTGCTGCTGTAGGATTTTTGGGTGATCTGATTGAGGTTGTTCAGCTTGTAGTCGTAGTGAACGTTATTGCTGTTGCTCTCATAGGTCAGGTTGCCCAGGCTGTCGTACTGGTACTCCCGCCACGCCTTGCCGTACACCTCGTCGGCCCGGGTGATGCGGTGCAGGGCATCGTAGGCGTAGGTATTTTCGGTGGTGGCCTCGCCGGTGCCGTTGCCCCGCATGTACTCGTAGATCATGTTGCCGCAGTCGTCGTACTTGTAGACGTGCTTCTGCTGCTTCAGATCCTTCTGGGTGGGGTCGGTATCGTCCACCCGCAGGAGCTGACCGATGGAGTCGTACACATAGTCCTCCACCCAGCCGTGGGGGTATTCCATCTTGACCACGCGGCCCATGCCGTCGTAGCTGTAAGCGGTGGCGCGCCCATCGTCCTCGGTGACGGTCTTGAGCTGGTGCAGCAGGTCGTAGGTGTAGTCTACCCCGGTGCCGTCCGGGTAGTCGATGGAGGTCTGATTGCCCACCTCATCATAGGTGTACTCCACCACGCTGCCCTTGCGGTCAGTGACCTGGGTGATGCGCCGGAGCAGGTCCACCTCGAAGGAAGTGGTGCCGGTCCAGTCCTCCATCTCCACCAGCTCGCCCACCTTGTTGTAGCGGTAGGAAGCCTGCTTGCCACCATTATAGTTTATCTGCGTCACAAAGTCCAGGGCATTGTAGGTATATTTTGTCACGTAGTCGTCCGCGTCCGTCTTGGACACCAGGTTGCCGTTGCCGTCGTAGGTGTAGGCGGTGACGGCGCCCAGGGCGTTGGTCTCCTTGGTGACCAGGCCGCGTCCATCGTACTCGTAAAGGGTGATCTCCCACTCGTCCACCTTGTCCTGGGCGTCCACCCGGTGGAGGGAAGTCTTGGTCAGGCGGCCCATGGGGTCGTACTCGAACAGGGTGGAGTTGCCCAAAGCGTCGATGGTCTCCACGATCCGGCCAGGGCGTCAGTCATCTTCACCACCCGGCCACAGCCGTCATAGACATAGCTGGTCTCGGCGCCCTCCTCATCCACCGTCTTGATCAGGCGGCCATCGGCGTCGAAGGTCTGGGTGGCCACGCCGCCCTCCTCATCGGTGCGCTGGGTGATCCGGTCCAGCCCGTCATAGGTATAGCGGGTGGTGTTGCCGTTGCCGTCAGTAGAAGAGGTGATGTTGCCGTTCCCATCGTAGGTGAAGGAGAAGGTGTATCCCTCGGGATCCACATAGCTGGTGAGCTGGTTGCGGGCGTCGTAGGAGTAGGTGATGGACTTGCCATCGGCCTGCACCACCTTGGTGATGTTGCTGTTGGCGTCATACTCCACCCGGGTCACGGCCCCCTCGGGGTCGGTGATGGAGGTCACCCGGTTCAATTTATCATAGGTATGGCGGGTGACGCCGCCATCCGTGTTGGTCTCGGAGAGCAGGTTACCATTCTTGTCGTAGACATAGGCGGTGACGCCGTCCATAGCGTTAGTTACCCGCACCAGGTTGCCCACCTTGTCGTAGGCGTAGGCGGTCTTGAAGCCGCGGGCGTTGGTGAGCTGGGTCATGCGGCCGTCCTTGTCGTAGACGTAGGAGACCACATAGCCCTCCTCATCCGTGACAGTGAGCACATTGCCGTTGGCGTCATAGGTGATGGCCACCTTGGTGCCGTCCTTGTTGGTGAGGCCCACCAGCTGGCCCTTGGCGTCATAGAGGAACGTGACGGTGTGGCCCATGGGGTCGGCGGTGGAGGTCACTCTCCCCATGGGATCGTACACATGGGAGGTTTTCAGCCCCAGGGCGGTGGTGGTGCTCAGCAGATTGCCGTTGGGGTCGTAGGTATAGGTGGTCTTGTTGCCCAGAGGATCGGTCTTGGCGGTCATGTGGCCATCCGCGTCATACTCATAGGCCCAGACATTGCCGTTGGCGTCGGTCTCGCGGACCAGCTGGCCGATGGCGTCATAAGTCTTGGACGTGTTGAACTTCAGCGGATCCTTGGTGGACACCAGGCGGCCCTCGCCGTCGTAGGCGTAGGTCCAGGTATTGCCACGGGCGTCAGTCATGCCGGTCTGCCGGTCCAGCAGATCGTAGGCGTAGACGGTCACGCCGCCCTCGGCGTCGGTGACGCGGGTGAGGTTGCCGTCGCCATCGTACTGGTAGCTGGTGACGCCCTTCTCGGCGTCGGTGACAGAGGCCACCCGGCCCATGCTGTCATAGGCATAGCTGACCACGCCGCCCTCCGCATCAGTAGCGGTGGCGACCTTGTTCAGGGAATTGTAGGTGTAGGCGGTGACGAAGCCCATGGGGTCGGTGATGGTGAGCACGCTGCCCATGCTGTCGTAGGTGTAGGCCGTGACCCCGCCCATGGGATCGGTGGCGGTGAGCAGGCGGCCAGCGGCATCATAGGTATAGCTGGCAACGCCCTCCAGCTGGTCGGTGACAGAGAGCACCTGGCCGTTGGCGTCGTAGGTATAACCTACAGTGGTGCCGTCCGCATAGGCCACCTGGGTCACCCGGCCCAGCTTGTCATAGGTGTACTGGGTGGCGAAGCCCCTGGCGTCGGTGGTCTTGGTGGTCTGGCCCAGGCTGTCGTACTCGGCGGAGCTCTCCGCCTTGCCGGGGGTGACGGACTTGGTCATCCGGCCCAGGCTGTCGTAAGTGTAGGTGGTGGTCTGACCCTTGGCATCGGTGGAGCTCACCAGCCGGTTTTCGGCATCGTAGGCATAGGTGGTGGTGGCCCCGGTGCGGTCGGTCACAGAGATCAAGTTCCCGTTAGCGTCATAAGAGCGGGAGGTGGTTTTCCCCAGGGCGTCGGTCTCCCGGGTGATATTGCCCACGCCGTCATAGGTATAGCGGGTGGTGCCGCCGTTGGGCGTGGTGGAAGACGAGGTCCGGGTGACATTGTCATAGGAAGTGGCGGTGACGCCGCCAGCGGGATCGGTGATGGACACCATCTGGCCGTTTCGGTTGTAAGCGTAACGCCAGGTGTTGCCCGCCGCGTCCGTCATGGAGACCATGCGTCCAGCCGCGTCATAGGCATATCGGGTGGTGTTGCCGTTGGCGTCGGTGGCGGTCACCCGGTTGCCCCGGTCGTCGTAGGTGTAGGTGGTCACAGCCCCCAGCGGGTCGGTGACAGAGGTGATATTGCTCTGGACGTCCCGGGTGTAACGGGTCACGTTCCTTTGCGTAGCTTTCCAATCTGTTCCTCTGTGCCGCCAGCGCCTCCGCGCTGTCCGGCCCGTTGTGAGCCACACGGCAGTAAATCCAAGCCTTTTTCTGTTCCAGCTCATCCAGAGAGACAACGTGGCGGATATGAGCTTGCAGGCTGGCCAGAACACAGTCGATCAGATCAGCCTCTTTCAGCATGACCG
>CAJUQN010000077.1 GCA_910588625.1 uncultured Oscillospiraceae bacterium
TTTACTTTACCACGTCTGGCCGGTAATGTCACGGATGCGGCAGTATTTATTGGAATGATGCGTCGGTACGCATCAGATTCAGCAGCAGCGTTGCCAGGGACGTTTCCCCGGCTTCCTGGAACACGGGCTGAACCACGAAAGTTCGGCCATCAAAGCGATAGGTGGAGGTCACATCCAGCGAATTGGGTGCCTCCCGCGCCCCAGCGTCAGGGGCAGAAATGTGTTTCATAAGTGCCTCCCATTGAATAGGAACAGCCGCGCCGGGGTATAGGCGGTGCCGCAAACATCTGCGGCCATATCCCGGCGCGGCTGTAGTTTTCCGTTTCGATGCAGTTTCGCCGTATTTGCCACGCATCCCCGGCGAAAGGGGGTATTGCCTCTTATTCATGGGTCGCCGCTGGCGCGGCTGTCATAACTCCACAGCGTCGTTCAAAACGTGCGCCGCAGGGTTCCGTCACAAGTCTATGGACGGGCGTGAGCAAGTTTCATTGTCCCCCATGCAGGTCAATGCGTCCTGGACGCGACTCCAGTTTACAAGGGCCTCGTTGATCGCTCCTACAGCTTGTCCATGTTCCCCCTTTCACAAGCTGTCGTCCTGGCGGCGCGCCCTATCCCGCTGCTGCATGGGTTTTGTACCCGCAATACCGTATGTTCAGTTGTCGATGTACGAGTGAAGGGTGAAGGGAAAATGTGCCCTTCACCTAACGTCCTTAAAATGGGGTTTTGGCAACCCTGTCGGCAAAGAATTTTCCAATATTTTTCTTTGCCGCCTTGATTGACTTAACAATACCCTGGTGTGTAGTTCCTTCAAGACGCGCAATCTGCCGGACTGTCAGCCTGCAAACGCAATGTAGGCAAAGGCGGCGGCGTTGTGTAGCGGTCAGGCAGGTATCAAGACCTTCCGTGAGCAAGCAGCGCAGTTCCTGAATCTCCCGCAGCTCTTGGGCCTTGACCAGCACATCCTCCGGCGATTGGCTTGTGACTGCCTTCTGAGAAAGGCTGTGAAGCGACAGAATACGTTTTGAAAAAAGTGCGTCAGCGATATCGGTGCCTCGGTAGTCGCTGTCCGACCACTCCTTCCACCGTTGAAATTCCTCCGGGCTTGCAAAGTTCTCTACAGTGAGCCGGATCAGGGTTCCCCTGGAATCAATATATACGATGGCCTCCGGGTCCATCTTGTTCAGAGCATAGTCGCTCTTGGGGTTAAACATCGTGTTACCTCCGTTTCATTCGTAGGTGGGGCTGGGAACGGTGCTGCATCGAAACGGAGGGCGGGCCTCGGCACCCACAGGAGCCGACAGGATTTGCTATTATTCGACAAAGCAGGAGGCCGGATACCCTTGACGAGTATCCGGCCTCCTGCTTCATGGAATAATTTGTCTTTTGCCCCTGGACAGATTGGTCATGGTTCTGGGGACAAGAGGGCGCTTTTCTATCACAGATTTTTTTAACGGTTTGCCTGACTTTAGGGCAGGCAGACTAAATAAACGAGCCATAGCTGCCTCCAAAACGGCAACCATGGCTCTTTAAGCATGAAAAGCGTTCCGCAAAGCTGCCGTTTTTTTTACAGCTCCCCGGAATGGAAGTTTTCAAAATATAGACTGATAGGACTTGCTTACTGGACTGATTGAGTGCTGTTATTCCTTATTCTGGACCGATAGAATAAGGTTGAGGTGACAAATATGTCGGAAAAGAAATTTACGCCAGATGAAAACTTAAAGAAACTCGGAAAACAGGTCAGGCAACTTCGTAAGGGCCGCAAATGGAGCCAGCAGAAGTTATCAGATGTATCGGGTCTCGCAGTACGGACGATTTCCCGTATTGAGCGGGGCGTGATGAACCCGTCCTTTGAAGTACTGGCCACGCTGGTTGATGTGCTGGGTATTTCATTTGATTTCTTGTTTACATCCCCTGACGAGCAGGACACTGACCTTCAAGAAATGATCGGGCTGTATCGGGCCTGTCCAGAGCAGGGGCGGAGGTTGATTTTGGCATCAACTCGTGCTATGGCCCATGAACTGATAGAACAGCCATCTACTATGCCATGATTTAATGATATACCACAATATCGTCTGATTTTTGTCCATAGTTTCAAAAAATAATAAAATCGTTGCAACGGAACAGTCGCAACGATTTTATTTGCCCATTTTGTTAAATTTGTACCCGTATCCATGGACATTCACAATATAATCAACGCCAATTTTCTTTCGGATTCGGTAAATTGCGCTACTAACTGTGTGGAACGTATCGTAATATGGTTCGCGGACTGTACTTTCATAAATTTGTTTCATGGTGAATACTTGCCCAGGATGGCTTGCCATAAAAAACAAAATATCAAATTCCCTGGTGGTCAAAGCAATCTCTGCGTCGCTTAAAAATGCTGCTCGCTGTGCTGGTGAGATTTTTAGATTACCGAAACTCAAATCTTCCTTGATTAAAACATTTGTAGGGGAGAAAATAACATCATCAGCAAGGGTAGACATGATTTTTTCGATAATATGTTCTTCTTTATCAGAAAAAGTCAATATCATTACCTTCCCAAAGTCTATCACCTCACAAGCCTATTTAATATTTTGGATGGGTTTTCCTGTTCTCTCCATAATAAAAGCACGAAAATCCTGCCAATCTCCATCTTGCAATCCTCTTTTGTTGAAGATTTGACCATGCTTTTTACTCAAAAAGAATACGATGTATTCCTCTGTTTCGCAGATAGCCATGATTTGCCCATATGTAAAGGTTGATGTTACGGCAGCGGTTGTAATAATATAGTTGTCCGCCTCAAATGTCGTTTTGCCATCCCTTCCTCCGGGTAGCATCTGCTTACCCGCAATCCAGCCATTCAGTGTGTCCTCCATCAGCATAATCAAGAGCAACAACACAATGATTCCAACGTCAAAGGCCAGCATGAACAGGTTTTCGGCAACTTCTCCAATCAGGAAATAGCCTACGACAATGAACAGCAGAGCAGCGATAAGCGCAGATGTAACAATGCGGGTTAAAATACTGTGCCCTTTTCGGAGGGTTTTGCGAAGTACGCGGGCCATTATAGTCAATGCTTTCAGATCATATGTGGTCTTAATTGTAAACAAGCCTTATCAGCTCCATTCGATTTTTTGTGTTAAGAGAAAATCTGCCAAAGAAAGATTTGGCCTTTCAGCCCTCCATCGCAAAACAAAAACAGATACCGCCATACATTCTCCTTGCCTGAAGCCGCCAGCCATGAAGTTCCGTAATTTCTTTAGCCAACGCCAACCCAACGCCTGTTTTCCCACCCTTTCCCGTATAAAAGCGGTCAAACAGATGGCTAATATCTTCGTCGGAGAGATGGTCTCCATCATTCCATACGATTAAATTCCCATTCTCATATTGTAGTGTAATCCGGCTGTCCGCATATTTGATCGCGTTGGTCAGTACATTCATCAATGCGTGTTCCAACTGTTCCGGGTCTGCTGATATAGACCCTTCCGCAACTTGCAGCTCTACTTGCAAATCGCGCTTCTTGATTGCGCCCTCCAGTGGTAACAAGCAATTCTCAACAAATTCTCCCACACAGATTGATTCTTTATGGAGTGTCACCACTCCGCTCTCCAAACGAGCCAGACAGAGAATTTCTTCCACAAGCCTTGACATTTTCCTGGCCTCGCCGCTAATGATCCGTCCAGCCTGCCTGCTGTCCTCCAGAATGCCAACTTCCAAACCCTCCGCATAGCCCTGGATGGCAGCCAGCGGGGTCTTTAACTCGTGAGACATATTCTCATAAAACTTTTTTTGCAACGCTTGACTTTTTTCAACCTGTGTCCCTACGGCATAGCCAGCAACGCACCCTCCGCCGCCCATAATCGCCATGATAAAAAGAAATACACGATTGATGCTTTGAATCAGCGCCCGCTCGCCGGTGACATCGACGAAGGCGGCGGTAAACATACCGTCCTCCGGCATGTAACAGCCTTTGCCGATTTGGATATAATAGAAACGGTTATCCAGATGAACATAGCGGACCACATCGGTTTCCCGGTTCTCCTGGCACCAGTTGGCCACGCTCCGCTCCTGCGGTGTATAATTGCCGGAAAAGTTTGACAGGGAATAGTTTTCATCCAGGATAATAGTTTGTGCCAGATACTTGTCATACTCCTCCCAATTTGAGAAATCCCAGGATAAATTTCTGTTCAAAGCAATTTCGGAATCCTGCCTGATCTGCCGGTCCATGGCGAAGTTGAACGCCGCAATTACCGCCGCCAGGGTCAGCAGGACAAACGCCCCCACGATGGCCGACAGCTTAACCTTTACGTTTTTCATTGCCGTCCTCCAGCCGATACCCATAGCCCCATTCCGCAGTAATCAGAACGGAGCTGTTTGCCGCTTTCAGCTTCCTACGGATACGCCGGACGGTTTCGTCCGTCACACGGGTTTCCATATTAGCGTCCATCCCCCACACCTGGTTCAAAAGTGTGTCTCTGGAAACAGGCTTTCCCGGGTTCTCCAGCAGACAGCGCATCAGCGCCAGTTCTGTCATGGTCAAGCCGATATTTTTTCCCCGGCACTTCACCGCGTGTTCATCGTTTGCAATCATAATGTCCCCAAAGGAAAGCAAAGTTCTGCCAACGGCGGTGCTGTCCATCTCCGCCCGCCGCAGCAGCGCCTTGACGCGGGCAACCAGCAGCGTGGGCGAGAATGGCTTGACAAGATAATCGTCCCCGCCAAGGGTCAAGCCTGTGACGTAATCCATCTCGCTCTCCTTTGCCGTCAGGATCATAATAGGAACGTCGGACAGCTCCCGCAGCCTCTTGCAGACCGTCAGGCCGTCCGTCCCCGGCATCATAATGTCCAGTACAACCAAATCCGGCGCGTGTGCGGAAAAAGCGTCCGCCAAATCGTCACCAGTGGGGAACGTGCGGACCTCAAACCCCGCGCTCACCAGGAACGCATGAAGCACTTCCAGAATATTGGGATCATCGTCGGCTGCGTAGATTAGCTTTTTCATATGGCGTCCTCCTTTTCTGCGTGTCACAGCCATTATATACGATACTTCGCTTTCATACAATCCTGTTATCCCTTACCCCTGTTTGATGGCCTCTAACGCGGGGATCTGCACCGCTTTGTTGGCCGGATAATAGCCGGACCCCAGGCCAATCATCACGGAAAACACGATAGCAAACAAGACAAGCCATGGGGGGATAACGGACAGACGGTTCCCCTGTTCCGTCAGAATTGGCAGTACGCTGCCAAGACCGTTCAGCTTATCCTTTGCCGCGGCCAGATTCATGATGACGGATACCAGGGCGCTCAGGATTGAGCCTGTTACGCCGCCAAGAAAGCCGATGGCCCCGGCTTCCATCAGAAACATGGTCCGAATATCCCGCACATAGCAGCCCAGGGATTTCATGATCCCGATCTCTTTCGTCCGCTCTGAAATGGACATAATCATGGTGTTCGTAATACCCAGCGCCGCGACCAAAAGCGCGATGGCCCCCAAACCGCCAAACATCATCTGCTTTTGCTGGGCCTCCTTTTCCATCGGTTTGCGAATGCTCTCCATGGAATCCGTAGAAAAGCCCAATTCTTTGATTTGTTCCTCGACTACAGCCACCTGATTGATGCCGCTGACCTTGACCAGTACCGAGCTGTAGACAGGTTCTTTCTCCACCTTCCTGCCGCTTTCCCGGTCAACGCGGGCCATCAGGTTTTGGAGGGCGTCCAAATCCATGATGATGCCCTGATAGGTTTCCTCACCTTTGCTATAATCTTCTTTCAGGATTCCTGTTGGCTGACAGGTATCTGTCAGCTTCTTTCCGCTGCTCTCTATGGTTGCTTCCAGCGTGATCGGCGTTTCCAGAACCTTAAAATATGGGTCCGGCGCAGAGCCGTTTGTGTCCTGGCCCCAAATATCTATTGTATTGTGTCCTTCGGGGCGTTTTGTGTCCGCAAAGGCATAGGCGAAATACTGGCCGACAAGAACAGCGTTCCCTTCCTTCCCATTGGGAAAGCTCCCGTCTATCAGTTGATAACCAAGTTTTGCGGTATCCTCCTGGTTCATCCCTATTATGGTACTCCACTCTGTTTGATACCGGCCGTCCTTGCCCCCGTAGAGTTTGAAGGAAATGCGGCCCGCCTCAAGCCTTGGAGCGGCCAAAACCACCCCATCCATCCGCCGGAATTGGGCCACGGTGCTGGCGTTCAGCTTTGCGGACTTTGCGCTGGTTCCCCTCTGCCGGACGGTAATCAGGGTCAAGTCTCCCATCTCTGAAAGCATTTTTTGTTGCGATTCGTTCATACCAATGCCAATCGACACCATAATGACAATGGAACAGCAGCCAATCACTACCCCCAGCATGGTCAGCAGCGTCCTGGACTTGCGGCGCAGGAGGTTTTGCAGGCACATACTGATTAGATCATTTATTTTCATCTGCTTCCTCCGGCGAATCGTCTGCAAATGCGTCGTCATCCAAACCGGCAGCCACCGGCTTTGCGTGGCGCTTTTTCAGTACCATCATAATGACAAGCACGAGAATAGCTGCACAGCCAACGCCAATACCAACAGGCAGGATTGGAAACGCAGATTCTTCTGTCCCCGGCTCCGGCTCATAGGGATCAAATTCAGAATCCCCTGACGGATCAAGAGGGGCATTAACCGCCAGCTTCACAGGGAAGTCCATGGAAAACTGCTCCGCAGAAGCGTTTTCATAAGAGATGTGCAAGGTCAGCTCCACGCTGCCCTCCTCCTGCGGGGTCAGGATGAAATCAATGCTGCCGCTCTTTCCCGGTTCAAAATTTCCCAGGTTCTGGGTTGGCGTCAAGGCACTGATAGTTCCATCCAAGGTGGCTGCTACATTGTAAATCGTGCCTTTGCCCTTGTTGACGTAGGGAAGCGTCAGCGTAAGTTCTGTCCCGACCGTGGCATCTGTTGGGACGTTGGGCGGTGTGACCTCAAAACGGATGGGCTGGTAAACTGGAATGGATATTTTTTCAGAGGAATTTATGGTTTGTCTCGCATTTTGATCGATATATTCATACTTGAAAGAGATGCTGATGGAAGGGGAAACGACCTTTTCACTGTTGATGGTACGCACGTCCAGGCTTTGAGAGATGGTCGCGCCGGGGCCAAGGCTTTGGAAAAAGAATGTATTGGAGGAGGATGTGATGGACAGTCCCTCGTCCGTTTCCATGGACATGGTGACATTCTCCACAGTCTTTGTCTGGCTGGTATTGACAATCGTGATGGACAGCGTGAAGTTATCCCCTGCCGCTACCTGGGTGCCGCCGTAACTGTATTGCTGGATGATGATGCTGGGAGTGGCTGCGGCCATCGGCGTTCCACCGCCGGAGGTTGTTTTCGGTCTGGCCGGAATCACCAACTTGCCGGAAGCGGTTCCCTGGGCAGATGTTTTTCCGTTGTCATAGCGGTATTTCAGCTCCAAATTCAACTCCTGGATTGGAGAAGAAAGCTCGTTCAACGCTTTCAGTTTCACTTGTGCGGTTCCAATCCCGTTTGAGGGGATGTCACCCAACACTTTGGAGGTGGAGTTTTCCAGGAGCATCAGCCCATCGCTGGGCGCAAAGGAGAGGACAGGTGAACGGGCAGCGGTTTCGCCCAGATTCTTCACCCATACTGTCACGGTAAACTCCTGTCCGGCGGCAACAGGGTTCAGAACGCCCTCCTGCCCAAATTGAAAAACAGGCTCCAGTTTTTCGCTCTCGGCGGCTGACGGCTTGGCGGGGATCACGATTTTGTTGGAGGCAGATGCCTGGGTGGATGTTTTTCCGTTGATGTAATGGTACTGAATATCCACGCCCAGCTCCTGGGTGGGGGATGTGATGGTATCTATAGCTTTCAGTTTCACGCTGATCGACCCATATCCACCGGGGGCGAGGCGCGGCAGCACCTGCGAGGTAGAATGATCCATCAGTATCAGTTCGCTGCTGGGCGTAACCGTAATCACAGGTGTCTCCGCAGGAGTTCCACCCAGATTCCGCACCCAAACAGTCACATAAAATTCCTGCCCCGCTGTGACGGGGACGAGAGTACCCTCACGCCCAATTTGCAGGATCGGCTCCGTGTTCTGAACCGTGGGTCTGACCTCTACGCGCACTGGCACCTGTATGGTGGTAGAGCCTTGGGTAGAAGCCCCGGCAGAATAATAGTTGTAACTGAATTGAAGGCTCAGGCTTTGGGCGGCGGTGTCCACCTCCTCCGCTGCCTTCACTTTCACATAAAGGAAGATGCTTTGTCCCGGAGAGAGACTGTCTACCGCATAAGAAAAAGTATTGTCCATCAGCATCAAGCCCGCGCTTGGAGTGAGGGAAACAATGCCGGAGGTAGTGGCCGTGGAACCGACGTTCCTGATTCCCAAAGCAATGGTGGAAATCCCTCCGGCAGTAACCTCCCGGATATTATCTGCGCGTGAGATCAGGAACATTGGTTCCGGCGAGGACGGGAAGGTCGGCGGCGAGGGTGCGGTATACTCCTCGCACTCGCGGATAGTGACGCTCGGAGAATCGTAAGGAATTGCGATTTTTCGATACCCCATCATGAAGCGGAATTCCCGGCCACTCCCGGAGTAAGTCAGGGCATGATGGTCCCATCATGCGAAAAATGGCCGTCCCGCCCCGGCGGGACGGCCATTTCTGCTTGTTGGTGGCAGCGCCCCCAAACCCCTTTGAACAGCTCCGTGCCGGAGCTGGCTGCGCGTCCCTGCGGGACGCTTTTTATCGGGCCTGCGGCCCTCCCGGACGGTGGAAACGGTCAGCGTCCTTCCTGGCGTTCTGCCTCAATATCCGTTTCCGATTTGTCGTAACCCATCAAGCGATCCACGTTGGCCTTGACCGTCAGCAGTTCCTTCATCTCGTCCCTCGCTTTGCGGTACTCGGCATAGGCGGACTTCTTTTCAGCCAGGAGCGCGGCGTACTCGGCCTGCAAACTTTTCACTGTGGGCAGCTTTTTCAGCCCGGATTCATCGAAAAATTTCTTTGCCGCCTGATGTAACAGGATGTCGCTCTCATGCTCGGCCTTGAACTTTTTGGAGTACCCGGCCTTGCGGTAGGCCACATACACATCGCGGGTCTTGGCGTAGTTGATGATGTGCGTTTTCATCACGGCGATTTCCGCCATGCGCTGCTCCGCGCCCTTGATTTTTTCGGACAGGTCGTGGTAGCGGGCGGAGGCGTCCGCCGCCTTTGCTTTGAGGTCAGCGTAGTCCAGCAGCCCATGCTCCGTCAGATAATTCAGGGTCTGAGCCATCTGCTTCAAGTTAAAAACACTGGCCCACCGCGCATAGCCCGCGCCCTTCCCGGCCCGGAGCTTGGCCTGGATGTCCACCAGCAGATTCACCTTCGGGAGGGCTGCCCGGTGGATATTTTTTGCGCCGGAGACATGGGTACGCTTTCCGGCGAGAACATCCAGCAGGGCGGTGATCTCATATTCCGGCCCCAGGCTGTCCCCATCCAGCCGGACAAATCTTTTCTGCCCCGGCGCTCTCAATCGGATGGATTTTCCCCGTGGCGAAACCTCAATGCCCGCCCCGGCCAGCAGCTTCAGCAGGCCGTCCAGGTCGGTGGGCTTTTGAGCAAGGGCCGTGTCAATTGCCGCTCGGAGACGATCCCGGTGGCAGGGCGGTTTATCTCCCAGCCACTTGTCATAGCTCTTGCCCCTGCCCTTGGGATGCTCCACGATGGAATATCCGTTTTCAATGCAAATAGTATCACTGAGCTTCCGCACCGCCCGACCCGAACCGAGAAAGTCCCGGAATTTCCGGGTGTGATCCAGGCTGGTGGAGTTCCAAATGATGTGATTATGGATGTGGTGGCGATCAATATGGGTGCAGACGATATAAGCGTGATTTCCCTTGGTGAACCGACGGGCCAGCTCACAGCCCAGGCGGTTGGCTTCCTCCGGGGTGATCTCGCCGGGAACAAAGGACTGCCGGATGGCGTAAGCGATCACATCATCTGCCCCGCGCCGTCTGCCGGTCTTGGCGAGGTACTGCCGCTTGGCAAACAGGAACTCCGCGTCCGCGATCCGGCTGTCGCACTGGAAGCTGCTGATCAGCCTGCCGCCGTCCGTCTTTTGCGGATTCTCCACATAGTCGATGATATCCTGGATGGCCTTGCCCATCGTCCGGCTCTTGCCAGCGTGCAGGGATTCAATGCGTGTGGTGGCTATAAGATACCCTCCTTCACAAAGGGGACGGCTCACGAGCCGTCCCCTTCCTTCAACTGTTCTCGCACTGGGCGGCAAGCTCCCCGCCCATGCGCTCAATGTCCTGTTCCTCCTGGTCGGTCAAGTCCCGCTTATAGCCGTCGGTGAGCTGATAGCCCTGGTATTCCTCGTAGCTGGAGCGCAGCACGTCCCGCAGCTTTTCCGGGGTAAGACACAGCCGGGATGTCACCCAGTTATTTTTGCAGCTCTCCCAGTCCACCACCAGATGGCCCCGGCTTGTAGTCAGCACCTCACAGGCTTTGTCCTCGGCCAGATAATCCCCGAAAACCTCCAGCACTTTTTCAAAAGTCAGCATTGTGACGATCACTCCCCAAAAAATTTCTATTACCAGCATAGCGCCAAAAATACTTTTTTGCAAGGATGCGGCGGCGCTCGGATGCCCATAGTTATTTTCCCCCAGCTTGGGCGGGATATTGAAGAACCACCTTTTTCTTTTGCTGTGCAAATTCCAGCGTCCTGGCCGCGCCGCCCCAGCTATGGAGGACGCCGGAGATCACCACATCGCTCTCGCGTACCATCCACTCGTTGCGCCGGACAATGGCGTACCGCCGGGGCACCTTTTCCAGCGGCGGGTAGGTGGTGCCGTCATAGCGGGAGGCGTCGATCTCCCGGTCAAGATAGGCCAGCACCAGGATCAGCTCAATGTGGGGATAGGTTTCCTTCTGCCGCCGAACCGCCGCCGCAGCCAAACCATCAAAGGCTCCATAGCCGCCGAGATAAAATGTGGTGGCCCCGCCCTCGATCAGTGAGGGGAGTATGACATCCAGCCATTTTGAAAAGCCGTCCGGCTTGTTGAGCTTGCTGTGGCCGCAAAATGTAACAATCATTTCCGTTTGCCTCTTTTGCAACATATATATTAACATAAAGAGTAACATATAAAGCACCCATGCACAAGCATAAAATATGTTTATGTGGAGGTGCCTTATGGAAAACGAGAGTTTAGTCATAAAGCCAAGGAAGCCAAAAGGGGAAGATGGTTATAAAGTGTTTTCAATCCGAATCAAGGAAGATATTGTTGCGAAGATTGATGACATTTCAACCCAAACGGGCCATAGCCGTAACGAGTTGATAAGCACTTTTATTGAGTATGCGTTAAATCGCTGTGTGATTGAGGCCGAGAATGACGAGTGATTTTGACAAGCGGGAAGCTGTGCCATTTTGAACAGCTTCCCGCTTTACTGCCCATCATTGAATTTTCGCCAGCGAGGTCAAAATCTTCTGCGCTGCGTCCCACAGCCGCTCTTGGCCCTGCCGCAGATCCTCCATGTCGGCGTCATAGATCCGCCCCGTCTCGTGTACGCGGCGGGTGAGCTGGTTGAGGTTGTTGCTGGACCGCCGCAGCAGGGACACCAGCTCCCCCAGCTCCGGCAGCTCCAGGTTCACCACAAAGCCGTCAATCGCCATCTTGCGGAGGTACGCCGCCATGTTTGTGGTGCCGAGCTGGGCCATCTTCTGCTCGATCAGCGCCCGTTCCTCCGGGGTGACGCGGAATTTGAGCTGTACCTGCCGCTGCAAATTTGCCATGGTCACAGCTCCGGGTCTTTGGCCTTGCCCTTACCGGGGCTGGGCGGCTTGGGCGCGTCCTGCTGCTCCTGGAGTTTTTTCCGCACCGAGGGCCGACGCAGCACCAGGGGCTGAAAACGGTTTTCGTCCTGCCGGATCAGGGCATAGGTGCCCTTCCGCCCGTTCAGCGCGGAGAGGGTCAGGGACTGGAAGGGCAGCATAGCCATCAGCCGGTCGTGGTCCTTCGTCTTGG
This sequence comes from uncultured Oscillospiraceae bacterium, assembly GCA_910588625.1. Classification (GTDB taxonomy): domain Bacteria; phylum Bacillota; class Clostridia; order Oscillospirales; family Oscillospiraceae; genus Enterenecus. The sequence continues at coordinate 11,970 of CAJUQN010000077.1, forward strand.
CCCGCGCCAGGAAGTCCGGGGAGATTTGGGCCATGTAGTGGGTTTTGTTGGGGCTGTTCGGCTCCGGGGCGTTTTGGAACTCCGCCAGAATCCGCGCCGCTTCCGCTTTGATGTCCTCCCGTTTGAGGGGCAGGGACAGCAGATATCCATGCCGCGCCTCGCTCACAAACAGGTTCAGAAGGCCGGGGTGACTGCGGGTGATCAGGTAGGAGACATCCCGCCGCCCGCTTTCAAACGCGACAGGGATCGTCCGCGCCCAATCTTTGTTGGCACGGGACACGCGCCCATCCTGCTCCATGTCCTGCACGGTATTTGCCAGCACATAGAGCATCCGCTCATAGCCGAACCGCTTCACCACATCCTGGACCGCCGCCGCTGTATTGAGACAGTTGTCGCTGTAGTGGTCAGCGATGGCCTGTTCAATCGCCTCCTTGCAGCCGATGTTGGCGGTATGGGACGCGATGTGCTGTGTTTCCTCCCCATGCTGGTAGGCATATTGAAAAGATTCTGTGTAAACCGGGGTCTTGTCCATTTTGGTTCCCTCCCTTTTATGTTGTGTGGAACGTACCTCGGACTTTTGCTCGGCCAGCTCCAGAATGTCCTCACGCACCACATCAATGAACAAATCCACCTTGGCGGGGTGGCTTTCCAGGGTACAGCTATCCCGGCCCCCGGCCATTCCGTACATCGGAACAGTGTTGGCCCAGCTTGCGTTGTGGCCGGAAAAGCGGTTATCAAGATTTTTCTCACGGACAGTATAGGCCAGAATGAACGTCACCTTCTCCGGGCCAAACTGCTTCAAAACGCTTTTGGCGGAATCCCTGGCAAAATTCATTCCATCCCAATTATCGTTGATGGCCTTGTCGATGGCGCACTTACAGTCGGTGAGAGCTTTCAGCGACGCCCGGTACTGATCCAGCTCTCCGTTCTCCCGTGCGTAGGCGGCGGGGTGTGGGTAAATTGGGGTCTTATCCATGTTGTAATCCTCCTTGAATAAAATCAGCCAGGAGGCCGAAACCTCCTGGCTGTCCGTTTGTTATTCTGTTACAGCTCCGGCCCATCCCTTTGAACGGTGGGCAGCTTGATGTGGAACATCCGGCAGTAGTCCCTTTGAGCTTCCAGCTCACACTCCGCGATCAGCTTCACAAAGGCTTCATCCGAGGGAGACCGCTTCCGCTGGGCCTGCTGCAAGGCGGTGATATAGTCGTGCCGCCACACCGGGGGGATGGACACAATACAATAGCCCTGGTTTATCAGGATCAGGTTCATCAGCAGCCGCGCCGTGCGCCCGTTGCCGTCCTGGAAGGGGTGGATGTCCACCAAGCGGCGGTGGGCATAGGCGGCAAACTCTACCGGGTGCATCGTCTCTTGCTTTTGGGGCAGCTCCGCCACAAATGCCGCCATACACGCCGGAACATCCCCCGCAGCGGGGGGCACATACTCCGTCCCTGTGATGAACACCTGTCCCGTGCGGTACTGTCCAGCGGCGTCCGGGTCGATGCCATGGTAGAACAGGCGGTGCAGGCGGCGTATCACGT
>CAJUQN010000078.1 GCA_910588625.1 uncultured Oscillospiraceae bacterium
AGTGGTGCTTTCACCGCTTCCCTTTTTCGTTTGCCAATGAAAATTTTACACTAACGTCCCTTTTCGTCATTGGCCCGCCAGACGGATGGCAAATACCACCTTTTGGTCCCGCTCGCCGCTGATGCGGTAGGGCTCCTCCACGTCCGCGCCCCAGCTGTTGATGCCGCCCACGCCCCGCATGGCGCCGCATACCGTCACCACCGTGCGCACAGGCCGGGGCAGCTCCTCCCGGTGGGCGGCCTGCTCCAGCTGCTGGGGGGTGTAGGGGATGGCGGAGAAGGCAAAGGGCTCCTCCACCTGCTCCAGCGTCAGCTTGGTCCCGTCCGCCGCGCGCAGGACGGCGGCATGGGTATCCACATGACAGCCGCACTCCTGGGGAACCAGGTAGGCGGGAATGTGGGGAACCTCTCTATGCCAGCCGAACACGCCGCCCTTTTTGCGATCTGGATAGGTCTCGCCGGACAGGCCCAGCCACTCCACCTGCTCCACGGGCTCGGGAGTGGAAAAGCGCAGGCCGAACAAGGGCATACCGGGACGGCCCGTCCTACCGTGGCAGCAGGCGCTTACCGTCATATATCCGGTGTCCTCCACATCATAGAACACTTCTGTTTCCACCCCCGGGACCGCCGGGAGCGCGGTGTAGACAAAGCGCACAATCACCTTCGACGGGCTTTCCATCAGCAGCTCCATGATCTCACATTTCTGCCAGCTGTCCGCTGCCGCCCAGAGGGAGCTTTCCAGCGCAAAACCATTTCCAAGATCGTTTTCTGTCGGGGCCCGCCAATAGGCTGGGCGGGGAACCCTCCACAGCCATTCCCGGCCTCCTCTTTGCAGAGACACCGGGCCGCCCTCCACATAGGAAAATAGCACCTCGAAGCCCTCGCCCCGGACACCCAGGGCGCCGTCGCCGTGGATGACGCGGAGCGGGGACTTTTTACCCGCCCGTTTGGGGAGGGCGAACACTTTTTCCGCTTGGCGGTTGGCCGCGTCGTGGCGCTCCCGCTCCTCCGGAGAGGAGTACCAGTACCGCACCTCCTGCATGGCGGGCTTTTCGGCGCCGTCGGCAAAAACGATGCCGTTGCCGCTGAAGGCGTAGTCCGTCTGACGCTCGCCGAAATCGCCGCCGTAGCCAAGGACCCGCTCACCGTTGCAGTTGGCGCGCCACAGGGCCTGGTCCATGTAGTCCCAGATGAAGCCTCCCTGGTACATGGGGAACTCCTCCGCCAGGCGGACGTAGCTCTCCATGCCGCCGATGGAATTGCCCATATCGTGCATATACTCGCACAGGAGGAAGGGCTTTTTCGGCTCGTTCTCCAAATACGCCCGGATATTCTCCGGCGAGGCGTACATCCGGCTCTCAACATCAGAAATCCGGTCAAACTCCCGGCAGTTAAACACACCCTCATAGTGGACTACCCGGCTGGGGTCATTGGCCCGGAAAAAGTCTGCCATTGCCTCAATGCAGGTCCCGGCGTAAGACTCGTTGCCGCAGGACCAGAACAGGATGGACACATGATTTTTGTCCCGCTCGAACATGGACCGGGCCCGGTCAACCACGCACTCCCTCCACTCCGGCTTGCTTCCGGGCACGTTCCACTCTGGATCAATGCCCCCCCTCTTCTGCCAGGAGCCGTGGCTCTCCAGGTTGGCCTCGTCCATGACATAGATGCCGTTTTGGTCGCACAGGTGGTACCAGGGGGTCTGGTTGGGATAGTGACAGGTACGCACGGCGTTGATATTATTCCGCTTGAAAGTATCCATAGCGGCGCTCATATCGGCCAAGCCGATGGCCCGGCCCGTGTCCGGATTCCATTCGTGGCGGTTGACTCCGTTGAGGACCAGCCGCCTGCTGTTCAGGAGCAGGCGGCGGTCCCTCAGCTCGAAGCGCCGGAAGCCGGTGTCGTAGGGTACTACCTCTTCCACCGTATCGTCCGCCGCGAAGAGCGTCAGCGTCACCTGATACAGCTCGGGCGTCTCGTGGGTCCAGGGGTGGACGTTCTCAAACCGCATGGGCTGGCTATACAAATATTTTCCCTCAGCAGTCAGCTCCAGGGCGCCATCGTACAGTACGCCCTGGGCTGGGTGGGAGATGTGACACCGGACCTCCACGCCCTCCGTCTCCCCCTCCAGCAGAAGGCGGATGGACAGTGTCCCGGTGGTATTGTCCTCCTCCAACCCTGCCTGGAGCCACAGATCCTCCAGGTGCAGCCGGGGTTTTGCATAGAGGTACACCGGGCGAAAGATGCCGCTGAATCGGAAAAAGTCCTGATCCTCAATCCAGGCCGCGCTAGAGCGCTTGTAAACCTCTACACACAGCCGGTTTCCCGTCTCCCGGATGTACGCAGTCAGGTCGAAGTCAGACGGCGTAAAGCTGTCCTCGGCATATCCCACAAAGTGTCCGTTGAGCCACACATAGCACGCCTGCTCCACTCCCTGGAAGTTGATGCACACCCGCTTTCCCCGCAGGTTAGGGGCCAGGTCAAATTCCCGGACGTAGCTGCCCACCGGGTCGTCGTCCAGGTCCACCTGGGGCGGGCGCAGTTCAGAATGGCCGTCCCAGGGGTAGAGGGTGTTGATATACTGAATCTGTCCATAGCCCTGGGTCTCCATATGGCCAGGCACCAGGATGGCGCCAAATCGGGAGTCATCAAACCCTTCCTGCCAAAAATCCGCCGGACGAGCAGCGGGGCTGGCGCTCCACACAAACCGCCATGCCCCATTCAGGGACTGGCACAGAGAACTCTCCCCCCGGACTGCCTCCTGAATTGAGGCATAACACACATGGTCGGAATGGGCGTCCAGCCGGTTTACCTGGAATACAGTGGGGTCAGCCAGCCATTCAAGTTTTGCGTTCATCGTCAGTCTCTCCCTTTTTCCCTCCCGCAGTCGGGCAGGTGTTTTGCTTTGATTATACCAGCTGTAGAGGCGAAAGGATATAGCAAAAATCAAAGAAAAGGGGGGTAAATTACTGCCGCCCACAGAGGCTCCCAGAGATTGACAGGTGGGCGGTGGGGTCATTGACCCAAATACGCCCTCCGACAATTTTATTTATTAGGCACCTTGACATTTTCCCGGTTGCCTGCTAAACTAAACCAAAATGAAATCATCAGGGGAGGTGGACAGCTGTGAAGCTGATCTTCCGTGCCATGGGCCGCTACAAGCAGGCCGTCACTATCTGCGTTGTCATCAAGCTCTTCGCCACACTCAGCGAACTGCTGTTGCCCTATATTTTGGAGCATATTATTGACGACGTGGCGCCCCAGGGCCAGCTTCGCTTGGCTGTTCTGTGGGGACTGGTCATGTTTGCCGCCGCCCTGGTATGCCGCCAGCTCAACGTGGCCGCCAATCACCGGGCCGTGGACACCGCTCACAAGGTGAGCTACGACATCCGCCAGGAGCTGTTCCGCAAGACCGCTAACCTGTCTGGCAGCCAGTTTGACGCTTTCGGCCTGCCCTCCCTCATCAGCCGGATGACCAGCGACAGCTACAACGTGCAATCCGCCGTCCAGCAGCTCCAGAGCCTGTGCGTTCGGGCCCCCATGCTGCTCATCGGCGGCGTAGCGGTGGCCCTCGCCATGGACGCCTCCCTGGCCACGATTCTGGCGGCCATGCTTCCGGTGCTCATTCTGGTGGTGTTCGTGGTCACCGCCAAGGGTCTGCCCATGTACCATCAGGTCCAGCAGCGGCTGGACGTGGTGGTACGGGTCATGCGGGAGAACATCACCGGCATCCGTGTGGTGAAAGCCCTATCCAAGGCAGAGCACGAAAAGCGGCGCTTTGCCCAGGCCAACCAGGATATGACGGACAGCGATATCACCGCCGGCACGGTGATGGCGATTCCCTCCCCTTTCATGCAGATGTGCGTCAACAGCGGCCTGGCTTTGGTGGTGCTCATCGGCGCGGGGCGGGTGAACGACGGCTTGATGGAGCCGGGTGTCATCCTGGCCTTCCTCACTTATTTTAATATGATCAACATGGGCCTCATGGGTTTGTCCCGCATCTTCATGACCATGAGCAAGGCCGGGGCCAGCGCTGACCGCATCGACCAGGTACTCCAAACTGAAACGGACCAACGCACTTTGTCCGCCAACGAAGCCCTCACCCCCACCGGGGACGAGTTCATCCGCTTTGAACATGTCAGCTTCCGTTACGGCGAGGGCTCCGGCGACGCCGCTGACTTCGCCGGGGAGGAGCGGGAAAACGCCCTCACCGACATCAGCTTTGCCCTGAAGCGCGGAGAGAGCCTGGGCATCATCGGGCCCACCGGCTGCGGCAAGAGCACCATTATTTCCCTGCTCATGCGGTTCTATGACGTCCAGGAGGGCGGCGTGTTTGTGGACGGCAAAGACGTACGTACCTATCAAAAGGACGCCTTGCGGGAGCGGTTCGGCGTCTGCTTCCAGAACGATATGGTGTTCCAGGACACCCTGCGGGAAAACGTCCGCTTTGGCCGGGATATTGACGACGCGGCCTTCCGGGCGGCCATCGAGGACGCCATGGCCGCGGAGTACATCGACGCCCTGGCTGACGGACCGGACCACCAGGCAGCCATCAAGGGGGCCAACCTGTCCGGAGGGCAGAAACAGCGCCTGTTGGTGGCCCGGGCTCTGGCTGCCGACCCGGACGTTTTGGTGCTGGACGACAGCTCCTCCGCGCTAGATTACCAAACTGACGCCGCCATGCGCCGGGCCATCCGCCAAAACCATAGAGAAACCACCCTCATCATGATTGCCCAACGGGTCAGCTCCATCATGGGCATGACCCATATTCTGGTGATGGACAATGGCCGCTGCGTGGGCTATGGCACTCACGAGGAGCTCTTAAAAATCTGCCCCGCCTATCGGGAGACCTATCAGGTCCAGATGGGCGAGATGGCATAGAAAGGAGGAACGCATATGCCTGGACCGGGAGACCGGGGCGGCCCCAAGGCCAGGCCCCGGGATGCCAAGGGCGCTCTGCGGCGCATCCTGCAATATCTGATGGAATACCGCTGGTGGGTGGCGCTGTTTCTCCTGTGCACTTTGCTGAGCAACGCCGGCAACCTGCTGGGCCCCCAATTTGCCGGAAAGGCCATCGGCGTGGTGGAGGACGGCTTCAAGCTGGGCCCCGGCCAAATCAACATGGAGACGGTGACCCGTTACGCCCTACTGATGATGGCGTGCTACGTGGGGGGCAGCGTCATGAGCTTCCTGGTGAACATCGGTATGATGCGGGTAGGCCGCCGGGTGGCCCGGAATATGCGCCGCGACGTGTTTAACAAGCTGATGACCCTCCCTGTGGGCTACTTCGACCGCAATCAGGCCGGCGACATCATCAGCCGGGTGAGCTACGACGTGGACGTGGTGTGTACCAGCCTGTCCACCGACGTGATCCAGGTGGTCACCAGCACCGTGACGGTGGCGGGCAGTTTCGTCATGATGTGCCTGATCTCCCCGCCCCTTGTGCTGTGTATGGCGGCCACCATCCCAACCTCCATTTTGTTCACCAGGTACATGGGCAAAAAGACCCGCCCCCTCTACTCCAAGCGCAGCGCGGCCTACGGCGCCATGAACGGTTTTGCTGAGGAGATGTTCACCGGTCAGCGCACCATCCTGGCCTATGCCCAGGAGGACCGGGTGTGTGTGGATTTCAGCCGCATCAACCGCGCCGCCGCCGAGGCCTACCGGAATGCCGACACCCTGGGCATGGCCATGGGCCCCACTATGGGAATGATCTCCAACTTCGGTCTGGCCGCCATTGGCACGGGGGGCGCCATTCTCTATATGCTGGGGGTGGTGGGGCTGGAGCAGATCTCCTCCTTCGTGCTCTATTCCCGGAAGTTTTCCGGGCCCATCAATGAAATTTCCAACATCATCAACGAGATCTTCTCTGCTCTGGCCGCGTCAGAGCGGGTGTTCCGCCTTCTGGACGAACCAGAGGAAGTAAAGGATATTTACGGCGCGGAAGAGCTGGAAAACTGCAGCGGCCATGTCCAGGCCGAGGACGTCAGCTTTGGCTATGAGCCGGGCAAGACCATCCTCCACCACCTGGAATTCGGAGCCAAGCCGGGCCAAACGGTGGCCATCGTGGGTCCCACCGGGGCGGGTAAGACCACCATCATCAACCTGCTCATGCGGTTTTATGACCCGGAGGCGGGCTGTATCTACGTGGATGGCAGGTCAAACCAGGCCTATACCATGGATTCTTTGCGCCGGAGCTATGCCATGGTATTACAGGACACCTGGGTGTTCCGGGGAACCATCTTCGACAACATCGCCTACGGCAAGGCGGACGCCACCATGGATGAGGTGGTGGCCGCTGCCAAAGCCGCCCGCATCCACAACTACATCATGCGGCTCCCCCAGGGCTATAGCACCGTCATCAGCGAGGACGGCGGCAACATCTCCAAGGGGCAGAAGCAGCTATTGACTATCGCCCGAGCCATGCTGTATGACACCAATATGCTCATACTAGACGAGGCCACCTCCAACGTGGACACCAATACCGAGCGCCAGGTGCAGAAGGCCATCCGTTCCCTGATGGCGGGCAAAACCTGCTTCGTCATCGCCCACCGGCTGTCCACCATCCAGAACGCGGACCACATCCTGGTGGTGGACCACGGCGACGTGGTGGAGCAGGGCGCCCATGAGGAGCTCATGATGCGGAAGGGGTTCTATTACAGGCTCTATGCCAGCCAGTTCGGTTAATTTTCCCAAAAAGCAAAAAGACACCGCCAGGTATTTCGGGGTAAGCGTGTTTTTAATGGTCCCCTTCGCCAGGGCAGATGTACAGGGCAGGGACCCTCAAACAGCCCGAACCGGCTGTCGTCTCCCTTCACGTATTTCAGCGCCTTGAGGGGCCGCAGATTCAGCGTCTGGAAGATATCTCCGGTGTCCACATCCAGCCACCACCCCCGCTCCACGTACTCCTTTTTCGCCTCGTCAAGGGACACGCCGAAGGAAAGCTGTACCAGCTTGGCGTTCTCCCGAAACGCACCGATGCCCTTCAAGTCCTCCAGCTCTCATTTTGCCATCCGGGCCACGTCATCCGGCCTCCCGGCCACCAGGATATGGGTGTCCGCCGCGAATTGGAAGGCGGTGTCGATGGGCAGAATGGCCCCGTCCTCCTTGCGCCCGATGACGTTCACGTTCCACTTCTTGCGGATGTCCAGGTCGATGATGGTCTGCCCCGCCCAGTGGTCGGGCACGTCCAGCTCGAAGATCGCATAGCCTGGGGTCAGTTCGATATACTCCAACGCCCCATTGACGCTGAACCGCATGGCGGTGCGGGTGGCCATGTCCCGCTCGGGGAACACCACCTCGTCCGCGCCGATTTTCAGCAGCAGCCGGGCATGGAGGTCCTTGTCCGCCTTGGAGATGACCATGGGCGCCCCCAGCTCCTTCAGCAGAGAGGTGATTTCCAGAGAGGACTGGAAGTTATCACTGATGCACACGAAGCAGAAGTCAAAGCTGGACGGGTCCAGGGAACGCAAAACCTCCTCATCCATGCAGTCGCCGATCTTGGCCTGGGTGACGTGGGGAGCGATATGGTTCACCGCCTCCTCGTCGCTGTCGATGACCATGACCTCACTGCCCGAGTCCATAAGCTTTAAGGCCAGGTTGGTGCCGAACCGGCCCAGGCCAACGACCAAAAATGTTGCCGCCATATCTGCACATCCTTTTCAAAGTTTTCAGGCAAGTATTTGACGCAAAGCGCTATAGAATACCTATTCATACTCTAGCCAATGGTGATATGCTCCACCGGGTCCTTGAGCCGGGGCGCCTGCCGCGCCGCCAGAGCCATCATCATCGACAGGCTCCCGATACGTCCACAGTACATCATGATAATGAGAATGGCCCGGTTAAAGGGGATCAGGTCCCTTGTGATTCCGGTGGACAATCCCACGGTGCTCATGGCGGAGAACACCTCGAACAGCGCGTCCTGAAGGGGGAATGGCTGGACCGCCAACAGCAGGAAACCGCCGCCCACCGCCAGAGCGAAATACAGGGTCACCGCCGCCGCCGAACGGTGAATTTGCTCCTCATCCAGGCGCCGGTTGAAGGCCCCCACCTCCTGCCTGCCCCGGATGTAGCTGAACAGGGTCAGCAGGCACACCACCACGGTGGTGATTTTCACGCCGCCGCCGGTGGAGCCGGGGCCTGCGCCGATGAACATGAGCACGATGGTCAGCAGTCCGCCGCCGCTGGTGAGGGCGGCCAGATCCACGGTGTTGAAGCCCGCCGTCCGGGGGGACACCGCCTGAAACAGGGACACCAGGACCTGCTGGCCCGGCGCCATTCCGGCCAGCAGGTTGCCCCGCTCCGCCCACCAGAACAAGACGGCGCCGCCCACCACCAGGATGGCGCTGGCCGTCAAAATCAGCTTGGAGTGCAGGGAGTAGAGCCGGAAGCGCAGGCCCTTCTCCCATATGTCCCGCCACACCAGGAAGCCCAGGCCGCCCAGCAGGATTAGCGCCGTAACAGTCAAATTCACCAGCGGGTCAAACACATAATGGGTTAGGGAGCTGTAGGGCTCGCGGAAGCCCATCAGGTCAAAGCCCGCGTTGCAAAAGGCGGACACGCTGTGGAAAATGGAATACCAAATTCCCCGCGCAAGCCCCAGCTCCGGGATGAACCGGACCGCCAGCAGCACCGCCCCGACGCTCTCAATAGCAATCGTGCCCCGCAAAATGTATCGCAGCAGAGCCAGTACATCACTGAGGCGCTCGGCGCTGACGCTCTCCATCATCAGCGAGCGCTGCTTGAGGCCGATCTTCCGCCCCAGGAAGAGGGATGCCTGGAGCATCATGGTCATATACCCCAGCCCGCCCACCTGGATGAGCGCCAGCAGGATAATCTGGCCCAGCAGGTTAAACTGAGTCCAGGTGTCCGCCACCACCAGGCCGGTGACGCAGGTGGCGGAGGTGGCGGTGAACAGGCTGTCCAAAAAGGACAGGCCGCGCCCCGCACGGTTGGCAAAGGGCAGCATAAGCAGCAGCGCCCCCGACACGATGATGGCCAGAAAGCCCAGGGCGATCACCTGGTTGGGGGCCAGACTGAGAGATTTCTTTTTCACGGCCATGACTCCTTGTTTCTGTAGTCCCTCCCATTATAAATAGCTGTGGAATATTTTGCAAGAGCGAATCTATCACCTTGTAACCATGTCCTGAACAAGCCACCCTAAAAAGTGGAAATATTCCATATAAAAACCACAATATAGCTATTTCCATTTCCCTGCGGTTAGGGTATAATTAAGATCGGTCTGGAAAAATCCCCGGGCCGTCCAAATGACAACACAATTGGAAAGGGAGCGCGTCTTATGTCTATTCTGGTCTGCGGCGGCGCTGGCTATATCGGCAGCCACACCTGCGTGGAGCTTCTCAACGCGGGCTACGACATCGTTGTGGCCGACAATCTGTACAACTCCTGTGAGGAAGCTCTGGTCCGGGTGGAGAAGATCACAGGGAAAAGGGTCCCCTTCATCAAGGCCGAGCTGTGCCATGAGAACGAGGTCGAGGCCTTGTTCGCCCAGCATCCCGATATTGACGCGGTCATCCATTTTGCCGGTCTCAAGGCGGTGGGCGAAAGCGTGGCCAAGCCCTTGGAGTACTACTCCAACAACCTCATCAGCACCCTGTATCTGCTTCAGGCCATGCGCTGCCACGGGGTGAAGAACTTTGTATTCTCCTCCTCCGCCACCGTGTACGGCGACCCCGTCACCGTGCCCATCCGGGAGGACTCCCCTACCGGCGGCACCACCAACCCCTACGGCACCTCCAAGCTGTTTCAGGAGCGCATCCTGTCCGACATCTGCGCCGCCGATCCTGAGCTAAACGTGGCCCTTCTGCGCTACTTTAACCCCATCGGCGCCCACGAATCCGGCCTCATGGGGGAGGACCCCAACGGCATCCCCAACAACCTGGTGCCCTACATCGCCAAGGTGGCGGTGGGCCAGCTGGAGAAGGTTCACGTGTTCGGCAACGACTACCCCACCCCCGACGGCACCGGCGTCCGGGATTATATCCACGTGGTGGACCTGGCCCGCGGCCATGTGGCCGCGCTGAAGAAACTGGGCGCCAAGTGCGGCCTCTTCATCTGCAACCTGGGCACCGGAAAGGGCTACAGCGTACTGGACGTGCTCCACGCCTATGAGAAGGCCTGCGGCAAGGAGCTGCCCTATGTCATCGAGCCCCGCCGTCCCGGCGATATCGCCACCTGCTACGCCGACCCGTCCAAAGCCCGGGACGAACTGGGCTGGGAGGCTCAGCTGGGCATCGAGGAGATGTGTGCCTCCTCCTATAAATGGCAGTCCAACAATCCCAACGGCTACAAGGGCTGATTCAAATGTGAAACAGCGGCGTGGAGTTTTTCACGCCGCTGTTCTTTTTTGTCACTCCATCCCATGTCCGAGCCCTCATTTTTTATGATCCTTGTGCTTATGATGCTCCCTTTGATGCTTGCCTTTGAGCGCATCCTTGCCAAACTGGACCTGCCAGCTGGCGGTCAGCTTGTCCAGCAGCTCCTGGAGTACGGCCTTTTCCTCTCCGGTAAGGGCTTGAAACAGGATGTCGTCCTCCACTTCGGCCCGCTTGGCAAAGCGTCCGCACCGGTGGAGCTGACGGCACAAGCTGCCAGACCGTTTGCGGCCGCGCTTTTTGTCCTTCTTCTTGTCCTCCAAGCCAAAATATTTACGCCCTTTGCCGCACCTTGGGGCGTTGGCTGGGCAGTGATTGCTGCATTGGGGACATCTCTGTCCCTGTCTGCTTTCCGTTTCCTGCTTCACGTTAAAAACTCCTCAGCATTTTATTCAGGCGCTTTCTGAGTATTTTACCGCATACCGCCCCGAATATCAAGGCAAACATCTGAAGCTCGTATCACCTCGCAGGTTGTAATATTAAATGTGAAAGATCAGAAACCCACCCGAAGGGGTGCGGAACGGATCTATCGCATTTATTTTTTGTGTCACAACCGGGCCGGAAAATCAAGCGGGAGGGCAAAAAGATAAGGTAGATGGCAAGCGGCATTAAGGGTGGACATTCACTGCAACACCATTGGTCTGTAGGCAGCGCCGGAACCGGAGACAATGAAACAGGAATATATGACCTATTATCAGGCCATGCAGAAGCGTAAGAAAAAGACAGCGTAGCCGAAGCCACGCCGTCCAAATAGGTAACTTGCTATTAAGGGCCCCCGTCTCTCGGGGCAGCTTCCTTACGGGAACTGCCCCGACCGTCCGGCGCTCTTTTTTCATCTTGTTAATTATTTTTCAGCGTTACCTGAATCAAAACCGGGTTGTGGTCGGTGTACTGGAACTGCTGGTCGATGGTTTCCACGCGGTCCAGCGCCACGTTGGGGGAGAGGATGAACCCGTCAATCACGTAGAATTGGTTGTCCGACCGGTCGGGGTCATAGGGATGGTTCAGCAGGCGGCAGGATGGGGTGGACAGGTCGCAGGCGAACTGCCAGCCCTCGGGGAGGATGTCCTCCTCCAGCACGCCGGGGGTCCACAGGGAGGGGTCCTGGATGGGGAAGGCGTCCAGCGCGCCGGGGAAGGTCTGGTTGAAGTCGCCCCCAGCGATGACATAATTCCCTTTTTCATATTCGGCGGTGAGGAAGTCCATCAGCACCTTGGTCTGTGCGGCCTTGCCCTCGCCGTCGTCGTAGGCCTCCAGATGGAGGTTTACCAGCACCAGTTCCTTGTCGGAGCCCTCCAGCGGCGCCCGGTTCACCAGCAGGCACCGCTTCAAATTGGCGGCGGACACCGGCCAGGAAAAGGGACAGGGCAGGGCGATGCGCTCCGCTCTGTCTGTGTGAAGCCGGGTGAGTGTCTGCAAACCGCTGTGGACTTTTCCGATGGGAGGCCAGGGGAAGGGCACGAAATCACAGGAGTAATTCAGGGCGTGGGAGCTGAGGTAGAACGAGCCCAGCCGGTCCCAATACTTCAGGCTCTGGTCAATGCCATTGCTGCGGGAGGAATCGGTGTCCACCTCCTGGAGAAAATATACATCCGCGTCCTGTTCCGCCAGCTGGGCGGCGAGTCCATTTCGGTTGGTGTCCGACTGCTCTCTGGTGGGGGCAACATCCTTGCCGCCGTCCATGAAAAAGTCGGAGTCCTTGCCCAGCCCGGCATAGCCTGTGTTCTGGGACATCACCATCAAACTGTCTCCCGGTGCGAGAGGGGGCGTTTGAATGCTCTGGTTGAATATCTCCACGTTTTCCACGGCATCCGGCTTGAACTCCGTGACAGACAGCCACGCTACCAGCCCCACCGCAGCCAATACCACTATGCCGACGATGATACCGATCCATTTCAGCACCTTTTTCGCCATATGCCACGTCCTTTCTCCGCAAAAGCCTGTCCTCGTGGTGAGAGGATACCACAGATGGGAAAATTTATCAAGACTGGGCTCAGATATTGGGGCCGTGGCTCTTGACCCGCAGGCGGTTCAGCGCCCGTGCCAGGGTGGACTGCGCCAGCTGGTACTCCTGACGGCTTTTCTTCTGGAGAAGCGCCTCCCGGGCCTGGTCGGCCTCCCGGCGGGCCCGTGCCTCGTCGATTTCCTCGGGCCGCTCGGCGGAGTCCACTAAGACGAGCACTTCGTTGTTTTCCACCTTCACCATGCCAGGGGACACCGCCGTCAGTTGGACGTCCTGCCCCGGCGGCTGATAACGGAGCATTCCCGGCACGATGGCGGCCATCATACTGCTATGGTGGGCCAGGATGCCCCGCTCCCCGTCGCTGGCAGGGATGGTGAGGCTGACACAGGGGCCCTCATACAGCGTCCTGTCAGCGGCCAGGATGTGCACCTGAAAGGTATCCATCACACGCCCTCCAGCTTCTTGGCCTTCTCCACCACGTCCCGCCACGCGCCCACGTTGTAGAACGCCGCCTCGGGGTACTGGTCCAGCTCGCCGTCCACAATAGCGGCGAAGCTCTCCAGAGTGTCCTTCAGGGGCACGTACACGCCGGGGATGCCGGTGAATTTCTCCGCCACATGGGTGGGTTGGGCCAGGAACCGCTGGAGCCTTCTGGCCCGGCCCACCACCTTCCGGTCGTC
>CAJUQN010000079.1 GCA_910588625.1 uncultured Oscillospiraceae bacterium
ATGTCGGTCTTTCTCTTGACGAGGTAAAAAAGCTGAAAGCAGGGCAAAACGCATAATCAAATAGCATAGGGTAAGGCCGAGAATCTGAGAACAGGTTCTCGGCCTTACTTTATGCCCAAAATATGAACATTTTATGAATTGTATCAAAAAGTCCTTGACAAAAAGCAACAGGCAAAACCGCTAAGTCGATCCTGATTTCCGCCGCTGTCCGGCTGTCCGCGTTCATCCTTCCGCAGATCGTGGGCATTACCTGCCGGGACGATATGGAGTTGGGCATGATGGGCGACAGAAAGCAGGCTGTGTTCTATGTCTGATACTATTTCATTCTATATCGTTGCTGCTGAAGAATTGAAAAACGGCAAGTTATTTCACACACATTCCATATTCCCATGTTATACTGCCCCAAAGGAGGTGCGCCAATGGCAACACTATTGATTGTTGAGGACGATTACAAGACGAACGACGCGATCTGCGAATATCTCAAGCCCACGGGCCACTCGCTCATTCCGGCCTATGATGGCAGCGAGGCCCTTCAGCTTTTCCGGCAGAATCATATTGACCTTGTTGTGCTGGACATTATGCTGCCCCATATCAGCGGCCTGTCTGTCCTGCATGAAATACGGCGGAACAGCACAACGCCTGTCCTGATGCTCACCGCTATCGAGGACGAATATACCCAGGTCATGAGTTTTGACGAACAGGCGGACGACTATATGACGAAGCCCTTTTCCATGGTGCTGCTAGGAAAACGGATCACCGCCCTTCTGCGCCGGAGCGGTCAGACCCCATTACCCCAAACAATAACCTTTGGCGATGTGACAGTTGACTTCTCCGGCTATACCGCCAGTGACAGCGCCGGAAAAATCGACATCATGCCCAAGGAAATTGATCTGCTCAGGCTATTGGTAGAGCATAAAGGGCTGGTGCTGACCCGCTCACAGATTTTGGACGAACTGTGGGGCGCTGACTATCCGATCATCGACCGAACCGTGGACACCTACATCAAAAATCTGCGGAAGAAGCTGCGGCTTGACTGTATCGTAACAGTCAAGGGCATCGGCTACAAATACGAGGTACAGCCATGAAACGATTAAAACTGTTTCCGAAAATATTTCTCTATACCATGAGCATCATGCTCTTTGTCGTTGTTGTCACGCATGGGCTGATCTATCTGCTTGCCCCACAGATGCAGCTTGCATTGAGTACCCAAGATGATGTTGTTGTCAGCATCAGACAGGAGCAGTTTGTGACCGAGGCAGTAGAAAAGGCCCTGCCCATCTCTTTAAGCTGTTCCCTGCTGATCTCCATTGTTTGCTCTCTCCTGTTTTCCAAAGCAATTGCCGACCCCATCAAGAAAATTTCTGCATCAACCGAGCAGATGATGAAATTAGACCATGGGGCGAACTGCCCTATCCATACAAAGGATGAAATTGGTACGCTGGCGCAGAACGTCAATGATCTGTATTCTAATCTGCTGTCCACGATTGAACATTTAGAGCGGGAAAAGGACGCTGTGCGTGATATGGAGCGGGCCAAGGTTGACTTTCTGTGGGCGGCGTCCCATGAACTGAAAACACCCGTGACCGCCTTGAACGCCACCCTGGAAAATATGATTTTAGGTGTTGGGAAGTATCAGGACTACGCAACATACCTCCCGGAGTGCAAGGAAATGGTGGAGCAGCTTTCTGGGATGGTACATGAGATTTTGGAAACCTCCAAGCTGAACACTACCGATGAACCAGCGAAGCCGATTGACATTACGGAACTGATGGCGGAACTGTGTGCGCCGTATCAGATGATTGCGGCAGCGCATCAAATCATCTTTTCTCTTGATCTGCCAGAACAATTCCCCACGACACTTCCGGCTGGCCGGTTCAGCAAGGCGGTATCAAATGTTCTCGCAAATGCTGTTGCTTATACGGAAGCTGGAAAATCCGTTTCTGTCTATATGAACGAAAACCGCCTAATCATTGAAAACGAATGTGACCCTATCCCTGATCGTGAAATTCGCCGCCTGTTTGAACCGTTCTACCGTCCGGACTTCTCCCGAAGCCGGGAAAGCGGCGGCAATGGCCTGGGCCTCTATATCGTGGATACGCTCTTGACCTCTATGAATATTTTCTATGCCTTTGCACCAATGAAATCCCCACCAGGGATGCGATTTGTTATCCATCTATAAGCGTGAAAAAACTCCCTCCACAGGGAGTTTTTTTATTTCCACCACAATTCCATCTCCGTTTCATACCCATTCCACATTGGGATGCTATTCTACGGGTGCGTTCAGAAGAACAGCACCCCTGACAGGGTGGCGCGGCTAAAAGCTGTCTTTTGGGATATGTGTACCCTCTCGTCCAGCGTGGAAACTATTGAGCATGAGGCCACAGACGATACAGAAGCATGGACGGAAAAGAAGCTGCATATCACCATCACCCCCAAAAGCGCGGACGATATGCGCACAGCCTATGCCTTCTCCGCCGACCAAAACAGCACATTGACGGAACTGCTGGACGAGCTGGACGTGATTGGCGGCCTGCTGGCAAACCTGGGCATATCTGACGAGAAAGTGATAGAAGTTCTCCAGCGGTTGCCGGACGATCTTTCCCCGGAACGGCGGGCCGTAGTGGAGACAGCTTGTAAGCTGGTGGGCAAGGTAAACTACTTTTGGGGCGGCAAAAGCAGCGCCATCGGCTGGGACCCCCGCTGGGGCACGTTGATGAAGGTGACCTCGCCTGGGAACGTGACCAGCGGCACATACCGGCCCTTCGGCCTGGATTGTTCCGGGTTCCTGGACTGGGTGCTGAAAAACGTGGGCCTGCCCAGCGACGGACATTAGTATATCAAAGATTGATCCCCGGCGGGGAGATTTTTTGTGGAAGGGCCGGGGGTGGACGCAGGCCCGCCGTAGTGGGGCGAGGCCGGAGCCTCCCCCCGGATGGTCGTGTCCGTCCGGGGATGGGTTAGCTGCTCCCTCCGCTGGTTTACCGCCCGTTGGCGCATACGATCCCCCGGAGTGGGACCCCGCGGCGCAGCGGGTGTGTCCGTCGTCCGCCCCAGGCGGGCCGGGGTATCTGCCCTGGGAGAGACAGTCGGAGCCTCCCCCCGGATGGTTGTGTCCGTCCGGGGATGGGCAAGCCGCTCCCTCCACTGGCCTGCGGCCCGCTGCCGCATACGTTCCCCCGGCGGGGGCGTCTGGACCTGGGGTGTGTCCGGCGTGTCCGCCGCCTGCCTGGGCCGGGGCGGGTCGGTGTGTCTGCCGCTGGAGCGTCAGGGACCGGGGCCGACGTGTCCAAGGGCTGGCCCTGGGTGTCCGGCTGGTGCTGCCGCTCCTTAATTTTCTGGCGCTCCTGCTTGACCTTGGACACCACCATGGAAACACCCCGCTTTGCGGAATGGCTTACCTCAATGGCACTGGCGTGGGTGGCCTGCTCCACCTGCTCCACGGCCTCGGTGCCGCTGTCCGCGCTGGCCGAGCCTGTGGTGGTGTCGGTGATATTGTCGGGTATCTCGGCGGTAGAGCCTGCCACGCCCCGCTTTTGCTGGACCAACTCTTTTCTCAGCTTAGCCGTCGTAACGCGCTGGGCCTGCTGCTGAGCCGTTCCGCCGTCCTTCTTTTTGCCTTTGCCCTTAACCTTATCGGTTTGATCCCGTTCCTTAACCTTGGGCATGATATTCGCCTCCTAAAAAAGTAGTGGGGCGCGCCCACTGTGGACGCGCCCCCGATTTATGGGTCAAGTGCTTCTTTGATCCCCGCTATGATGTAGTCCGCGCATGGCAGGGCGATGGCGTTTCCCAGAGCCCGGTAACGCTGGCCCGAGCTGATCTCCGCCCCCTCCGCGCCGTACTTTGTCCACCCGCCGGGCAGGCCCATCAGCCGCTCACATTCCAGCTCCGTGGGGAACCGCACACAGCCGTCCAAAGGGTCGTCGGCAAAGTAGAACGCGAAGGGGTAGACCGTCCCCGCCAGCAGAGTAGGGAAAGGATCGTTCAGAAAGCCGAAGCTGTCCTGGAATTGAACATGGTATTGATCGTTGGCCGCACCCCTCATGCGGAAAAGCTGGAAGGGCCGGACGATGGGTACACGCCCCTTTGTTTCAATAACAGGGCCTCGATGAACCTGGGCGGCGGGCACCCCGCCTTCTCCGCCAGCCGGAGATACTTGGAACATTGGGCGGGGCTTAAACAGTATTTCGTGAGCACGCCCCCTTCCAAAATCGGCCACGAGGAAGATACGCTGCCGTCGTGCCAGCCTGGGGATTGCCCAATATTGGGCGTCCATAAGCCGCCAGCACAGGTCAACCCCAGGGCCTCGCACCATTCCGGCGTTTGCCCACCGTTTAGAAGCAGGAATTGGAATTGCGGTATCTGTGAACGCCCGGAGCACTTCCGCATAGTCCAGCCGGTCATTTGACGAAAGGCTTCCCATGACGTTATGAAGTGAAAGCAATTATGCAAAGCACCTCCTAAAAACACAAAGAAACAGCACCATTACAATTCTGTACGACACAGCTGCACGCGTCAGCGAACTGGTTAACATACGGATCCGTGATGTGCGGTTGGAGGCTCCCGCTGTGATCACACTTCTCGGCAAGGGCGGGAAGGTACGCTCTGTGCCGCTCATGAAACAGACAGTTAACCTGATAAGTGCCTATTTTGCAGAAAACCGCATTGATACTCATCTGCATTCTGATATGCCTTTGTTCTGGAATGCCCATGGGCAGAAACTGACGCGTTCAGGGGTTACTTACATTCTGCGAAAATACGTTGAGATGGCACAGGAAATCTCGCCTGAGATGCCAGCAAATATTACGCCGCACAAGCTCCGCCACACCAAAGCCATGCACCTTGTGCAGGCTAACGTTAACCCGGTATACATCAAGGATTTTCTTGGCCATGCAGACATTTCAACTACTGAGATCTATGCCAGAGCGGATAATGAGGCAAAGCGGGCGGCATTAGAAAAAGCTTCCAAACATCTTGGCCTGCCTGCGGTTTCAAATTGGAAGCAGGACGCTGAGCTCATTGACTGGCTCTCGTCCCTTGGGTAAACACCTTTTGCAAAATATTATGTGTAGAGAAACAGCACTCAAGCAAAACTAAATTCCGCCGTCCTCTCTTTGTAGCGGTATCAGGCATGGAAAGCAACAATTTCAGATTGTCGGCAGTCAAGTATTGCGCCGGAGGAGATGATGCAACCTTTCTGGGTATATTGTGGATTTGAATGCATTGTTCCATGTACCCTGGTTCCTCAGCCATCACATAGTTAAAGAAAGCGTGAATGGCGCAAAGTCGCTGGTTATAGGTAGATGGTGATACACCGCGGACATTGGTCAGCCACAGCAGAAATTCCTCTATGCATCGCTTATCCAATGCTGCCAATCGCAATTTGGCGATATTACACCCTTTTATATCTCTGCAAAATATGAGAAGCAGCTTGAAGGTATCTCGGTACGAACAAATCGTATTGCTGCTCAAATTTCGCTGCACGGGAAGGTAATGCGTAACTGACCTCATCTATCAGAAAACGGTTGGCGCACTCACCACCAGCGACAGTAAAGGCCCCAACACCCAATATGTTTCATCGGACAAATTGGTCGTGGAGATAGGCTTGGTAGTCCCCCCGCACCGGGTTGCAGCGCAGGCAGTAGCGGTACCGCTCCGTTTCCAGCACGAAGCCGTAATTCTGACAGCAGCTGCCGCCGCTGATCTCGCCGCCGCTGATATGGCACAGGCGGAGCATAGATGAGAAGTCCTTCAGCACACCCCGGCGCAGCTGCTCCACCACCTGGCCAAGCTCCTCCTTGAACTCCGGGGTGTTCAGCCCCTCGGGACCCCTGGGCCACCAGGTGTGCCAGAACTCACCGCCATTGCGCCCGAAGTCGATGCGGACGTGGCCAATAGTCCCTAACTCCTCGTCCTGTTCAGGCGGCAGGGCATAAAAAAGCGCCGCTTCCTCGGGAGCGGCGGGGCGCATCTCAAACTTGATGGGGTTGTCCGGGACCTCCAGGCCGTACTCCTCACAGAAGGCTTCCAGGTCCATGGCCTCACCGTGGAGGAAATAGTCCCCCTTACCGATCCGCCGGGCCTTAGTGGCGGGCCGCTTCAGCGGCTTGGGGGAGAGAACGGTGCCGCTGTGGTCATAGCTGGTATAGTCCACCAGCTCGGCATGGGCGGCGGGGTCCCTTTCCGTGCCCCGCATATCATAGCAGAACCACCCGTCCGGCACCGTTTCCCGGGGGATCAGCCAGTTGGTGGTGAGCACAGGCTTGCCGAACAGCCGGGCGTGCTGGAGCTCGTCCTTGAAAATGTTGACTGCCATTGCTTTTCTCCTCTTTTCTGTCGTGATTGGCAGGTTTTAACCCATCGTCTGGCCTATCTCCGGCTCCTGATCGGGCCAGGGGGCGCTGAGGCGCTTGACCGGCCCATAAGAGGTTTCCCGAACGCCATCCTGCTCCATCTCCAATCGGCCCAGGGTATCAAAATCGGTAAAGCCGTCCAGTATTTCCAGGAGTTCATCCCCCGCTCCCGCGTAACGCAGGGCTTCCATGCCATACTCCCTTTCGCTGCCGGACACCAGCTCGTAGTCGTCGATGTC
Organism: uncultured Oscillospiraceae bacterium; assembly: GCA_910588625.1. GTDB lineage: Bacteria > Bacillota > Clostridia > Oscillospirales > Oscillospiraceae > Enterenecus. Next base: position 6,593 of record CAJUQN010000079.1, read on the forward strand.
CATGGCAATAGTGCCAGCCTCATGGAACGAGCGCGGCTCCTCCACCTCAAGGACCGCGCCGAACACCCGCAGCTCCTGGCCGGTCATCGCCCGGACGCATTGGGCCAGAGTGTTGGCGTCCTCCAGGGTGACGGCGTCCGTGGGCAGCAGGTGCGCCCAGGGGTAGCCGATCTCCACCTCCTGGATGTCGGCGCTGCCCAGGTCGTCCAGCCCCAGCGCCCTTTTTGCCCGTTCCAGCTCATCATCCGGGGCGGGCAGGTCGAGGCGGACGGCGCCGGTGGGGGAGGCCAGCGTGAGGGCGAAGGCGGGCCGGTCTGCCGTTTTCTGCGTCTGCACCACCTCCCGGCGCTTCACAAACCCCTGCTCCGTATGGGTCCCACCCAGCAGCTTCCGCTGTTCCGCGCCGATCTTGGCATAGTCCAGATAGGGTTTGACCTTCTCGTCAAAAACGAATTTGCCGGTGATGGGGCCGGTGTCCACCAGGAAATGGCCCAGCTCCTCGTCTGTTTTGATGCCCGAGAACAGCTCATATCTGTCCAGGCTGCCCGCCACGCGCAGCACGTCATCCAGGCATTTGACGTGTTCCGCCATCAGCGCCCCGGCAAAAACCTTTTGGGCATCCAGCGCCATGGTATCTACCAACCCAGCCAATTGGTTCAGCTTCTGGATGCCAGCTTCGCTGAACAAGGTGTCGCGCTCGATGCGGCCCGTGAGGATCTGTGCGGCGCCATCGCCGCCTATGATGTACGCGGGGGCCCAGCCGCCGAAGTCCTCCACGGCGATCACCTCGTTTCTGACCTCAGCCGCTTCTGCGGGGAAGCTGATGTGTGCCACATCCTGGCTGAACGAGCTCTTTGCAACGTAAAGCACCATTATGCCAGCCCTCCCATCTCCTGCCGGTACTGTTCCGCCGGATCCTCCTGCATCAGTTCCTCCAGCGTCAAGCTGCCGTGGTAGGCCACATAGCCCAGCTCGGTGAGCGCACAGTCCGTATCTGGGTTGGACGGCTTGGGTACAAAATCAAATCGATCCAGGTTCTCGGCCAGCTGTCGCACCTCGCTGGCATAGTTGGGTCGGGCCAGCAGCACCACCGCCCCCAGCTTTTCCCGCTGTTCCGCGTTCAGCGGCTCAACAGCCCGGCACAATTCGTTGATCTCGTCAAGTCCGTCGCCAGTGAGGCTGACCACAGCGGATACCTGCGGGGGCAGATCATCCATGGTGATCTCCATCCGGAAACCCTCTTGGCCGCATCCTGCCCGCGCCAGCGTCCGCTCAACCTGTTTTTCCGGGCAGGGCAGATAGAGATACCCGGTAGTTTCACCTTCCGACCCGGACTTGAGTTCGATCATCAGTTGGGGCGTTTGGTGGAGATAGGCGGGAAAGTGCTGCCCATCGTAGACCTGTTCCAGTTTCATGCCGTTGCTGTACACCACGCCGTAAGGGGTGACCATCCCGGGGGCTCGCTGGATCAGGTCGAGGGCCACCGCACGGTAATCCAACCTTTCAAACGCCTCCACCGGCATGGACTCACCGCTGACGGTCAGGGCGTGGACTTTGCCGATCCGCTCCAAATCGGAGAAATCGGTGATCACGGTGGCTCGCTGGCAGCAAAACGTCAGGTTGATGAAATCCCTGATGCTGGACAGGTTCAACTTGCTGGCCATGGCTTCAAATTTGATATTCTCGCCCTCAGAGAAGCTGTCCAGCCGCTTGGCCAGATAATCCAGCTCATCCACGTTGACGCTCTGGGTGGTCAGCCGGTTGAGGATGGGGTAGGGGCTGTCCAGCTCCAGCACCCAGCAGTCCTGCACAGTGGGGGAGCCGATACTCATATTCTCCAGCATACCGATGATATGGTCGTACTCGCTGTCCGGGATGGGGAAGGGGACGGTGATCTGCCCAACCCCCGGGAGGGCTTTGCTGCCGAGAACCGCTTGATATTTCATAGGAGCAGCCCCCCTAACTCCTGGCGCACCCGAAAGCTGGGGAGCGCTGTCTTGCTCATGACCCTGATGTCTTTGGTGTGGGTGGTTTTCATGTTTGGACCTTTCCTTTCTTGAAAATAAAAAAAAGGCCGTGATCTTTCACAAACGAAAAATCACGGCCTCGCTGGAGTACCGACTATAGAATTGTATTGCAGTATCTTGCATCGTTGAGCTCAAAAACGTGAGGGGTTAAAAATCTCGGAAACGGCTGATGCCGTAGGCGGCAGGATTTGTACCCACACGTTCTGTTGTCATTGCTCTTTAAACACAAGAAAAGCCTTAAAATCGCATGATTTCAAGGCTTTTGGTGGACTCGAAGGGGATCGAACCCTCGACCTCCGCGTTGCGAACGCGGCGCTCTCCCAAGCGGTTCATAAAGCAACGCGAACACCTCGCCAAAAGTTCGAACTTTTTACTGGAAAGGGTTGATTTCAGTCACAATAATAAACAGGTAAAAATGAAGCCTAAAACGCCACGGATTTCTCAGGCCATCCGTGGCGTTCTGGGTAGGTTATTGCCGTTCCAGCAAATCTATATATTTCTGCTTTTCATCCTCTGGAACCTTCAGCGCCGCCATAGCCTGTTCGATGGTCATCCCCATCGTTTCCATAAGGCTCTTGATAGAGGACAAAATTCCACTGGTCATGCCCTTAGCCATACCTTCGGCTCGACCTTTAGCCACACCCTTTTCCATAACGCCCTTGCTCAGATTGCACATGACCGACACCTCCTGTTCCATTGTCCGTGTCATTTGGATATCGTAATCGTCCTGCAAAATTTTCCGCTTCTCCGCCTCGCTGGTTTCGTTGGAGAGAAGCACATCCAACAGCTTCAGTATCCCGTCATAGTTTTCCCCATCGGCACCGCCCAGACACACCATGACCATAGTCATCAAATCGTAGTGCCTGACGGGTTCCTTTACGTTTCCAACCAGGTTCTCCTCCGTCAGCCGGTATCGGGTAATACTGTTCCGGCGGTTCTTCGGCGGGTCCATGCAGATAAAAACCGAGTAGACCTTCTTGATGTTCTGGTATTCCTCGTGAACGAATTCGGTCCCATACTGGGCCGAAATCATCCGGCTGCAATAGTATATGGCCCGCATGATCAACGGATAGCCGACATAGAATTGTCCCTGCGCCTCAACATTGACGATCAGCTGGATCAACTCGCCATTGGACGGGGCAACAGCCAAGAATCGGATATCATAGATGACCGTTCCCTCCGTCCGGGAGGCATCCACGTTGCTGACGCCCCGGATCTTTGCGGCGTTGGTTTCGTCCGGCATCACCGGCACCTCATGCACTTGGGGAGTGCCCTCAATGTATTTCTCCGCGATTTCCTTGATGTCGCAGTCCCGGTACTCCGCCAAACAGCTTTTCATGATCCAGGCCAGAATGGTCTTATCGGACAGGAGCCGCCTGCAAGCGGCGTCATATTGGGAGTTTTGGTCTGTAACGCGGATATCCTCCGCAATGGGGGTATTGATTTCCATATCCGCATCTCTCCTGTCTCTGGTCACATTCTATCACAGCCAGCACAGAAAATCCACTGTTTTTTTGCTATGCGTTCTGCCCATCGCCGCTCCCATGCTGGCGGATGAAAAAGTCGATCAGGCTGGCGCGGATCTGTTGGGCAATGATGGAATTCTGCTCCGGGGCAAAGGTGAGGCTGACCTGGTGGCCGGAGATGGTCAGTTCCATTGTGCTTTTATCCTTTTTCGCCATGCTCATGACCCTTCCTCCTCGAAGTAATCCGGCCCTTTGAGGCGGTAGATGAACTCCACCACGTCCTCCAGACTGTCCGTGATCTTTATGTCAGGCAGAGCGGCCAGCATGGCTTCGTGATGCCGCTGGCCGGGAGTCGAGCGTTCATCCAGGATGGCTACCACACAGGTGTCTGTCTCGGTGCGGATGGCCCTCCCAAAGCCCTGCTTCAGCTTGATCTGCATTTCCGGCACCACCACAGCTTTGATAAAGGCCCGAAGAGAATCGTAATCCGCCCGCTTTTTCTCCTTCAGCGCGTCCGGACGGGAGAAGGGCAGGCGGGGGATCACCAGCAGGGACACGCAGTCTCCGGGGAAGTCGAAGCCCTCCCAGGCGGCCCCGGTGGCCAGCAGGACGCTGCCTGGGCTGGCCTTGAACTCCTGGGTGGTATGTACGGCATTCCGGCCCAGGGTAAACACCTCCCAGGGCAGATTCATGTCCGCCAGCCGCTCCTTGATGGCGGACATGGCGGCGTAGGAGGTGAACAGCACCAGGGCATGGCCCCAGCAGGCGTCCAGCAGGGCGGCGATTTCAGCCGCCAGCTCATCAAAATAGCCGCTGTCCGCCTGTTCGGGCGGGTGGAGCGGCAGGTACAGCAGGCAGTTGGCCTTGTAGTCGAAGGGCGAGGCGGAGACGGACTCCGTCACCCGCCCATCTGCCAGCAGGCCAGTTTCCTCTTTGAATCGGCGGAAGTCTTTCCCCACGGCCAAGGTGCCGGAGGCGAGGATGGCTGGCCGCTCCTGATTCCAGAGGGTGGCCCGGAGCTGGGCGGTCATGTCTGCGGCCACAGCGCACAGCATGGTACCGCCCCGGCGGTCCTCCATGGCGTAAAACACCAGCCCGGTGTCCTCTTTGGTGAACAGCTCCATGGTGGAGGACAGCTTTTTCAGCTGGCGTCTGGTATCCTTGGAGAGCAGACCATGGAGCTGCTTCTGGATGATGTGGAGGTTCCGGGCCGGAGCCAGCAACAGACGGGAAAAAGCCTTGAAGGATTTTTCGGTGTCATAGGGCTGGGTCATCAGCCGCAGGAGCGGTGCGGACAGCTCCGCCAAGGACTCCGCCGCCAGCAGGAACTTTTCCCGGCGCAGGTTTTGGATCAGGCCGTTGATGTCTCTAGCCTCCAGGGTGGTACCGAACATCTGACGGGCGGCATCAGGCAGCTTGTGGGTCTCATCAATGACCACAGCGCAGGCATCCGGCAGGATAGGGCTCCGGCCTGTGCTCTGGTGGATGGCATCGGCCAGCAGGAGATTGTGGTTGCAGATCTGAAAGGCAAACTCTCCGTTGCCGCAGTCCTCCAGGAAGGCCCGGTAGCGGCAGTCCTCCTGGCTGCAATCGCAGACCTGGGGGACGCATACCCGGTCCCGGTCATAGCTGCTGAGATGGGGAACGCTGTCCATATCCAAGTGCTCCCGCAAAGAGAGCAGCGTTTCAATCGTCCGTTCATTTTTCTTGCTGAGCTTGATTTGGAGCAGCCGCCGTTCCAGTCTCTGTCGGCAGGCGTAGTGGAATTTCCCCTTGCGGATTACCGCCGTGAGAGGCTGGTCGATCATACCGTCCTCCAGCATGGCGGCGGATAGGAGCGGCAAATATTCCGTCTGCACCGCGTTTTGGAGGGCGATGCTGGAGGTGGAGATGAGGATGGGACGATGGCCCTGCCCTCTGGTGGAGCGGAGGCGGTGGAACACCGCCCCTGCCGCCAGGTAGGCGTAGGTCTTTCCGATGCCGGTTCCGGCGTCACAGAGCGCGATGGAATTGTCCATCAGGGCGTTCAGCATCAGGTGGCTGAGACGCGCCTGCTCGGGGCGCTCCGCCATGCCTTGGGCTGGGAGCAGGTCGTGAAAAATGTGTTCAATCATTTCATGGGATTTTTTCCTGTTATCTTTGGTGTGCATCCAGTAAGTCCCCTTAACAGGCGGCCCCGGTCATAATGCCGGAGCCGCCTTGAATTCATTTCATCTATTGTTCTCATCGCATTCGCACTCGCCCCCCGGTGAGGTTGGGAACAGTACGGGCCGGGTCCGGCATGACCCGCGCGGGCGTGTACCTGGGGTCTCTGCTGATTTCAACCCCAGGTGGAGCCCTGCGGCCTGGTTCTCAGGCCGGTCTAAGAGCCTGTTTAAAATCTTTTGACAAAAATGGCGGAGTGGGAGATAATAGGA
>CAJUQN010000080.1 GCA_910588625.1 uncultured Oscillospiraceae bacterium
ACTGGAAAGTATCCTCTCAGTGTCCCACCACCCATATCCAACAGATAACTTTTTCTCCCCCTTTTTGTGTACATTGTAACTGCAATCATTGCCAGAATCCCGCCCCTGTCAACGGTTCCAGACACATATTACGAGGACATGGAACCGGCTAAAGAAAATGTTGCGAAGGGCAATATTTTTAAGACAGCTTGGCTTACCGGCGTGGAAGTTGCAGAGAAAGCCCCCAATCCTTTCCTTGCCATGTGGAACACCGGCTCCAATTCTCTGATGATGGTTGCCGCTACTCACGTCAGTGCGGTTTCAATGTGGGTCGTCCCAGCTTTGGTCAATAAATACACCCCGATTTTCACCCTGCTAGGATACCTTTTCCTGCCGATTATCAAACTGTTTGGTATTCCCAATGCGGTAGGACTCTCCTTTGTAAACCCAATTTCCGCCTCACTTGGGTTGGGTGCCATGGATCTGGCTCCTGCGGCAAAGTTCTTTGCTGCCTGTTTTGCTGCGCCTCTCGTGATTTTCTTTGGCGCATTCCTGGCCTCCCTCTACTCCACAAAAGTGCCAGTGAAATTTCTGCACGTTCTTGCTGTCTGGTTTGAACGAGCCATTCTGACAGTCTTGATTCTTAGCATTATCTGCAAATTTAAGTTTTAAGGCGCATCTGCTTTACGTTGGATGATAAGGAGGAGGCTAATGCCAGTTGGTGCAATTGTCGATGCGCTTGCCGTTATTTTGGGCGGCTGTTTGGGGACAAAACTTGGCTCATCATTTTCAGAGAGTTTCAAAGAAAACTTGAATACGATTTTCGGCCTTTGTTCCATGGCAATGGGAATCAGCAGTATAGTGCTTATGGTGAATCTTCCCGCAGTTATCTTTTCAGTCATACTTGGAACAGCTGTTGGATTGTTGTTAAAACTAGGGACTGTTCACATAAGTTGAGTTGTGATATAATCAAAGAAGGAGAAATATTCGTTGGAAGAAAGTTTTTTCAAATCCCGGTGAAAACCCCCTTGACTCTCCCGTTACGTCATGGGTTACAGTTTCTTTCGGAGGTGAGCAAGATGAGGTTATCGGTCAGCGAAGCGGCAAAGCGGGCGGGCGTCAGTGTGCGGACACTGCGCTGGTACGATGAGATCGGGCTGCTGAAACCGTCGGAGACCACCCAGGCCGGGTACCGGTTTTACGACGACTCGGCCATGGCGTCTTTGCAGCAGATCCTGTTTTATCGTGAGCTGGGCATACCGCTGGAGCAGATCGGACGTATCCTGTCCGCCCCCGACAACGACCGTACCGAGGCCCTGCAAAAGCACCGAACCCTGCTGTTGATGAAACGGCAGAGGCTGGACGATATGCTGCGGCTGGTTGATGAGACGATAGGAGGTATCGCAATGTATAACGAGAGACCCAGGCCCACCCAGGCGGACTGGGAAGCCGTAAAAGAGCAATACGCCCAAGAGGCGGCGGAGCGCTGGGGCAATACCGAGGCGTTCCTGGAGAGCCGGGAGAAGCACAAGGACTACACCCCCGAGAAGGAGGCGCAGATTCTGGCTGAACAGGAGGAGATTTTCACCGCCTTCGGCAAATGTGCCGACCCTGAGGGACCGGAGGGCCAGGCCCTGGTGAAACGCTGGCAGGCCCACATCACCCAGTACCACTACAGCTGTACCGACGGCATCCTGGCCTGTTTGGGGCAGATGTACGTCAACGACCCCAAATTCAAGGAAAACCTGGACAAGTACGGCTCCGGCACCGCCCAGAAGATGAGCGACGCCATCGCCGCGTACTGCAAAAAGTGAGCGGGAGGGGCGGTCCGCAGACGCGGTCCGCCCCTCTCCCGGCTCCCAGAAAAAAGATTCGTCAAATTCCTCAAATAACCGTTGCCAAACGGCGGGGTATATTGTATAATTGTTTTCAGTGACGCTTTGGCCGCCTCGTCGGGCCGGGCACTAAACGTTAAGGAGTGGAAACAACTATGAGCTATTCTCCCACCAATATCCGCAATATCTGCCTGCTGGGCCACGGCGGCAACGGCAAGACCACCTTGGTCGAGAGCTTTCTGCGCATGACCGGTGTCATCGACCGTCTGGGCAAGACCACCGACGGCAACACCGTTTGCGATTACGATCCCGAGGAGATCAAGCGCCAGATCTCCATTTCCGCCGCCGTAGCTCCCGTGGAGTACAACGGCTGCAAAATCAACGTGCTGGACGCCCCCGGCAACTTCGACTTCGCCGGTGAAGTGGCTGAGTGCCTGTCCGTGGCCGACGCGGGCGTGCTGGTGTGCGCCGCCAAGGGCGGTATGTCCGTGGGCACCGAGCGGGGCTGGCAGCTGCTGGAGGACCGCAAGCTGCCCCGCATTGTCTACATCTCCAAGATGGACGAAGACAACATTGACTTCAACGCCGCCTTTGACGCACTGCGCGAGCGCTTCGGCAAAAGCGTAGCTCCCCTGGTGGTCCCCATCTGGGACGCCAACAAGAAGGTCACCGGTGTGGTGGACGTGCTCCATAAGCGCGCCTTCGAGCCCGCAGGCAACAAGCGCAAGGAGATCCCCATCCCCGAGGACAAGGTGTCCGTCATCGAGGAGATCTACGGCCAGCTGATGGAGTCCGTGGCCGAGACCAGCGAGGAGTTCATGGAGAAGTTCTTCGGCGGCGAGGAGTTTACCTATGCCGAGATCATGCAGGGCCTGCGGGCCGGCGTGCGGGACTGCTCCCTGGTCCCCGTGGTGTGCGGCTCCTCCTTCACCGGTCTTGGCACCTTGATGCTGCTGGACCTGATCGTGGACCTGCTGCCCAACCCCCTGGAGGGCATCCCTGCCTCCGCCACCGACAAGGACGGTGAGCATGAGGACTTCATCGTCTCCCATGGTGCGGTCCCCGCCGCGTTCGTGTTCAAGACCGTGGCCGACCAGTACGGCAAGTTCTCCTTCATCAAGGTCATCTCCGGTGATTTGACCTCCGATATGACCCTGGTCAACGCCACCACCGGCGCCAATGAAAAGCTGGGCCGCCTGTATATTATGAAGGGCAAAAAGAGCGAGGAGGTCAAGGAGCTGGGATGCGGCGACATCGGCGCCATCGGCAAGATGGACCGGCTCAAGACCGGCGACACCCTGTGCGACACCCGGAAGTTCGTCAAGCTGGACCCCATTCCCTTTGCCGAGCCCAACTTCTCCAAGGCCATCGCCCCCAAGACCCGCGGCCAGGAGGACAAGATCGCCGCCGGCCTGGGCCGCCTCAACGAGGAGGACCCCACTTTCACCGTGGTGAACAACGCCGAGACCCACCAGATGGTGGTCACCACCGCCGGCGACATCCAGATGGACGTGCTGGTCAGCAAGCTGAAGAGCCGCTTCAACGTGGACGCGGAGCTGTCCGAGCCGCGGGTCGCGTACCGTGAGAAGATCCGCAAGAGCGTTTCCAAGCAGGGCCGCCACAAGAAGCAGACTGGCGGCTCCGGCCAGTTCGGCGACGTGTGGATTCGCTTCGAGCCCTGCGACAGCGAGACCATGGAGTTTGCCGAGGAGGTCGTGGGCGGCGCGGTGCCCAAGAACTTCTTCCCCGCCGTGGAAAAGGGCCTGCGCGAAGCCTGCGTGCACGGCGTGCTGGCGGGCTATCCCATGGTCAATTTGAAGGCCACGCTGTATGATGGCAGCTACCACCCTGTTGACTCCTCTGAAATCGCCTTCAAGACCGCCGCACAGCTGGCGTACAAGGCTGCTCTGCCCGAGGCATCCCCCGTGCTGCTGGAGCCGGTGGGCGAGCTGAAGGTTACCATCCCCGACAGCAACATGGGCGATGTCATGGGCGACATTACCAAGCGCCGGGGCCGCGTGATGGGCATGAACTCCGCCGGCAACGGCTACCAGACGCTGGACGCCGAGGTACCCATGGCCGAGATGATGACCTACGCCATCGACCTGCGGGCCATGACCCAGTCCCGCGGCTCCTTCACCCTGCACTTCGTGCGGTACGAGGAGTGCCCGGGTCCTGCTCAGGAGAAGGCCATCGCCGCCGCCAAGGCTATGGCTGAGGAATAATTCAAACGTGGACAAAGGGGGGCGCTTCCTGTGGAGCGTCCCCTTTTTCGTGGAAATTTTGGGGAATTGGTTATTTTTATCCATGACGCTCCGATAAATCATATAGGGCGGCAATGGACTGCGCCTAATCTGTAATAAGGTCTGCAAGGGACTGCGCTTGACCCAAGGAAAGGTGATATAAATGGATGTATCAGGTTCTCGCGTAGAGTACATACCCGGCCAGGGCTACTTTGGGTATCTTCCAGGCTCGGACAAACCCGCGATGCGCTGGGGCAGTGAATTCTGGGCCATGATGGAGGAGAAAGCAGCGCAAAATGCCGCCAATAAAGTTGAGACTCCTGTTTTACCCAATGGCCCCGGACGGTACGACCCTGTGGCGCTGGAGACCTTTGAGCGCAGGCAGCTGACCGATCAGGAACTGTCCGCGCTGGCCGCTGAGCTGGCAGAAAAATATGATCCCAGCAACATGACGCGGGAGGAAATGGACTCCTTCATGGAGGATCTGGTGGCGGAGGGCCTCTTGAGCCAGGATGAGCTGGGCTTGCTGGGCTACCACGGCTTTACCGCCTTGTGGAGTCCGTTTAACGGAGGCGGTATGATGGGTTGTGAGACGTGGGATACAAGCAATCCTGAGTGGAATACCTACTTCAGCCGCTATGGATATGCGAGTTCCCTCCAGGAGTGTAATGGAGACGCGCTGGCCTATACAAAGCTGATGAGTTTCTTTAAAAATCCATCCGGGTCTGACGCGTTTGTGAAGTATGCGCAGACGCAGCGCGGCGGTTATGCAATCATGGCAAATATTTTGGAGGCCACGCAGCGCAAGCGCTTGGCTTTGGGACTGGGCGGAGAAAACGGCGGCACCTCAAACGCCTATGCGGGCAGCGGCCTGAACCTGAACAACCCGACTTGGGCAGAGGCAATGACCAGATGGAAAACTGCCTCCAACCCCAGCGATTCCTTGGACGCGGAAGATGTACGCAACGATATGTATGCCTCGTTGGACAACGTTTTGGAGGCTGCCATGCAGCGCAGGCGTTTGGCTCTGAGCCGGGCCTAAACACGATATAAAACAGCGACCGGAGGATGATCCCTCCGGCCGCTGCTTTATACCAGGTCCCAGCAAAAACGCCCACCGTCGCCGTGCGGAGCCGTGAAGGATGCCGCTTGTTCCGTCAGCGGTCTAAAAGTTCTTTTTCGGTTCCTTTTTCTTACAAGAAAAAGGAACGCCCCTAAAACAGCAGCCTCACCGCCCAGGACGCCGCCAGAAACCCGGCGATGTCCGCGCACAGAGCCGCCGGGACGGCGTACCGGGTCTTTCCCACCTTAGCCGCGCCGAAGTACACCGCGATGGTGTAAAAGGTGGTCTCGGTGGACCCCAGCATCACCGCCGCCGTCCGCCCCACCGGAGAGTCCGGCCCGTAGGTCTCGATGAGCTCCGCCCCCACCCCCAGGGCGGCGGAGCCGCTCACCGGGCGCACCAACAGCAGGCCGATGGTCTCCGCCGGAATGCCCACCGCCGACAGCAAAGGCCCCACCGCCTCTCCCAGAAGCTCCAGCGCCCCGGAGGCCCGCAGCATATACACCGCCGTCAGCAGGCCGATGAGGGGCGGCATGATGCGCAGGGATACCTTCAGGCCTTTTTCCGCCCCGTCGGTCAGCGCACCCCACAGGTCTACCCGTTTGATCAACCCCCACAGCGCCACTGCCAGCATCAGAAAGGGCACCAGCATGGTGAAAATCAGGTCCATCTCCTCACCTCCACACATGGGCGAACATCTTCGCCGCCGTGACGCCTACCACCACGGATACAGTGGACGCCAGCCACACCGCCGGGAGGATGTCGAAGGGATTGGCGCTCCCCGCCGCCGCCCGCAGGCTTGCCACCGTGGTAGGGATCAGCTGGAGCGACGCTGTGTTCATCACCACCAGCATACAAAGTCCATCGGAGGCCACGCCGGGGGTGTGTTCCGCCATGAGGCGGGATGCCTCCAGCCCAAGGGGCGTGGCGGCGTTGCCCAGCCCAAGCAGGTTGGCGGACAGGTTGGCGCTCACCGCGTCCATCACCTTCTTGTCACCGGCAAAGTCCGGGTACAGCCGCTTAATAATCGGCCGCAGCAGCTTGGACAGCCCCCGGGCGATGCCCGAGCGCTCCATCGCCTCCATAACCCCCATCCACAGGCACAGCACACCCATCATGGAAAGGCATAGCTCCACCCCGGCGGCAGCGCCGTCCAGAGCCCCTTTGGCCACCTCCGGGCCCTTTCCCGTGACCAAACCACACAGGATCGCCGCGCCCACCATTGTCGTCCAAATCAATGACATCGCCATATATCGGTTTCCCCCTTTGCTCGTCCCCCCATATATACGATAAAGTACCGAAAATCATGTCCCTGCCGGGGCACGGCGTGGTATCTTTCGACAGGAATCCCAATAATTACGCTTTTTCCCCAAATTTTTGATTGACAAAATTATACGTTATGTTATAATGAAGAAGTAGCATCGAGTTGCAAAAAATTCATCACAAGGCGCAAGGAGGATTTCGAAAATGAAAGCGACCGGAATTGTCCGTAAAGTCGATGAGCTGGGGCGCATCGTGCTGCCTATCGAGCTGCGCCGCACCCTGGACATCGCAGAACGCGACCCACTGGAGATCTACGTAGACGGCCCGTCCATCATCCTGAACAAGTACCAGCCTGCCTGTATTTTCTGCGGGGATTCCCGGGAAATCACGTCCTTTAAGGGGAAGAATATCTGTACTAGCTGCCTGAAAGATCTGGGCGGCAAATAATTCCCCGGTCCTGATGTTGTTGAGAAAAGCCGCCGATCTGGCGGCTTTTTTTGTTTTGGTGATTTTTGGATTATTTTTCCTTTTTCGACAGTTTTTGCATTTTATTTCGGCTCCTCCTTGCCTTCGAAACATTATACCATTTGTTATCGTTTCCAACCTATGGCAACACAGGTAAGGCTTTCCATGGGGAGCTCCCCTTGAACCCCCCTTTTGCCTCCGGCGGCCTACTTTCTGCTTGTGCAGAAAGTAGGCAAAGACACACTTAGGGGGAGGCCCTCATGGCCTCCCCCTAAGGACCCCCTCTTTACGGGGGGCCCGGTTCGTTCTGCTGGTGAAATCCTTCCGGCGCCTGCGGCCTTCGACGCTGGTGCTCCTAGTTGTGCTGCCGCCGGTGTCTAGTTACTAAAAGCGGTGCGGCTTATCCTCTGCGCCTGCGTCATTGCGGCTGCTTCCTGTGGTTGTGCGCTTGGCCTTCCTCCTTAAGGGAGAACAGGGCATTTATGAGGTAAACTATGGATGGGGGTGCGCCCAGGTATTCACCTAATTCTCTCCATTTCTGCCTATTCGCTTTCTTTTTCCGTGATCTGATTATAAATCCAGCGTTTTTTTACCTTATACTCCTCCGCTGCCTGCGCCGCCGCCCGCTTTAAGGGCAAGCCCTCTTGGCGCAGCTGCTCCGCCCGCGCCAATGCAGCATCTTCATCACCCTCCACTATTTGAGGAGGACAGCCTGCCACCACCAGCACAAATTCACCCCGCGGCTCCTGGTCGGCGTAGCGCTCTGCTGCCTCCCCGATGGTTAGGCGTAGTATTTCCTCATGCAGTTTTGTCAGCTCTCGGCACACCGCTATGGGGCGCTCTGAGCCAAATGTGTCCGCCAGGTCCTCCAAGGTTGTGCGCAGCTTATGGGGCGCCTCATAGAAAATCATGGTGCGCTCCTCCGCCTTGAGACCGTCCAACTGGGCGCGGCGGTTTTTCTTGTTCAGCGGCAGAAAGCCCTCAAAGGTGAACCGTCCCGTGGGCAGGCCGGACGCCGACAGCGCCACTATCAGGGCGCACGGGCCAGGGATGGCCTCCACCTCGATTCCAGCGGCGGTGCACAGGGCCACCAAGTCCTCGCCGGGGTCGGAGATGGCCGGGGTGCCCGCATCGGTGACTAGGGCGCAGCTCTCCCCATCCTCCAGCCGCCGCAGGATGGCGGGTCCGGCGGTGTCACAGTTGTGGCGGTGGTAGGCCACCATGGGCTTTTTCAGCTCCAGATGGTTCAACAGCTTCACCGTCACGCGGGTATCCTCCGCCGCGATGAAGTCCGCGGCTTCCAGCGTTTCCACCGCCCGACGGCTGATGTCGCCCAGATTCCCGATGGGAGTGGGCGCCAGATAGAGCTTTCCGGCCATGTCAGGTCCTCCTTTGTCGTTACGCATCCGGCAGCGAAATGGTCAGCGTCCTCTCGAAATGACGGGGGACTTCTCTCTCAATTTCCCACAGGTTACTGCCCATGGACTCATATCCTTCATATTCCACCTACTGGCTGATGTGGAGCCCCAATGGTCCAGCTCCGTGTCTTCAAAATATTCCAGGCTCATCATTGCAAACAGGCCGTCCACCACATTGATGGTCATACAGCCACCTCCCAGGGCTATGCTGACCTGTCAAGTCGGCGCACAGTCAAATGTTTTTTCAATAATCTCAAAATTTCACTGTCCAGTGGCTTGATAAGGCCCCGTTACCGGGCGAAAACCTGAAATTGCGCTACTCGCCGGAAGCGGTCTAAAAGTTCTTTTTGCCTGCTTTTTCTTTCAAGAAAGAGCAAGTTTGTCGCGGCGCATAGTTAGGGAGATGCGTTTCTTTTTCTCGTCAACTTCCTTCACCCACACCGTCACCACATCGCCCACGCTGAGCACGTCCGATGGGTGCTTGATGAAGCGGTCACAGATCTGGCTGATATGGACCAATCCATCCTGGTGGACGCCGATGTCCACAAAGGCGCCGAAGTCAATGACGTTGCGAACAGTTCCCTTCAGCTCCATACCGGGCTTCAGGTCCTTCATGTCCATGACATCGGTACGCAGCACGGGGGCGGGCAGCTCGTCACGGGGGTCCCGGCCCGGCTTCACCAGCTCGGCGGCCACATCCAGCAGGGTGGGCACGCCCACACCGCACTCCTCCGCCGCCTTGGCCTCGCCGTAAGCGGTGAGCTGACCCTTGAGGTCGCCCAGCTTTCCCGCCTTCACGTCTGCCATGTCGTGGCCGCACAACTCCAGCAGCTTTTCCGCCGCCCCGTAACTCTCTGGGTGGACGGCGGTGTTGTCCAGCGGGGACTTGCTCTCCGGCACCCGCAGGAAACCGGCAGACTGCTCGAAGGCCTTAGGCCCCAGCTTGGGCACCTTCAGAATCTGCTTCCGGGTGGTGAAAGGCCCGTTCTCCTCCCGGTATTTGACGATGTTTTTCGCCGTGGTGCCGTTCAGCCCCGCCACACGGGTGAGCAGAGGCGCGGAGGCGGTGTTCACATCCACACCCACCGCGTTCACGCAGTCCTCCACCACGCCGTCCAGGGCCTCGCCCAGCCGGGCCTGAGGCATATCGTGCTGGTACTGGCCCACGCCGATGGATTTCGGGTCTATCTTCACCAGCTCCGCCAGCGGGTCCTGGAGCCGCCGGGCAATGGAGACGGCGGAGCGCAGATTCACGTCGAACTCGGGGAACTCCTCCGCCGCCAGCTTGGAGGCAGAATAGACCGACGCCCCCGCCTCGTTAACGATGGCATAGCTGACGCCGCCGCCCACCTTGCGGATGAGCTCCACTGCCATCTGCTCGGTCTCCCGGCTGGCGGTGCCGTTGCCGATGGCAATGTGGGCCACCTTGTGCTTTTTAATGAGGACGGCCAGCTTGTCGATGGCCTCGTTTTTACCCCGCTCACCATGGGTGGGGTAGACCACCGTGGTGTCCAGCACCTTGCCAGTGGGATCAACCACTGCCACTTTACAGCCCATGCGGTATCCGGGGTCCAAGCCCATGGTAACGAACCCCTTCACCGGTGGCTGCATGAGCAGGGGTTTCAGGTTCAGTGCAAACTGGCCGATGGCCCCCTCGCTGGCCTTTTCGGTGAGATCGGAGCGTACCTCCCGCTCCATAGAGGGCGCAATGAGGCGGTCATAGGCGTCCTCAGCGGCGGCCTTGACGAACTCCATTGCGGCGGAGCCGGGGTGCACCACCGCCCGGCGGATGGCCACCAAGGCCAGTTCCCGGTCCAGCTCGATGCTGACCTTCAAGATCTCCTCCCGCTCGCCCCGGTTCATGGCCAAAACCTGATGCCCTTGAGTTTTAGATATCAAGTTTGAAAACTCATAGTAAAGGCGATATACGCTGTCCTCCGGCTCCTTGGCCGCCGACTTGGACGTGATACTGGCCCGGCGGCTGTACAACTCTCGCAGAGATTTGCGGATGTCCGCGTCATCGGAGATAATTTCCGCCACGATGTCGGACGCGCCCTGTAAAGCATCCTGCGCTGTCTCCACCCCCTTTTCAGGGGCGATGTACTTCGCCGCCTCCGTCAGCGGGTCGGGGCAATCCCTTTCCTGGGCAAATAGCAGCAGAGCCAAGGGCTCCAGTCCCTTTTCCTTTGCCATGGTGGCGCGGGTGCGGCGCTTTTGCTTGTAAGGCCTGTAAAGGTCCTCCACTTCTGCCAGCGTGGAGGCGGCATCAATGGCGGCAGACAACTCCTCCGTCAGCTTCCCCTGGCCCTCGATGGACTGTTTTACCTCGTCCCGGCGGGCCTGTAGGTTACGCAGGTACTGCAACCGGTCCGCCAGCTGGCGGATGAGCTGGTCGTCCATGGCCCCATGGAGCTCCTTGCGGTAGCGGGCGATGAAGGGGACGGTATTCCCCTCGTCCAGCAGGGTAATAATGTTCTCAATGTGCTGCTCCGGGCGGTCCAGCTCCCGGGCCAAAATTTGTATTATTGTGTCCATTTATGTCTCCTCGTTATCATTTTTACTCCAGACCTGTCTCTTGACAGACATAATCCACGCAGCGGTACACCACGCCGTCACAGTGGGGCTTCTTCTCCTCCCCGCGCCCATAGGCCGCCTCCAGCAGGGTCGCGCAGTCTATGGCCCCGTTCTCGGCACGAAACCGCTCGATCAGCTCCAGCCGCTTTTCCTGGGGCAAGCCCAGCCCGCCCAGCGCGGCGAGGGCTCCCACCAGCGCTCCGCAGGTGGCTCCGCAGCCCATGCCGCCGCCGAAGTTCAGCATCATGTCATAGGCCTGCTCCCGGGTAATGCCCAGATCTCCGGCAAAGGGCGCCATCACCGACTGGGCGCAGTTGTAATGCACCTGGGTATCCGCCCGCAGGTCAACCACATCTTCTTTTCTCGTCATTGCAAACGCTCCTCGCTATGCGTTGTTCGCGGATGATTCCACCGCTTAAAAATTGATTATACCACACTTTTCCCCCTTTGAGAAGGAGTTGGAACTGGCTGGAAGAATTTCAAAATTTCCTCTTGACAAATCAGTTAGCTTGTGCTATCTTAATGTCAGAAGTTAGCTATTGCAAACTTAAACCTTCTCCTCCAATGTTTCGTTTTGAACCAGGGGAACGCCCGCGCCATCAGGCGCGGGCGTTCCCCTTTTCTCCTGTCAGTTCGGGATGATCTGTTCAAATCCCGCTGGAAACTGCTCCGCCCCCGGGTCAATACCCTCCATTCCCAGCAGCTCCATCAGCTTCCACATCCGGTCATCGGCAAAGACCTCGTACTCCTCATCAGTCTCCCAAGCGGTGCGAAGCTCCTCCCGGCGCTCCGGCGGGCACAGGTCCGCCAAAAACGCGGGGAAGCCCAGCTGGTACACCTCATCGTCATACTCCTCGTAGTCCTCAAAGGGCAGTCTGGCGTAGTCATAGGCCTCGCCCGTGGCCTCATCCCGATAGGACGCAAACAGCACATCGCTGTCAAACAGGGCAAAGGCCAGCACCGGCGTCCGGAAGGTCTTTGACAGCGCTCCCAGGTCCCCGCTGGACACGATCACGCCGTCGCACAGCCAGGTCTGCCAGAGGGGAAGCCACGGCGCATCTGTCCGGAAGGCCATTTGTGGCCTTTTATCCTGCTCCTCCCCCGTGAGGCTGTGCAGGAAATGCAGCAGCGTCCGGTCTTTTTCAGTCAGCGCTTTCCCGGTCAGCGCCTCCATTCCACGCTCCAGGTCTTGGAGGGGCGGCGCACCCTTCTCCTTTTCGCCATACAGCACATTCAAACATTCTTGCAGCTCTTCCTTGGTAAATCCCCGGTTTTTCAGTTGGATATAGGACATCGTGGCGCCCACGTTCCATCCCTCCTGTCAATCGTTTGGAATTTGCCTCTTTATAATAGCATTTCCCCAAAAGGCTGTCAATCCGCCCCTCGGCGCAGTATGTGTAACAAAATCGTTGGCAAGGGGGGCTGGCACTCAATAAGACCAGTAG
>CAJUQN010000081.1 GCA_910588625.1 uncultured Oscillospiraceae bacterium
TGAACTAAGCAGACTCACTATAAATCGTCTGCAAATCTTATTATACGAGGTAATATCCATGCGTGATCCCAAACCCTACGGTCTGAACGAGCTGCGGGAGATGTTCCTGAAGTTCTTCGAGACGAAAGGCCATCTGCGCCTTCCCAGCTTTTCCCTGATCCCCCAGAACGACGCATCCCTGCTGCTCATCAACTCCGGCATGGCCCCTATGAAGCCCTGGTTCACCGGGGAACAGGAGCCTCCCCGCCACCGGGTCGCGACTTGCCAGAAGTGCATCCGCACCGGCGACATCGAGAATATCGGCCACACCGACCGCCACGGCACCTATTTTGAGATGCTGGGCAACTTCTCTTTCGGCGACTACTTCAAAAAGGATGCCATCCATTGGGCCTGGGAGTTCCTGACCTCCCCTGAGTGGGTGGGTCTGGACCCGGACCGGCTGTATCCCTCTGTATTTGCGGGCAACGAGACCACCCCCGCCGACAACGAGGCCTTTGCCATCTGGCGGGATGAGATCGGCATCGCCCCCGAGCGCATTTTCAAGTTTGGCAAAGCGGATAACTTCTGGGAGCACGGCTCCGGACCGTGCGGTCCCTGCTCCGAGATCTACTACGACCGTGGCCCCGAGCACGGCTGCGGTAAGCCCGGCTGTACTGTGGGCTGCGACTGCGACCGTTATATTGAAGTTTGGAACGTGGTGTTCTCTCAGTTCGACAACGACGGGGAAAACCACTACACCGAGCTGAAGCAGAAAAACATCGACACCGGTATGGGCTTAGAACGTCTGGCCTGTGTGTGCCAGGGTGTGGGCTCTCTGTTCGATGTGGACACCGTCATGAACATCACCAACAAGGTATCTGAGATTACCCACGCCCACTACGGCGAGACCCGGGAAAAGGATGTCTCTTTGCGTGTTATTACCGACCACATCCGTTCTGCTACGTTCATGATTTGCGACGGCGTGCTGCCTTCCAACGAGGGCAGGGGCTATGTGCTGCGCCGCCTGCTGCGCCGGGCTGCCCGCCACGGCAAGCTGCTGGGCGTCAACGAGCCTTTCCTGTACCAGGTGTGCGACACCGTGATTCACGAGAACGAGGGCCACTACCCCGAGCTGAGGGAGCGCCAGGATTATATCACCAAGGTGATCCGGGTGGAAGAGGAGAACTTTGCCAAGACCATTGACGGCGGTCTGAAGATTTTCAACGAGATGCTCTCCGGCCACAAGGGGAAGGATGAGAAGACTTTCTCCGGCGCGGACGCCTTCAAGCTGTACGATACCTACGGCTTCCCCATTGACCTAACCCTGGAGATGGTCCAGGAGCAGGGCATGGGCCTGAATGAGGCCGAGTTCAAGCAACTGATGGAGGAGCAGCGCCAGCGCGCCCGCAAGGCCCGCGAGGCTTTGGGCGACCTGGGCTGGGCTGGGGTGGAGTTCGGCAAGGATGTGCCCGAAACCCGGTTTGTGGGCTACGACAGTGAAAACGTGGTCAAGGCCGTTACTGGGATTAAGGTGATGGCTCTGGTGGTGGAGAACGAGCTGGCCGAGGAGCTGATGCCCGGCGTAGAGGGCATTGTCGTTTTGGACAAGACTCCCTTTTATGCCGAGATGGGCGGCCAGGTGGCCGACCACGGCGTGATTATGGCCGATAAGATGGGGTTTGAGGTCACCGATGTGCAGAAAAACAAGGGTGGCAAATATATGCACTACGGCAGGATGATAGAGGGCGTGCTCAAGGTGGGCGACACCGTCGGCGCTCAGATCGACGCGGCGCGCCGTCAGGCCATTATGCGCGCGCACACCGCCACCCATCTGCTGGATAAGGCCCTGCGGGAGGTGCTGGGGGATCACGTTCATCAGGCAGGGTCACTGGTGGAGCCTGACCGGCTGCGCTTTGACTTCACCCATTTCGAGGCCATGACCCCGGAGCAGGTGGCCGAGGTAGGCCGCATCGTCAACGACGCCATCCTGGCAGGCTATGCCGTCAACACTGAGGAGCTGCCTATTGAGGAGGCCAAAAAGAAGGGCGCCATTGCCCTGTTCGGTGAAAAATACGGCGACACTGTGCGGGTGGTGGACATGGGTGAGGGCTGGTCCGTGGAGTTTTGCGGAGGCACCCACCTGGATAATACAGCTAAAGCGGGCACCTTCCGTATCAAGAGCGAGTTTTCCGTGGCCTCCGGCGTGCGCCGCATCGAGGCCACCACTGGCAAGGAGACTTTGAAGTATTTCGAGGGCATCCAGATGATGGCAGTTCAGGCGGCAGCAGCGCTAAAGGCAAAGCCTCATGAGCTGCGTGAGCGGGCCGAGGCCGTCATGGGCGAAATCAAATCGCTGCACCAGCTGGTGGAGAAGTTCAAGGCCAAGGAGGCGGCGGGAGAGACCGACCGCATCATGTTTGGCGCCCATGAGCTGGGCGGCCTGAAGGTGCTGACTGCCACTGTGCCCGATGCCGACGGCGCTCGTTTGCGCCAGATGGGCGATCTGCTTCGGGAAAAGGATCCCTGCGTGGTAGCGGTGCTGGCCTGCGTCAATGACGGCAAGATTACCTTCCTGTGCGCCTGCGGCAAGGAATCTGTGAAGAAGGGCGTTAAGGCCGGAGATATCATCAAGCAGGTATGCGCCATCGCGGGCGGCTCCGGCGGCGGAAAGCCGGACAGCGCCATGGGCGGCGGCAAGGATGTGCTCATGCTGGACAACGCATTGGCCATGGTGGACAACGTCGTTGCCATGAAGCTGGGGCTGTAAGCCATGACACGGGATGATTTGAAGCGCTTCCGGGCGCTGGACATCAACTTTGATTCCATTGGGCTGCTCCAGGCTGGAGCGGATGATTTTGCCTACTTCTGCACTCCGGTGGACGCGGAATTTGTGGGCAGAATCGGCTGTGACGGCGTCCATTTTATCCTCCTGCCGGGGGATGAGCGGGTGTTCTGCGTGGACCCTTCCATGGGGGAGCGGGGAACCTATGTCCTCCCTGTGGCCAGCGATTTCCGGGAATTCCTCTCATTTATCCTCTGCTGCCAGGATGCCAATCCGCTGAGCCAGATTTACTGGATGACGCGGCAGCAGTATGACGAGCTGGCTGCGGAGGATGCCGCCGCCCGAGAAAATGAGTATCAATCGAAATTTTTCGAGGAGAAGGATAATGCTTTGTCAACGATTGTAAAGGAATTTGGCTTGACGTCGATTGATCCATTTAGGAAGGTCAAAGCTATGCAGGCCAAATTTGACCCGGCGGTGCTGAATTTTTCCGAGGAATACTATGATGCGGTGGGGTATGTGCGTCCGGAAGAAGATGGAGAGATTGTGCAAATTCAAGGCACTCATACTGCCATGCTTACCGCCACCAGGGAGGTTGATCCTATGATACCGCATGACCCCAATATTCTGCTGAGCTATGTGAATACCAAGCTCCGGGATGAGTATTCCAGTCTGGACGCTCTGTGTGACGGCTTGGACGCCAGCCAGACGGAGCTGGTAGAAAAGTTGGCCGGTCTGGGCTATGCCTACGATGAAAGGACCAACCAATTCAAGGTTGTTTGAGAGGAGAATTTATATGATTTTGGACTATTCAACCATAGAAACAACCCATATTCCGAACTTTCTGGGCGGAGACGGTACTGTTCATGCCCAGATGTGGGTGGACGAGCTGGGCAAAATTTTGAAAGGCGTGCTGGACCCCGGTTCCTCCATTGGTTACCACACCCATGGGACCAGCAGTGAGATCATCTACATCCTGTCCGGTACGGGCAAGGTGAAATACGACGGCGGTGAGGAGCCGTTGGAGGCGGGACAGTGCCATTACTGCCCCAAGGGCCACAGCCATTCTCTCATCAACAACAGCGACGGGCCGCTGGAGTTCTTTGCCGTCGTTCCGAATCAATAAAAGGAGGCCGACTCATGCTGCAGACACAAGATCCTGACTGCCTATTCTGTAAGATCGTCAAGGGGGAGATTCCCTCCAAAATCATCTACAAGGACGAAAAGTGCGTGGCGTTCCACGATGTTGACCCCCAAGCACCCATCCATTTTCTAGTCATTCCCAAGGTCCATATTGGCTCCTGCGGAGAGATCAACGGAACCAATTCTCAAGTCGTGACCCGCTGCTTTGAGGTTGTCTCCAAGGTGACGAAAGAGCTGGGCATCACCGATTTCCGGGTAGTGTCCAACTGCGGCGTACAGGCGGGGCAGTCCGTGCCGCACCTCCACTTCCATGTTTTGGCAGGCCGTGATATGACCTGGCCTCCGGGCTGAGCAAATAAGATTAATACTTGTAAAGTCCTTTCACTTCTCAGAAGTGAAAGGACTTTCTTTAAGAAAATTTTAGAAATCCTTTCGCATTTTTATTGCTTGCCTATGATATGCTGTAGCATACCAAAGGAGGCGATAAATATGACGAGGGAGACAGCAGTGGGGGTATCCAGCAGCCAGGCCAGAGAAGAGATGAGGGTAGCGGCCACCAAGCCTCTCACCGTCTATCGGGTGTTCTGGCTGTTTCTCATCGCAGGTGTGGTGGGGGATTTCATCGAGGTAGCCTTTTGGCTGGTTACCCGGGGAGAGCTTATCAGCCGTAGCAGCTTGATCTATGGGCCGTTCAGCCTGGTTTGGGGCTTAGGGGCAGTGCTGCTCACCTTGGCGTTCCACCGCATGGACGACCAGGGGACGGCGCGGATCGTCATGACAGGCGCAGTACTGGGTGGTATTTATGAATACCTATGCTCATGGGTTCAAGAGGTGCTGTTTGGGGTCTGCTTTTGGGATTACCGTCATCTGCCCTTTAATTTGAACGGGCGGGTCAATCTGATGTTTTGTGTGTTTTGGGGATTGGCTGCTCTGGTGTGGGTGCGATTGATTTTTCCAGCGCTGTGTGTGTTTATCGACCGCATCCCGAAGCAGCGGGGGAGAAGGATGGTTCGAGCGGCGGCGCTGTTCCTGATGTGTATTACGGTGTTGTCTGCTGCGGCTCTGTACCGGATGGACCAGCGGCGCAAAGATGTACCCGCCACCAGTGCGGTAACGCAGTTTTTAGACGATACATATCCTGATAGCTGGCTAAAGAACCGCTATCCTAATATGGGAATCTTGGATGAGCTCGGCTGGTAAAGCGGAAGCCTCCCCGATATTTTCGGGGGGGCTTGCGTCATTCAAGGAGTGAACTCAGATTTTGAAAGTAGAGCCATTTTCAAGGTGAGATTGATATGACACGGCATTTTTTTGGTAATATGTACCGTCTCCAGGAGATTTCAAACGGTGGTGGATGACAACTCAGTGTGTGACATAAGGATGGTGCTCTATGGCAAAAAGTCTGATTTTGATAGATTTTTCCTATAATTGGTGTTGGAATAATTAAATATGATAGATGATTTGAAAAACCTCGGAAAATCACTTGCAAAATGGGAGCAAGTGTGTATAAAATAGAATATGAAACAAAGTTTACAAAGGGGGAGCAACCGCATGGCAATCATTGGAATCGATTTGGGGACCACCAACAGTTTGGCGGCGGTGTGGCGCAACGGGAAGAGCGAGCTCATTCCCAACGCCGCCGGAGAATATTTGACCCCCAGTGCTGTCAGTGTTGACGAGGACGGCTCCATCCTGGTGGGACGGGCGGCTAGAGACCGGCTCATATCTCACCCGGAGCGGACAGCCGCTCGGTTCAAACGATATATGGGGACGAAGGAAACCTTTCAGCTTGGTGAACGTAGTTTTACTCCAGAGGAGCTATCTGCCCTAGTGCTGCGCAGTCTGCGGGAGGACGCGGAAAACTATCTAGGTGAGCCGGTGACCGAGGCGGTGGTCAGTGTTCCCGCCTATTTTGCTGAGGCACAGCGCTCCGCCACCAAACGGGCGGGGGCACTGGCGGGCCTCCAGGTGGAGCGGCTGGTGAACGAGCCCTCAGCTGCCGCGGTGGCCGCCCACATTGCCGAGGGAGATCAGGATAAGGTATGTCTGGTGTTCGATCTGGGGGGCGGCACATTGGACGTGTCCCTAGTGGAGCGGTTCGAGAATGTGGTCAGTGTCACCGCCGTCAGCGGCGACAACCGCTTGGGCGGGACGGACTTTGATTTTGCTGTCGCCGAGGCGTTTTGTAAAGATACGGGCATCAACATGAAGGCCCTCTCTCAGCAGAAGGAGGAGTTGCTGATCCGGCAGGCGGAGAGCTGCAAAATGGCGCTCACCACCCAGGAGCCTGTCATCATGGCGGTAGATGACGGGGAGATCTCCGCCTCTTTGACCTTAACGAATGAGTGGCTGATTCGTTCCTGTTCCGCTCTGTTCCAGCGGTTGGCCGCCCCGGTACGGCGGGTGTTGTTGGATGCTGGAACTTCCGTGCAAGAGGTGGACGAATTGGTGATGGTGGGAGGCTCTAGCCATATGCCGGCGGTGCGTAGATACATAGGCCGCCTCATGGGGAAGCGGCCCGCTCATGATAGCAGGCCGGACACCGCCGTGGCCCTAGGGGCTGGCATCTGCGCCGGGATGAAGGCCAGGGCGGCTGACCTAAAAGAGCTTGTGCTCACAGATGTATGCCCCTTCACCCTGGGCATTGCTGCCTACAATGGCAGAGAGCCGGACCGGCCCCTGATGTCCACCCTCATTGAGCGCAATTGTGTGCTGCCCTCCAGCAAGGAGGGCGCCTATTACACCGTCCACGATGACCAAGAGTCCATCGACGTCCAGATTTATCAGGGGGAGAACCTTTATTGTGCGGATAATACTTTGCTGGGTTCCTTAAACGTCAAAGTGCCCAAAGCCCGGCAGGGACGGCAGTCGGTGCGGGTGCGGTTTACCTATGATATCAACGGCATTTTAGAGGTTGAAGTGGTCAACAAAAACGCCGAGGTATCCCGGCTGGTGCTCCAGAGCAGGGAGATGTCCTCCGCCGAGGTGGAGCGAAGGCTGGAGGAGCTGTCCGCCCTCAAGCTCCACCCCAGGGAGCAGGAGGGACCCCGTGCTCTGATTGCCCGGGCGGAGCGGTTGTATGTGGCCACGGTGGGCAATCTGCGGGAGCAGGTGTACCGGGTTCTGGGGTGGTATCAGGGGATACTGAACAGCCAGGACCGGCTTTTGGTGGCCAAGGCCTCCCGGCGGATGGAGCGTTTTTTAGATCAGATGGAGGACTGGGTGGGGGATGACGGTTTGCCCGGCTTCACCTTTAATCTGTCTGATAGTGATGAGGAGGACGACGATCAATGAACTGGCCCTGGAGCGAGTTGGGCCTTTCTGGTCCAGGCGACCTGGCAGAGGTGCGTCGGGCCTATGCGGAGCGGCTCAAGACCACGCATCCCGAGGAAGATCCGGAGGGATTTCAGCGCCTTCACGAGGCATATCAAGAAGCCCGCAAGCTGGCCCGAAAGGGTGGAGCGCGTTCGGCTGTACAGGCGCAACCGACTCAGACTTCGGAGCAATCGGGTGAGCAGCCGGAAGAATCCGGCTGGGACTACGATGGCCTTTTGCAGAGGGATGGACCGGCAGAGGAGCCAGAGGAAGAAGAGCCTGATTGGGATTATGAGGGCATTTTCACCGAACTGGCCGATGAACGGGCGCGGGAGCGCCAAGCCCATGCCGGGGAGCGCCGGACGGTCTATTTTGCCAAGCACCGCCCGACCTCACCGGAGGAACGGGAACGGCTGGAGCGGCAGTGGATCAACATAGAGAAAGCCAGTGCCGCAGTGGAGGAGCTGTCCGCCAGCGGCGCGCCCCTGTACGTCTGGATCAGCTTCCTGCACAGCAGCGTCTTTTTTGCCGTGAAGGGGGACCAGGATTTTGTCTCCGGACTGGAAGATTTTTTGCGCTGCACGCCCGACCTGGATGGAGAGATTAAGCAGGAGCTGTCTAAAGCCTTTGGCCTGCGTTATGGCGAGGTGCCGCCCATCTGGCAGGGCTTGAACGAGCTGCTAAACGGTGTGAAAAAGGAGCCGCCAAAGGAGAAAAAGCGCACTAAAAAGAGTCATGTGCCGGTAATCATCGCCGCTATTCTGGTTTTGCTTGTGTTGGTTCCGGCGGCCCTTCATTTGGGGTCCAGGTTTTTGAGCGACCCGGCCCAGGAGGAACGGGAGCGCCTGTGCCAGTATATGGAGGAGGATTTCGGCCGGATAGTGGAATCCCAGTGGAAGGGCCGGACAAACTATGAGGACCTGTACGCCCTCTGGGATCAGCCGGAGGTCACTTTTATGGCTTGGGCAGATGGAGAACGGGACCCGGCAGCGGGAAAGCGGGGGTACACCACCAATTTTAGCAATGTGATGGTGACAAAGGCGTTGGAGGACTTCTCCAAAGAACAAGATTTTGAGCTGGAGCTGCTTCAGGAGGGTGGCGTAAACGGAGTCATGGGGGCCTATGGTGATTCTCCGGGGGCGTATATTTTGAAGCTCCCCCTGCAAGGGGCGGAGGAGGGCATCACAGCCCTGGGCGAGCTGATGGCGGAGCTGGAGGCAGAGCCCTGGTACAAGGCATTTCCGCCCTCCTATGAGCTGCATTTTGCTTACCAAAACATGACCTACCTTACCTATACCTCGGAAGGCCCTTTCAACGGAGCTGCCGTCCTGGACTACTATGAGAACGAGGCGGGCTGTGCCCTGTGTGCTTTTCTGGTGGAGCAGAGTGGTCTGGCACAGGAAGACTTTGGCGGAGTTGAGTTCCGTCTGGAGTCCCAGGGCAGCGTAGAGCTGGCGGGAAAACTCTGGTTCTTGGTCAGCGGTCTGGCCGAGGGCAGCGGGGAGACGGTCCGGCAGTATATCTTTGACGGTATCTACCTCACCAGCTTTCCGGCGGAGGAGTTCCGTACGGATCTGGAAGTATATCAGCTCAACGGCGACCGTTTCAACAGTACATGGGAGGACGTTCCGCAGTTTTTATGGATATCTCGGAAATAAGCCGGAGATAGGAGGGATTGGCAATGGCTTTTTGGAAGAAACAGAAGGCTTCCGTCCAATTTTTTATCGCGCTCGCCCTGGCGCTGGCGCTGGGGGCCGGTCTGTCCATTCCGGCCTGGGCGCTGTACGTTCAGAGCAGAGACCTGGGGTCCGGCGGTGTGGGCGGCGAGGCCCAGGCAGGCACCCCAGTGGCCCAATCCATTGCGGAGATGGAGGCGCTGGACCACTTTGCCGTCCATGCGGTTCAGACGGCGTGGGACGATCAGGAGAGCTTTTACCTGCTGAACGACTATTATAAGGTTGTCACCCTGGACAGTGGGGAGCGCATTGCTATGCGCTATAATATCGAGGCCGACCAGTATGAACCGGGGGAGGATTCCTGGACCTCACCCATCGGCGTCTGGCGGCCGTGGGAGCTAACGGATCGAGAGCGAGCCATCCTGGCGCGGGAAGACCCGGAGCTGACCACCACAGACTATTACGCGGATATGCTTGGGAACCGTGAATCTGCCCTTGATAGAAGTG
Source organism: uncultured Oscillospiraceae bacterium (assembly GCA_910588625.1). Taxonomy (GTDB): domain Bacteria; phylum Bacillota; class Clostridia; order Oscillospirales; family Oscillospiraceae; genus Enterenecus. The sequence continues at coordinate 9,403 of CAJUQN010000081.1, forward strand.
TTTTTGCAATTTATTTCATCGTTGCGTGCACTTCTGCAGTACTCGTGGTGTTGATGGTGCTTCAAATACTGCTGAAAAAATGGGAGAGAAACAAAGCGGAGATTACCCGCCCGAAAAGTGATCTGGAGCTTTGGCTGGTGGGTACCTATGCCATTTGGGCGCAGTTCTATGCCGGACTGTTCCCAGGAGGCGAGGATGCCGCCCGGAAGGGGCCCTTCTACATTGGAGCTAGGCCCAGGACACCGGAGATAGTGGAAGCAATGAAGGGGACTTTGGATGAGAGCTGGGACATCACCAGCTATGGGGACCTGCTGGAGACTGTGGAATATATGAGCGTAGGTCCAGGCTTCCAAAACTGTATCGACCAGGCCGGACGGGCTTGGGAGCTGTGCCGGTCCATGCAGCTGCTGGGCTGCGCCTATCTGGTGGAGTGGTGCAGCAGGGAGGAGATGGTCCGCCGGTCCTGCGAGGTGGGAAGGATTATCCAAAACACGTTCCAGTCCTGGGATGAGCTGTGCCAGGGCTTCCTGGATGGTTTTGCCGCATGGCGGCTGTCCAGCGGGCTGGTCCCGGAGGTGGCACGGGAATATGTCCAGCAGCGGGCGGACATTTATTGGGCGATCAAAGGGCGGAAGGACAGCCCTTATAATCTGCCCTGGCGGATGGAGCTGGATCCTGGGAAAAAGTGAGCCGGGCGTAGTAAGGGAGCCTGTCAGCATTGCTGACAGGCTCCCTTTGTTACGGTTCCCACAAATGGCATTCCCGCCAGGTGGGATAATCGCCTTCGGCCCAGTAGTGGTGCTCGTAGACATAAAGTGTGCTGTCGTCTCCGGGGATGGCGTAGACCTCCCGGCCCTCAAAAGGCTTTGCGTAGGCGTCCGACCTATTGTTGGTCTCTAGATCCCTGGTCGGGATGGAATCCTCCCCTACATAGTGCAGATTTCCCACCAGCTCACAGCTTTTGGGCAGTTCCTTCAACGGCTTGCATACATCGTAGTTGATGCTGAGGCGGTAGGTCTGCCCATGCCAGCTCAGCAGCTCATTGCGGCCCAGGGCATCCGACACAAAGCGGACATAAGAACCCTCGAACCAATCTGTTGTCATGAGGACATAGACCACGGCGGGGTGTTCCTTGCTGGTAAACACGGCGCCGCTGGCCTCAAATGCGGCCTGGAGCTGTAGATTTTCAGTGGGTCTATCCGGCGTGATGCCGGTGATGGTTCCACAGGGCTGGAAGCCCTCCGGTAAATAGGTGGAGCCGTCGCCGTTGGCGGTGAAGGAGCCACTGGGGTCCAGAAAAAGCCTGACCGACATCCCGCTCCACTGATACAGGGTATCGCCCACCCGAAGCACGGGAATAAATCCGCCGAGGAGCGTACAACTGCTGCCGCCGTAGAAACCGCCATCTATGTCACTGCTCACAGGTCCGCCGTCTATCCCGGCCTTCGGCCCGTTGGGAATGTGTGGTGAATCCGCTGTTCCGGTGACCCTCCAGGCCCACATCCCCGCCAGCGCCGTCAGGCACAGGCAAGCCGCCATCGTCCCCCACCGCTTCCACACGGTGCTTTTTTGGCTGACGGATGGGGCGGTCAGCGCCTCCTCGATAATATCGCCGTCGATTCCAGTGATGCTTTTAAACAGCCTTGCCGCCTGTCGTTCGCTCATAGTTGGACACCTTCCTTTTCCAGCGTATTCCTCAGGCTCCGGCGCAGGCGGAACATCCGTTGCGCCAGCTTGGAGGGGGAGAGGTTCTGTTCCGCCGCCAGATCTTGAAGAGCGGTGCCGTACCAATACCGACGGACGAACAAGACCCGGTTCTCCCGTTCCAGGGAACGCAGCCAATCACTGATGATCCGGCACAGCTCCTGGTCCTCCAGCTCGCCTTCCACCGTCTTGGGGGCGGGGACACAGTCCTCCAGCTCGCTGAGCAGCGCTGTTATGCCGTCGTAACGCTTCTGAGCATGATCTCGCTCCCAACGGTTGAGGGCCAAGTTGCGGACCACCTTGCCCATCCAAGCCCCCAGTTTTTCCGGGCGCTGGGGTGGGATGGCGTTCCACGCCTGGTGGTAAGCATCGTTGATGCATTCCTCTGCGTCCTCCGCTGTGGTCAGGATACCTTTTGCCACGCTCCGGCACAGTGCGCCATATTTCTGCGCCGTCTCGGTGATGGCCGACTCGTCCCGTTTCCAGTACAGGTCGATGATCTGTGCGTCGTCCATGTGCGTTCCCCCTCTGCCTGAGTAATCGAAGGCCCTTCACTTGATAAGACAGGATTTTTGATGAAATATTCGCACGTAGGAAAAGAAAAATAATTGGCCACGCTGACCACTGCATGAGCAATCAACGTGACCAACAAATAAATGCAATGTATTGCGTTATGGAGACTGCTTCATCGGGCCAGGCGGTAAATTTCTGCCATATCCGCCTCATATAACAGCTTAGCCGTTCCCTTTTTGCCCCCAGCGCCCTTGGCGCAGGAGGCAGCCATGGCCAAAATCTGCTCCTCAGTGGGCACCACGCCCAACTCCTTCAGAGTGACGGGCATATGGATAGAGCGGAAGAAATCCTCCAGCGCGGCGATGCCCGCCAGAGCGGTCTCCTCGTCGGAGGCTCCCGACTCCATCCCCATGACGTTCCGGGCGAACTTGACAAACCGGGGCAGGCAATTCTGATATACGTACCGCGCCCAAGTGGGCCAGATGGCGGACAGCCCCGCGCCGTGGGTCACGTCGAACATACCGCCCAGCTCGTGCTCAAGGCCGTGGGGGACGAAGTCCATGCCGTCCGCTCCCAGGCCGGTGAGGTCGTTGTGGGACAGGGAGCTGGCCCACATCACCTCCGCCCGGGCGTCGTAGTTGGCGGGGTCGTCCCGGA
>CAJUQN010000082.1 GCA_910588625.1 uncultured Oscillospiraceae bacterium
GGTTCCGTTGTGACCTACGATTCCAACAGCTTCGCCCCCGACTCCGCTTCCACCGCCACCTCTATTGCCACCGGCTACAAGACTTACTCCGGCTCCATCAATGTGGACGAAACAGCCACCAAGGTTTATGAGACGATCACCGAGAAGGTCCACGAGCAGTTGGGTATGAAGGTGGGCATCATCTCCTCGGTCAACCTGAATCACGCCACCCCTGCCGCCTTCTACGCCCACCAGGCCAGCCGAAACAGCTACTACGAGATCGGCCTGGAACTGATCGACTCTGGCTTTGAGTATTTCGCCGGAGGCGGACTGAAAAAGCCCACCGGAGCGGACAAGGACAAGGAAGATCTGTATGCCCTGGCAAAGCAGGCGGGCTACACCGTGGTAAAGACCCAGGCCGAAGCCGATAAGATCACCTCCGGTCCCGTCATCATTATTGACGAGCATCTGGCCGACTCCGATGCCATGGCTTATGAGCTGGACCGGACAGAAAAGCTGTGGTCGCTGGCCGACTATGTGGAGAAGGGCATTGACGTCCTGGACAACGACAAGGGCTTCTTCATGATGTGCGAGGGCGGCAAGATCGACTGGGCCTGCCACGCTAATGATGCCGCCTCCACCATCCACGACACCCTGGCCCTGGCCGATGCGGTGCAGGTGGCCATCGACTTTGCCAAGAAGCATCCCGATGAGACTTTGATCCTGGTTACCGGCGACCATGAGACTGGCGGTCTGACCATCGGTTTTGCCGGAACTGACTACGATACCTACCTCTCCCTGCTGGACAGCCAGAAGATCTCCTTCGCCAAGTTCGACAGCGACTATGTAGCCGCTTACAAGGAGAACAAGACTGATTTCAACACCGTCCTGGCCGACATAGAGAAGCTGTTCGGTCTGAAAGCAAAGGGTGACGCCGGGGACAAGCTGGTACTCACCGAGTACGAGCTGGACCTGCTGAAAACCGCCTACGAGAAAAGTGTGAACGAAAAGGATACCGGCATGACCCAGCAGGCGGAGTATGTGGCCTACGGAACCTACGAACCGCTGAGCGTGACGATCACCCATATTCTCAATAACAAATCCGGCGTCTCCTTCACCTCTTACAGCCACACCGGATTGCCGGTCGCCATGTTCGCAGACGGTGTAAACGCAGAGCAGTTTGGCGGATACTACGACAACACGGACATCTATGCAAAGCTGGCCTCGATGCTGGCGGTAAAGTAACCGCTTACCCTCTGCTTTCTCATAAAGAGGCCGTTCCTGCCAGATGGCGGGGGCGGCCTCACCCTATCAGAAAAGGATCATCCATTATGAAGTTATTCCCAAATGTATCCATCCGTTATCAGGCTCCGATATGGGTTTGCCTTGCTCTGATTGTTGTATTGCTGATTCTTCCGACAGGCTTTGAGGGAAATCTGGTTTTTCAGGAATCGGATATCCGGCCTGCGCTGGTATTGTCCACGGATGAATCCTCCATCGTTGACACCGGACTTGTGCGTTCCGGGGAGCAGCGGTGCCAAGTGAAAATTTTAAGCGGTGCCTTTCAAGGACAGGTTGCCGAGGGAAGAAATATGCTGAACGGCTCTCTGGAGCAGGACAAGCTGTTTTCCACAGGGGACAAGGCTCTGGTACGCATCAACTTCCTGGATGGGGAGATTCTGAATATTTCCATGATCGACCACTACCGCGCTCCGTGGGAACTGCTGCTTGCGGCGCTGTTTGTCCTTCTGCTGGTTGCTTTCGCGGGATGGACTGGTCTGCGGGCGGTGCTTTCCTTTATCCTGTCTGTGCTGATGATCTGGAAGGTACTGGTTCCGCTCTATTTGAAAGGGTGGAATCCCATTTGGGTAGGGCTGGGGATCACTTTGGCGTTGACGGTCTTGATCGTCAGCCTGGTATATGGCTTCGACCGCCGCTGCGCTGCCGCTGTCTCCGGCTCCTTCCTGGGCGTTCTGGTCACCTGTGTTATGGGCGTGGTTTTCACAAATTTTTTTCAAATCCACGGAGCGGTTATGTCCTATTCGGAGAGCCTGCTGTACGCTGGATACCAATATTTGAATCTGACACAGATTTTTATGGCCTCCATTTTCATCGGGGCATCAGGAGCTGTTATGGACTTGTCTGTGGATATCACCTCCGCTGTCTATGAGGTCGTTCAAAACCAGCCGGCGCTCAGCCGCAAGGAGGCAATTCGATCCGGTTTGAATGTGGGCCGCGCCGCTATGGGGACCATGACCACCACACTGCTGCTGGCGTACTCCGGCGGGTATGTCGCTCTGCTGATGGTGTTTATGGCTCAGGGAACTCCGCTGACCAATGTTCTTAATTACAAATATGTTGCGGCGGAACTGCTGCATACAGTGATCGGCTCCTTCGGGCTGGTGACAGTGGCCCCATTTACAGCGCTGTGTGCCGGGATGTTCTTGGCCAGTTATGACGGTTTCTCTTTGAACCAATAGCTGAAGCCGGTCACAGCGTAATATCCCCCGCACAGGCTGGCCAGTATTTGGTCAGCCTTTCATTTTACATAGATTTTACATGACATTGGTAACGGATTTTACACGCGCTTATTAGAATAAAGATGTGAAACTAAAAGAGAAGGGAAATCAGCTTTATGGACATTTTCAATGTGCTGACGCTTATCGGTGGACTGAGCCTGTTTTTGTTCGGCATGAGCGTCATGGGACAGGCCCTGGAGCGCAGGGCCGGAGACCAGCTCCGGACACTCCTGGGAAAACTGACTGACCGTAAGATTGCCGGACTCCTGACCGGCCTGGGCGTTACTGCGGTCATTCAAAGCTCCTCGGCAACCACAGTCATGGTGGTTGGCTTTGTCAACTCCGGAATTATGACATTGAAGCAGGCCATCAACGTCATCATGGGGGCGAACATTGGAACCACAGTCACAGCGTGGCTATTGAGCTTGGCTGGAATCGACAGCGGGAACCTGTTTATCAAACTTTTGAAACCGTCCTCCTTCACACCGATCCTGGCGCTTATCGGCATCATCTTTTATATGTTCTGCAAGAGCGCAAAGAAGAAAGACACCGGCATGATCCTGCTGGGCTTTGCCACGCTGATGTTCGGCATGGAAACCATGTCAGGGGCCGTCTCCGGTCTGCAGGATGTTCCGGCGTTCCAGCAGATGTTCATCATGTTCAAAAATCCGCTGCTGGGCGTACTGGCGGGCGCGGTCCTCACAGCCATCATCCAATCCAGCTCCGCCTCCGTGGGCATTTTGCAGGTGCTGGCGGTAACCGGCCAGGTTTCCTACGGCGCTGCGGCTCCCATTATCATGGGTCAGAACATCGGCACCTGTGTGACGGCCATGATCTCCTCCGTAGGCGCGAACAAGAACGCAAAGCGGGCCGCACTTGTCCATCTTTCTTTCAATATCATCGGAACAGCGGTCTGGCTGGCGGTGTTCTGCGTTCTAAAGGCGATACTGCGGCCTGCCATTCTGGACGAACCTGCCTCTCGCTTGGGGATTGCCGTGGCTCACTCGGTATTTAATGTTCTGTGTACGCTGTTGATGCTGCCCCTATCCAACTTCCTGGAGAAGCTGGTCACCATCCTTGTTCCCGATGACAAGCGGTCGGACGCGGTGGCGGAGTTGGATGAGCGTCTGTTTGCCACGCCGTCCATCGCCCTGGAGCGGTGCCATGCGGTGGCGGCAGATATGGCGGAAACCGCTGCTGCCTCCCTGAAAGACGCAATGGTTTCTCTGCGCGGCTATACCCCGGAGCTTGCCGCATCTATACGGGAAAAAGAGGACAAGACGGATCATTATGAGGATATTTTGGGGACCTATCTGGTAAATCTGAGTACCCGGCAGATCAGTGAGGCCGACAGCAGAGAAGCGGCAAAGCTGCTGAAAATGATTGGCGATTTTGAGCGGATCGCGGACCACGCCGTAAACATCCTGGAATCCGCCGAAGAACTGCGGGACAAGAAACTCCGCTTTACGGAAGATGCGCTTTCCGAATTGACCGTGGTTTCCGCAGCAGTCCGGGATATTCTGGACTTGTCCTTGACCGCATTCCTTCACAATGATCTGAACGCGGCCTCCCTGGTGGAGCCTTTGGAGCAGGTGATCGACCAGTTGAAGGAACAGCTTCGGACCCGCCACATCCTCCGTATGCAGAAAGGGGATTGCTCCATTGACGCGGGCTTTGCGTGGTCTGATCTGCTGACCAATTTGGAACGCACGGCGGATCACTGCTCCAACATCGCCGGATGCGTGATTGATATTGCCCACGGCAATATGGACATCCATCAGTCCTTGCGCACGTTCCGCGCTGACAGTGAGGATTTCCGTCAGCGATTCCAGGAGTATCAGTACAAATACGCTCTGAATGGCTATTTCGCGCAGAAAGGGTAGGAAACATAAACTTTACAATCGAGCATAAAACTTTACACAGGTTTTACCAAAGTTGTCTTTCGCATTTTACATCCAGGCGGTATCCTTGTTCTTGTGGACGGGAAGATCGGCAGGCAAATTGCCAATCTCCCAAGACACGTTACAAATCAAACAGGAATAAGGAGTTTTTTGTCATGAAAAAGAAAACGCAAAAATTGCTTGGCCTGGTGATGGCCGCTGCCGTGGTCGGGTCTATGCTGGCCGGGTGTGCCCAGAAGCTTTCCGGTACGGTGGCCACGGACGGCTCCACCTCCATGGAGGAGGTGATCGGGGCGCTGGGCGAGGCGTTCATGGAGCAGAATGACGGCGTGACCTTCACCTACAATCCCACCGGTTCTGGCTCCGGCATCCAGGCTGTCCAGGAGGGCCGCTGCGACATTGGCCTGAGCAGCCGCGATCTGAAGGACGAGGAAGCAGCCAGCGGCCTGACCGCCACCGTCCTGGCCTATGACGGCATCGCTGTCATCGTCCACCCGGACAACCCCGTGGCCGACCTGGATGTGGAAACCATCGCCAAACTCTACACCGGCGAGATTGCCAACTGGAAGGACGTGGGCGGCAGCGACGCGCCTGTGGTTCTCATTGGCCGGGAGGCCGGCAGCGGCACCAGGGACGGCTTTGAATCGGTTACCGGCACCAAGGACAAGTGCCAGTACCGCCAGGAGCTGACTTCCACCGGAAACGTCATCACCGCCGTGGCTCAGAACCCGGACGCCATTGGCTACGCATCCCTGGCCAGTCTGGACGACAGTATCCGCGCCCTCACCGTGGGCGGCGTGGCCCCCTCCGAGGAGACTGTGAAGGACGGCAGCTACGCCATCCAGCGTCCCTTCGTCCTGGTGACAAAGACCGATACCAAGCTGTCCGATGCGGCCCAGGCGTTCTTTGACTTCGCAACCTCCGCCGATGCCTCCGCACTCATCAGCAAGGCCGGGGCCGTGGCGGCGAACTGAATCCCTCTCATGGAGCGGCGGCTGTCTCTGCCGCCGCTCCCACCTGTCAGGAGGCAAAACTTATGGGAAAACATCAACGGTTTATGGAAAACCTGATCCACGCGATCTTTTTGCTCCTGGGTCTGGTCACAGTAGGCTGTGTCCTGCTGATTACCGTTTACCTGGTGATCTCCGGCATCCCCGCTATCCGGGAGATTGGCTTGTTCCAATTTCTGCTGGGGGACACCTGGGAATCCACTGCGGCAGTCCCTTCCTTCGGCATCCTGCCCTTTATCCTCACCAGTGTCTACGGAACCGCCGGGGCGATTCTCTTTGGTGTGCCGGTGGGCTTCTTCACGGCGGTGTACCTGGCGAAGCTGGCCCCGGCAAAGGTAAAATCGGTGGTGGAGTCCGCCGTCAGCCTGCTGGCGGGCATCCCCTCGGTGGTATACGGTCTGGTGGGGATGCTGGTGCTGGTTCCGGGAATCCGGCGGCTCTTTCATGTGCCAGACGGGGCCAGTCTGCTCTCGGCCATTGTGGTGCTGTCCGTTATGATCCTGCCCTCTATCATCAAGGTGTCCGTCACCGCGCTGGAGGCCGTTCCCCAGGAATATGAGGACGCCTCCCTGGCCTTGGGGGCCACGCCTGTTGAGACATGGTTTCGCGTGTCCGCCCCGGCAGCAAAGAGCGGCATCGCGGCGGCGGTGGTGCTGGGGGTAGGCCGGGCCATCGGCGAGGCCATGGCGGTGATGATGGTGGCTGGAAACGCACCCAATATGCCCTCCCTTTTTGAAAGCGTCCGGTTCCTCACCACCGCGGTAGCCAGCGAGATGTCCTACGCCAGCGGCCTGCAAAGACAGGCGCTGTTCTCCATCGCCCTGGTGCTGTTCCTGTTCATCATGCTCATCAACGCCGCGCTGAATTTCTTTCTCAAACGGGATAAGGAGGGTTGAACGTGAACACGACCATTTCTTCTGGCAGGAGGTTCTATATCGGCCTGATGAAAGGGCTGATGATCCTGTCGGCGGCGCTCACCTGCGGTCTGGCCCTGTTCCTCATCGGCTTTGTTCTGTACAAGGGTGTCCCAAACCTCACCTGGGAGCTGGTGTCCAGCAAGCCCAGCTACCTGACCGATACCATCGGCATCCTGCCGGATATTCTGAACACCCTCTACATCCTGATCGCCGCTCTGCTGGTGGTTCTGCCCTTCGGCGTGGGAGCGGCCATCTACCTCACCGAGTACGCCCGGAACAGAAAGCTGGTGGCTGTCATCGAGTACGCGGCGGAGACCCTGTCCGGCATCCCGTCCATCATCTTCGGGCTGGTGGGGATGCTGCTCTTTGCCAATACGTTCGGCTCCTGCCTGCTGGCCGGGGCGCTGACCCTGGCGGTGATGAACCTGCCCACCATCCTGCGCACCACCCAAGAGAGTCTGAAAACCGTGCCTCAGAGTTACCGGGAAGGGGCCTTCGGCCTGGGAGCCGGAAAATGGCGGGTGGTACGGACAGTGGTACTTCCCGGCTGCGTGGATGGGATCGTCACCGGCTGTATCCTGTCGGCGGGGCGGATCATGGGGGAGTCGGCGGCGCTGCTGTTCACGGCGGGCTTTGCCCATGCGGTCAATGATTTTTTCACCGCCATGGGCAGCTCCGGGGCCACCCTTACTGTGGCGCTGTATCTCTATGCCAACGAACCCCGGCCCGGAGCCAAGGAGGCGTCCTTTGCCATCGCCGCCATCCTGATGCTGCTGACACTGGCCATCAACTTTGCCGCCGTCCTGGTCAGCCGGTATTTCAAGAAAAGGAGAGCGTTATGAGAAGCATCATCACCGCAGATCACCTGTGTCTCTGGTACAGCGGCACGCAGGCGCTGAACAATATCAATATCGCAATCCCGGAAAAGAACATCACCGCCTTTATTGGCCCTTCCGGGTGTGGGAAATCTACCTTCCTGAAAACGCTGAACCGGATGAACGATCTGGTTCCCGGCGTGAAGATCACCGGCGAGGTGCGCTATGGGGAGCAGGACGTGTACGCCACCGGTCTGGATGTGAACCTGCTGCGCAAAGAGATCGGCATGGTGTTCCAGAAGCCCAATCCCTTCCCCATGAGCATCTATGACAACATCGCCTACGGCCCCCGGACCCATGGCGTCCGCAACAAGGCCAAGCTGGACGATATTGTGGAGCGTTCCCTCCGGGGCGCGGCGATTTGGGACGAGGTGAAAGACCGGCTGAAAAAGAACGCCCTGGGCCTCTCCGGGGGCCAGCAGCAGAGGCTGTGCATTGCCCGCGCCCTGGCTGTGGAGCCGAAGGTGCTGCTGATGGACGAACCCACCAGTGCCCTGGACCCCATCTCCACCTCCAAAATCGAGGAATTGGCCATGGGACTGAAGGAACAGTATACCATCATCATCGTGACCCACAATATGCAGCAGGCCGCCCGCATTTCGGACTATACCGCTTTCTTCCTGCTGGGGGAGCTGATCGAATACGGTGAGACAGAAAAGCTGTTCTCCCGACCGGAATGCCAAAAAACGGAGGACTACATTACGGGGAGGTTTGGATAATGCGGAGCAGATTTGACGAGCAGCTTGCCCTGATGAAAAATGAACTGATTCAAATGGGCGCGCTGTGCGAGGAGGCGATCTCCCTGGCGGCAAAGGCTCTGACCGAGGGAGACAAGACCCTGGCGGAGAAGGTCGGGCCGCTGGACGGGGAGATCGACCAGATGGAGCGGGACATCGAGAGCCTGTGCTTGAAGCTGCTTCTCCAGCAGCAGCCGGTGGCCCGTGACCTGCGGCAAATCTCCGCCGCGCTGAAGATCATCACGGATATGGAGCGCATCGGAGACCAGGCGTCCGATATCGCGGAGATCATCCTGGCCATGCTGTCAGAGGGCTACGTCCCGGAGGATGTGGGCCATATCCGTGAAATGGCGCAGGAGACGATCAAAATGGTCACGGAGAGCGTGGATTCCTACGTCCGGCAGGATAGTAACCTGGCCAGAACGGTGATCGCACACGATGATACCATTGACCGCTATTTTACACAGGTCAGAGCTGTGTTGATTCAAAAGATTGCGGAAGCTCCTACGGTCGGAGAACGCGCCCTTGATCTGCTGATGATTGATAAATACCTGGAGCGAATTGGCGATCATGCTGTTAATATCGCAGAGTGGGTTATCTTCTCTATCACTGGGGATAAGAACGGATAGGCGCATTGATAGTAAGAAGTGTCTGTGGTATGATAATCTCGCTCAGAAAGGGGGAAAGAACATGATTTTTTGCGTAGAAGATGATGAAAGCATTCAGAGCCTTGAACTCTATGCATTGCGAAGCGCAGGTTTTGAGGTCAGAGGCTTTATGGATGGCGATTCTTTCCTGGAGGCATTACACGCGGAAATTCCCCAGCTTGTGATTCTGGATGTCATGCTGCCCGGAAAAAGCGGAGTTGAATTGCTGAAGCTGATGAAGGAATCCAGTGCGACCCGTGAGATCGCGGTCATCATGGCAACAGCCAAAGGGGCGGAGTATGATAAGATCCAGAGTCTGGATCTGGGCGCGGATGATTATCTGGTCAAGCCCTTCGGCATGATGGAGATGGTATCACGGGTCAAGGCGGTACTGCGCCGGTGCCATCCCAGGCAGAACCCGGAGGTTCTGGCGGTAAATGATCTGGTGATGGATCTGGCGGAGCATACCGTCATGGCAGGCGGTGAGCGGATCTCCCTCACCTATAAGGAATTTGAATTGCTGCGCCTGTTCCTGTCCTCCCCCGGTGTTGCGTTCACCAGAGAAAAACTCCTGACCAGCATCTGGGATTCGGACTATTCCGGTGAAACCAGGACCGTGGATATGCACATCCGGACCTTGCGTCAGAAGCTGGGAAGTTATGGAGCGATAATCGAAACGATCCGTAATGTGGGCTACCGGCTGGAGGTAAAGCCGTGACAGGAAAGCGCATTTTGACGATACAGGATCTGTCTTGTGTGGGGCAATGTTCTTTGACCGTGGCGCTGCCGGTACTCTCTGCTTATGGCATCGAAACGTGTGTTCTGCCAACAGGAATCCTTTCCAATCATACCGCTTTCCCCGAATGGACCTGTTTCGATTTCACACCTGAAATGTGGAACATTATGGAGGCATGGCGCAAAAACGATTTCAGGTTTGATGCTTTCCTGCTGGGGTATCTTGGCTCCGCCGCCGCAATCGATGCTGCGAAGGTCTGTTTCCGGGATTTTGCCAAGGGAGGGGCCGATATCCTGATTGATCCCGCGTTTGGTGATTATGGGAGGCTTTATCCGGCATTTGACCACAAATATGTTGCCGCAATGGCGGATCTCATCCAGTCGGCGCACGTCATACTCCCAAATTTTACGGAGGTTTGCTTCCTGACCGGGATGGAATATCGGGACAACGCGCCGATTGAATACTTGAAATCGTGTATTGCCATGCTTGCAGATCTGACGCCCGCTGTCATTGTAATGACAGGCGCTGAACAGAGCGGCAGAATCGGCGAATTGATCTATTCTGGAGGGAAATTCACAGAGGTGTGGGCCAAATTACTGCCAGGGCGCTTTCATGGTACCGGAGATTTGTTTGCCGCAGCCTTTACGGCAGTGTATTTGCAGAGCGGGAGTTTGCCGGAAGCCTGTAAAGCGGCGAATGATCTTGTCATAGAGAGCATTAAGGCGACTGAGGCGGACACGCATTGCTATGGCGTCAATTTTGAATACGCATTAGCAAAATTTCGGAAGTAGCGGAGCGGGAATGTACTCGATACGCTGCCAATTGGAGGTAGATCCATGACAAAGAAAATATTTCGCTCCATTCTATGCGCGGCATCGGCAGTCCTGCTGGCCAGCCTTATCATCGTGATGGGCTGTCTATACGATTATTTCGGCACAGTTCAGGAAAAGCAGTTAAAGGATGAACTGAGGTTAGCCGCCTACGCGGTGGAGACAGATGGGCAGGACTATCTGAACAAGCTGACCGGGCGGGATTACCGCTACACCTGGACCCCGGACTACCGCCTGACCTGGATTGCGTCTGATGGTACTGTGCTGTTTGACACGTTGAATCCCGCAGAAAGTATGGAAAACCACGCAGACCGCATAGAGGTTCGGGAGGCGTTTGCAAAGGGGGAGAGCAGCAGCGTCCGCTATTCCACAACGCTCACGGAACGCACGCTCTATTATGCCAAAGCATTAAATGACGGGACCGTGCTGCGCATTTCCATCAGTCAGACAACAGAGTTGGCTCTGGTTTTGGTTATGTTTCAGCCCATTCTGCTGGTGGCGGTTCTTGCGGTCATTCTTTCCGCAATCCTGGCAAACTGGATGGCAAAGAATATCGTCCGACCGCTCAACTCGCTGGATCTGGATCACCCGCTGGAGAATGATGCCTATGAAGAATTAGCGCCCTTTCTCCGCCGTATCCAGCAGCAGCATGGGCAGATCAGTGCCCAGCTGCGGAAACTGCGGGCCATGACGGATGAGTTTGAGCAAATCACCCAAAGCATGAACGAAGGGTTGGTGGTTCTGGACAAGAAGGGCTCAATTCTGAGCATTAACCCAGCGGCACAAAGACTGTTTGGCGTGGACCACTCTTGTGTCCGAAAGGATTTTCTGACCGTGGATCGCAGCCATGAGTTGAGTCAAGCCATCCTGGCTGCCTTGGATCATGGATATAGCGAGGTGCGGGAGGAGAAAAATGGCCGTGACCTGCAATTCGACATCAGCCGAATCGAATCGGATGGCGCTGTGATTGGTACGGTGCTATTGGCCTTTGATGTGACGGAACAAGCGTCCGCCGAGCGCTGCCGCCGGGAATTTACCGCAAACGTATCCCATGAGCTGAAAACGCCGCTGCAATCTATCCTGGGCAGTGCGGAACTGCTGAAAAACGGGATGGTCAAGCAAGAGGACATTCCCCATTTTTCCGGCCTGATCCATACGGAAGCCGCGCGGCTGGTGACGTTGGTAGAGGATATTATCCATCTTTCGCAGCTTGACGAAGGCGTGGCTTTAACTCAGGAGAACGTGGACCTTTTGGAGATAGCAGAAAATGTGGCGGATGCCCTCGATGATACTGCGGTACAGAAGCACGTTCATCTCACGGTTTCAGGTGAGAATACCTGCATCAATGGTGTGCGTACCTTTTTATATGAAATGCTCTATAACCTCTGCGATAATGCCATTAAGTACAATGTTGAGGGTGGAAATGTAGAGATTGCTGTCTCTAACGATGTAAAAGGTGTATCAGTTACAGTAAAGGATACCGGAATCGGTATACCGCCAGAGTATCAGTCCAGAGTGTTTGAACGGTTTTTCCGGGTGGACAAGAGCAGGTCAAAAGCGTCTGGCGGAACCGGGCTGGGACTTTCGATTGTCAAACATATTGCACAATACCACAACGCAACGATCAACCTATGCAGCCAGGTTGGAGAAGGAACTACGATTACTATTGTATTTCCCCTGATATAAAAAGCAACCGTTCAAGCATGGCCAGCAGAGGCAAGATTGTTCTTGTCCTGCTGGCTCTTTTAATAATCCTCATTACTTTTTTCTTGAGATGCAAGCAACTGTTCAGCGAGAAAGTCCAGCGTATTAAGCAACACCATCTGATTATTACTCCCGAATTAGAACATAGGAAATCTGGCTATGTTGAAAGAAAGCGGA
>CAJUQN010000083.1 GCA_910588625.1 uncultured Oscillospiraceae bacterium
GGCGGCGGTTCTGGATGGTGCGCTTGGTGAACATATCCGCCTTGCGCTCCAGCTTGCCCTCATCGTCGATAACCTCCAGCGAACACAGCAGGGGATAGGCGGAATCCTGCTCAAAGGCCAGCTTATTGCCCAGACTGTTCAGCAGCCCGTATTTCTTGGTGAATTGGTCGTAAAAGTGGTTGAGTTTGGCCTGTTCCGCCTTGACTCCATCGTCCCCGGCGTTTTGCAGTTGGAGGTCGATGAGCTTCCGGGCGCTGTCCCGAATGGCGATCATGCCCTTGACGCGCTCCATGGGCGTCTTGCCCAGCGTCACCGGCGTCATGCGGGAATTCTCGCGGAAATAGAGCTTGCCGTCATAAAGGGTGTAACTGAAATTGCGCACGGACGGGTCGGCGGGAATGGATTCCAGCGCCTCGCCGGTCTGCTCACCCGCCGCGTCCAGCTCCAGCAGCTCCCTATCGGGCGGGGAGAGGTGCTGAATGGCCCCGGCAAGCTGGTCAGAGAGGTTTGCCCCCTCGATGGGGGCCACGGTGTAGTCCTGTCTGCCATACTGGGTGCTGTCCGAGGTGGGGGTGCCCAGCACCATGTCCGGGTGCTCTAAAAAATAATTGTTGATCTTAAATCCATCGTCATTCTCGCCCACCCCAACCCAACTGGGAAGCTCTACGGCGGGCCGGTCCCGCTTTTGCAGGAAAATGATATCGGACACCACTTCTGTCCCGGCGTTGGCTTTGAAGGCGTTTTCCGGCAGACGGATGGCCCCCAGCAGGTCGGCCCGCTCCGCCAGATATTTGCGCACGGTGGTGTCCTTGGCATCCATGGTGTAACGGCTGGTGACAAAGGCCACGATGCCGCCAGGTCTCACCTGATCCAGCGCCTTGGCGAAGAAATAGTTGTGAATGTTGAAACCCAGCTTGTTATAGGCCGGGTCGTTGACATGGTACTGTCCAAAGGGCACGTTTCCCACGGCCAGATCGTAGAAATCCCGCTGGCCGGTTGTTTCAAAGCCGTCCACGGTGATATCGGCTTTCTGATAAAGCTGGCGGGCGATGCGCCCGGTGAGGCTGTCCAGCTCCACGCCATACAGCTTGGCCCCGGCCAGGGACTCCGGCAGGAGGCCGAAGAAATTGCCGATGCCCATAGAGGGCTCCAGCACCGTCCCCGGCCGAAAGTTCATGCGCTCCACCGCCTGATACATGGCTTTGATGACGGTAGGGCTGGTGTAGTGGGCGTTGAGCACCGTACTGCGGGCGGAAGCGTACTCCTCGGGGGTCAGCAGCTCCTTCAGCTCGGCGTACTCCTTGGCCCACTTGGGGTCGTCGGGGTCGAACGCCTTGGAAATACCGCCCCAGCCCACGTAGCGGGACAAAACCTCCTGCTCCTCGGGTGTGGCAAGACGGCCCTCCCCCTCGATCTGCTTCAAGGTGCGGATGGCCGTCACATTGTACTGATATTTGGTTTTCTCACCGCCCGCACCCAGGTTATCGTCGGTGATGTGGAAATTGTGCCGCTCCTGGGCGGGCCGGGGCGCTGGCGGTTCGGGCGGTGCGATCTGCCCGCCGTCGATTTCCACCTGTTCCGGCTCCGGCTCGGGAGGCTGTGCGGGGCCACCCGCCGCTTCATGATCCGGGGCATTAGTGGCAGCGGCCTGCTCTGCCGTTTCCTCCTGTCTGAGCCGGTGCGCCATTTCAGCGGCGATGTACTCCTCGCTGGTAAGCGCGTTCTCCACGGATTCCCGCACATAGGGGACGGGCGCTGAACGGAAAACGGGAAACCAGCCCTTCAAATCCAGGTCCAGCAGCTTGACCTCGTTGTTGGTATAGTCCACACTGTCGATCTTCATGCGCCGCCCGTCCATCATCAGCTCCATGCCGACGGGGATATAGTCGGCGGCGCTGCTTTCCTGGATAACCTCATAGGGCGCGTCCGGGCCGCGCTCCGGGTCGGGGCGGGCCAGCACCACGCTGTGCCCATGTTCCAGCAGCTTTTTAAGAACCGCCTGCCATGCGTCCCGACTCCCGGTGGCAGGGGTTTGGCCCAGGCCGGGAAGGTCCAGCACCAGCGCTTTGGTCCCCAGCGCGGCGGAAGCCTCCTCCGCGTCCTTGCCGTAGAACATCATGAACTCCCCCACCTGGACGCCCACCAGCTTGTCCGGGTGCTGGGCTTTCAGATCCCAGTATTGTTCCGCCATAGGCGCAAAGCCGGGCTCCACAGGGATAGCAGCATCGTTTTCCGGCTGCTCCGGCGCACCCGCCCCGGTGGGTTTCAACGCTGCCTCCGGCGCGGGGGGTGCTGGGGGATTGGACCCGTCCTGTCCCGGTTCTGAATGGCCCGCAGCGGGAGCAGCCGGGACAGGATTCTGCCGCTTTATAGGCCCTTTGGCTGACCATGTTACATACTGCGGCTTCGGCGTAGGCGGCGCGTCCTTCGCCCACTCCGGGGCATCCACGTCCTTGGAATGCCGGTCAGGTGCGTCCCGCTGGTCAAGAGAAACATCCTGATAGTTGCGCTCCATCAGGTCCTCGATCAGCCATTCCCGGAACTTGGGCAGAGTGTGATACGCCGCCATCATGTCGGGATAGCCGGTGGCAACGTGCTTCACATAGGCATACAATTCACTGTCAAGGGCCTCTTTTGCGCTGTCATAGGTATTGGTGCGGTTCCGAAGCTGCTCATAAAGCCAGCCGCCTCGGTTGATCTCCCGGTCCGTCATTTCAAGCAGCTCCCGGTAAAGCGTGACGGGGCTGACCGCCCACGCTATGCCCTGCTCCGGGGCAGTCATGCGCTGTTCGTAGCGGTCAATGTCCTCCGCCGTCAGCCATTCCGGTTTTTCGGGAACGGTGTCATATAATTCACGCATCTTGGCGATCTGCTTTTCAACGCTGCCGCCCTCTAACAAATGCTTCTCATTTCGACCGCCAGCGCCTAAAAAATATTCGCAGTCCGACTTCAAGACACTCAGGCGGCGGTACATGAACTCACGGCTGTAAGTCTGACTGCCGCTCTCTGCGGCCTGTTCCGGCTGGGGCTGGGACAGCACGGTATAGGTTTCGCTGATGATCTCCTGATGGATACGGTCATGGAAAGCGGAATTGTCATAATACTGCTTCAGCAGCAGCGTATCATTGATCGCCAGCACCGCCCGCTTGATCGCCTCGTTACCCTCCAAGCGGGCGAGGTCCCGGTCAGAGTTGGCGCAGGCGTTTTGATATGCCGTATCCGCCAGCACCAGATTTTTGACCATGGGCGTATAGTGCTCATAGATCTGCCTGACGGTAGGATTATCGCCTAAAGCACTATTTTCTGCTGGTGCCGCAGCAGGTTCCACCGCCTTGCCGTCCTGGTCAAAGGTCAGGCGTACATCCTCGCCGTCCCGCACCACAACAGCCTCCCGCTTGCGGTATCTCTGCTGGGCAATGTTACTGAACCAGCCCTGGGCGAAGTGGTTCAAATCGCTCCGCAGCTTGGGGACCCACCTGCCGGGTTCGGGATAGACCTGCTGATAGACTTGAATAGAACCGTCCTGTTGGAAGGTGAGCGGTTCCAGCGTCCCCTTGTCCCGGTCCACCCGGAAGGTCATCTCCGGGTCGCGCATCAAATCGCCGTTGCTTTGTAGTTGGGGACGGTGACGGTAACCTTGACATCATCGGCCCCGTCAGGAAAGGTGCGCATGGTGTGGGGCTGTCTGTCAGTGGGGACAACAGTCACGTCATGGTTGGCCCGCAGTTTTTCCACAGATTCATCCAGCGCATGGGTGGGGAAGCCGCACATATTCACGCGTCCCACGCCGCCGATGGGCCGGGTAAAGAGTGTCAGGCCCAGCAGGGCGGCGGCGGTCTTGGCGTCCTCGCCGTACAGCTCAAAGAAATCTCCCATCTGATACAGGATGAGGCTGTCCGGGTGGGCCTGCCTGATCTCATTCAGCTCATCCCACCAGGGGGCGCGAGAGCTCTCCTCCTCTGCCTGGGGCGCGGCGAGTTCGGCGGCGGGCGGTTTCTCCTGTGCCGGGGCGGACATGGAGAACAGGTCGAAGGACATCTGCCCATCGTCAGCTTCTGTCACCTGGGGCTGCATCTTCTTTCCCAGGGCGCGGGCGGCAGCGGCCAGCTTGCCCTCCAGCTCCTCCGGGATATCCCTCTGGGCTTGGATGCGGTGCGTCTGTTCAGCCTTTTGCGCCTCCTGTTCGGCCTTCCGGGCCTCCTTCGCCGCCTGCTTCGCTTGTCGTTCGGCCTCCAACGCCGACTCGGACAGCGGCGTGAACAGGGAGTATTCGCCCCGCCGGAACGCCTCCACGTCCCGCAGGACAGGGATCATGCGCTGGTAGGCTTCACTGTCCGGGGACACAGCCGCCAGGATGTTGGCCATCTCATGAAGCAGCCCGGACATTTTTTCGGGGCCGTCCGCATTCAGTACATCCAGGATCGTCCGAACCGCCGCATCCATGTCGGGGTCAACGTGCGCTGTCCGGTTGGGATCAGCTTGATAGAACCAATAGATCCTCCGGGCGAGCTGGCTTTTTTCATAGTAGGAAAGGTTGGATTCTTGCAGTACACTGAGATATTTTCCGCTGTCAATCAGCGCCCGGACGCGCTTCTGCGCCTGGTTCCAGTTCAGCGTAATAGTATCGTAGCCCTTGAACCCGGAGATTTCATCCTCGCGGGTGAATTTGATCCCCTTGCTGCCGTGAGATTCATTGTATCCGATGTGGCCGAACCCGCCCTCGCCATACGCCTCCCGCAAAAACTTGGCGCACTCCTGGGCGTTATGGCCCTGCACAAAGTAAGAATAAATGCCGAATTTGCTGTCCTCATAACTGCCGCCACGCAAAAGCAGTTGGTCGATCTCATCCTCGGTGATAAAGCTTGGCCGAGCCGGGGCAAAGTCCTCTACCGCGCGAAACTCCTCGCGGGGTGTGAACAGGTTTACCACATCGGCCAGTAAATTTTGGGGGTCATTGGTTGGCCTAAAGCGCAAAAAATCAGAGTTGTAACTCGTTTTTCATGAAAGACGCGGCGGCGGAACCCAGGGGAGCTTTCTGGAAAAACGCCACAATGCGCTCAATACTGTGCTGGCCGTTGCCGCCGCAGGTGAGGGCGCGGCCAACCACCGCGTCCGGCACCGGCTCAGCAGGGATGACGGTCTGCTGCTGAACTATCCGCCGTTCCTCGGTCTGGGCCTGGGCGATGTGCTCCACCTGCTCCTCCACCGGGGGGAACAAATGGAATTGGGAGAGGTCGGGGCCTTTCGTCTGCGCTTTCACATCGTCCGCAGACATGGAAACGGCGGGCCGTTCGCCCGCCGTTTGTTGCTCATCTTGATTTACCTGTAGACGATTTCTGTCAGAACGATCTCCTCCACCTGCTGCGTGAAGCTGTTCACCGCCTGTACCCAACCCATCTGATCGCGGGCCTTCATCGCCTCGTCCACGCCGTTCTGCTTCTTCAGGTCGGCCACCATCCTGTCCACCTGCTCCCGCGCCTGAGTGTCGATCTCCCGCAGGTGGGGACCCAGCCGCCCGGTCAGCAGCATGGACGTGTACGTCCCTGGATGATGGTCCATCAGGAAGGTCTGCCGCAGCATCCCATACTTGCCCAGGGGCATCTCCTCCAACTCGTCCGCTCCGTCCATCATCAGGTCCGGGATCAGGTAATCGCCCGCCTGCTTGTATGCCAGCTCCTTCATCTTGACCGCTCCTTTCGATGCTTTCGTGCTTTACAGCGCTAAATTCTCTTGCATCCTCAGTATACCCGGTTTCCCGCGAAATTGCAAGGGGGTTTTCCATATTTTTCTTATTTTCTTTCGCCTGCTCCCGGTCCCAGGTCTTGACCGCCCTGCCGATCTCATTGAGCAGTTCCCTGGACACCGCGCTGGCGGCGCGGCCCAAGTGGTGGAGGACGGCGGGTGTGGAAAACTCGGTGATCCCCGCCAGATCGCCGTCCTCCATGAACTCGGCGGGGTCCAGGCCGCAGCGGGTGAGGACGGCGTATTGGACGCTGGCGGTGAGCACATCACGGAAGCGCACCTCCAGATTGAGTTCGTCCAGCTCCTCCAGCAGACTGTTTTGCACGTCATAGGCCAGATCGGTGAGGCTGTCCCGGTAGACCTCGTTCACCGCCCGCGCCGCCAGCTCCATAAGCTGTTCGCCAATGTCCCCGTCCTCGGCGGGGCCGTACCGCCGCTCCAGCGCCTCCAGTACGGCGGCGTGGTGTTCCTCGCCCATCTCCCACAGGTAGGGCGTTTTGGCCCCCTTCACCGGGCGGGTGTCCGACACGTCAAAGACGTATTCCAGGGTGGGCCTGCCCCGCCTGTCCTTGCGGATGAGGGCGATGCCCTTGGAACGGGGCTTCACCCAGCGCCGCATGGTATTGTTCCACAACTCCATGCTGGCGCAGGCGGTGGCGTCGGGCCGCTGGGCGTAGATCAGGAGCTGTTCGTCAAAGGGATATTTGAATAGACGGCTGCTGGCGGATAAATACCGCTTCCATTCGGCTGTGCTGTTCGTCACCTTATGGGCGGTCTGGTCTGCCAGTTCAGATACATATTGCAGTTTGTTTGCCATGAAATCCTCCTTCATTACAGAATAAAAGGGCACGGAGGGACGATCGCCTCCGTGTCATGCCTACGGATAACGTCCAGCGGATGAAATGTGCGGCGATCTGCTGGGGTGAATTTGTCAAGTATCTTCAAAACGTGTGGTTAGCTATTGACATACGCCAAGCTCATGCGTATAATATGTAACAGGAATTAACTTCCCTTAAAATAGTGTTCGCTTCCTGATATGCGGCTTATAAATGGTCAGGACTGCAAATAGTGTTCGCTTCCCGATAGGCGGCTTACAAATGTTCGGGATTAAAATGTTTATAACGCCCTGCCGAAAGGCAGGGCGTTACTTTTTTCGCATGATAGCAGAACCCGGCATTGATCCTCTGTGGATGATGCCGGGTTCTGTTGTAAACTTAGCCGATTAATTTCCGCGCTGCTTCTGGTTCATCCTGTCCAGCACCGCCCTCTGCGCAGGGGAGAGGATGCGGGGCGGCGACACCTTCAGCCACTTCTTGGGCAGCTCAAAGCTCAGCCCGCCCCAGCGGTTGGCGGCGGTCTGGCGCACTTGTCCCGGATGGGTCCGGCACAGGGCCAAAAGCTGGTTTTTCAGCACCACATTGTGGGTGTAGACACTGGCGGTGGGCTCGGCCTCGTTGAAATTGATGATGGTCTCCTGCTCGATTTTAGACAGCTTCACATCGTCACCGCCCTTTCTCGGGGCCGTGCCTGCCGGGGGAGCCGCTGCCTTGGGCACGGTCCGCCACCTCCTGCTGGCACTGCTTCAGACTGCCCTGCAGGGAGGGCTTGGATGCTTTGATGGCGGCAACGCGCGCCTCCATCTCCCGCATAGCGGCATCCTGTAAGATCTCCAGCAGGTCTATGGACACAGGCTCCAGGGGAGCGCCACCCAGGTCCGTCCTGCACTCCAAAATATTCCGCACAGCCAGCAAATGGACCTGATGGGGATCGTCCCGAATATCCGAAACGATCTCCATCCGTCCGCCGTCCAACTGCCGCATGGTTTCCCTGTCATAGAGGGTGTAGTCATAGGTGGCATAGCAGTCGTCATGGGTATAGTCGCGGTCGCTGTCGCTGGTCTGGACATGGAGGTAGGTGGTGCCGCCCACCAGGAAAAGGGCTTCGTCCTCGGTTGCCAGCTCATTGAATTTGGGCGCGGTGTTGTTGATGATGCCGTCGATCTGGTTGCAGTTCTGCTCCATGCCCAGTTCAGCGGTTTTCAGATGGTTTTCCAGCAGACCGGGCAGCTTGGAGAAGGCGAGCTGGTCTACATACCAGCACGTCACCGCGCCGTCCTGTTTGAACGAGACTACATCACCGGGCCTTGCGAAGCCGTTGGCCCGGTACTCCTCCAATATGGCGAGGGCGTCCGCGCCCCGCATGATCGGGCCGGTGGCGATCAGGTCATACCCGCTGATGATAGGGCTTTCTCCCGTCGAACGCGCCTGTTCCAGGGGCACAGGGGAATCCGCCATCGCACCCGTGTCAAAGCGGTAGACCGCCGCCGCATCCCCCTCGCGGGAAAGGAACCCGGCCTCCCGTTTCCGGGCCGCGTCCCGATCCATCACCGGCCCTCCCCGCACAAGGCAAGGGCCGCCTCCGCAATGTGGGAGAACTGCTCCGTGAGAGGCAGCACCTCGCCATATGCGGCGCAGGCAGCGCCAATGACGGCGTGGACGGCGTCGTCCACCGCCGCCAGCACCCCCTCTTGCCCAGAACCGGCCAGCTCCCGCAGGGCTTCCACCGTATCCGGGGACAGGCCCAGCTTCTCGGCCACTTCCTCCGCGCCGGGGAAATCATCGTCCCCATCCAGGAACCATCCATAGGGCATCCCGAAGTAGTTGGCGATGGCCCGGAACTGATACACGTCTGGGGCGCTGGCCCCGTTGAGCCAGCGGTTCACCACCGGCACGGACACACCCGCCGCGCGGGCCAGCTCATCCCGGCCCGTCCCGCTGACGGTGAGCAGGTTTTTCAGGCATTGATCAAATTTTTTGGTTTTTTCCATCTTCATTTCGCTCCCTTCCTCTTGTCAAATTCCAGCTCAAAGCGCACATATTTCCCGCCGTCGTCTACCATCACCACCGTGGCGTCATAGAAAACGCCCTTGCGCTCGGAGAACAGGTTGGTCACATGGGCCCGACCGTCTCGCAGGAGGGCGGCGGTGATCTTTCGGGTCAGCTCCTTGCGCTTGCTGGCGAAAAAGCGGTTGTTTTTCCACAGGGCAAAGCCGCAGGGCGGCGTGTCGTAGTAGCCTTCGCAGAAAAAGCTCTTTTTTCCCTCCACCACATCCTTACCGCACCGGGGGCACTTGCCCATCACGGTCCGCCCGGAACGGGACAGAGCGGACGAGGCCACGGACACGTTGGCGTAGCTCCGTACCAGCCCCCGCAGCATCTCCACGATCCCGGCCATGAACTCCTCCGGGGCCAGCTCACCCCGCTCCACAGCCCCCAGCCGTTCCTCCCACTCCGCCGTCAGTTTGGCGGATTTGAGCTGGTCGGGCATAGCCCAGGCCAGGGCCAGTCCCTTTTCCGTGGGGACCAGATGCCTGCCCTCCCGCGCCGCGTAGCCGGAACGCACCAGAATGTTGTACTGCTTCCTGGTGTCCGGCAGCACCCGGTACTGCCATTCGCCGGGGACGATGGGCAGGTCGGCGTAGGTCCACTTGGAATACCTGGGGTCGTAGGCGTCGGCAGGGGCCAGCTCCACCAGATGGCCGACACACCAGCCCACCAGCCAGCCATTCCCCTCAAAATAGCCGTCCCGCTTGTCCGAGGCCCCCAGCACCTGGGCGATGGCTCGGGCCACGGACGGCTTTTCGGTGATTACTAATTGTATAAGTATCACGTCCTTCCTTAACTTGCCGCAATACGATCAGCGGCGATCTTGCAGTATGCGGGGTTGATTTCAACTCCGGTGAAGCTGCGCCCGAGGCGTTTGGCGACAGCGCCGGTGGTGCCGCTCCCCGCAAAGGGGTCCAGCACCATCCCGCCCTCTGGACACCCGGCCAGTATGCACGGCTCAACCAGCTTTTCCGGGAATACGGCACAGTGAGCACCTTTGAAATACGCCGGACACAGGCTCCACACGCTCCGTTTGTTCCGGGTTTTCCCGTCCCCGCCCGGTTTCAGCGGGCCGTTTGTTTTCCCCGGCTGACGAAACGACCCCTTTTGATGGGCGATATCCTGCTTCATACGGGCTACTGAAGCGGTGCCATCAGCGCTTTCTCACCAGCTTCCGAAGGCATACCCCGATACATGGCGCGCCCTTATCATAGGGGCACCCCGCGCAGGGGTGGCCGGGAGGCCGGGAGGGGGGCGGCGCGCCCCTTCTCCCGGTGGGCACCTGGGTCATGAACACCTCATAGGGGCTGTCGGTGAAGCGTGTCATACGTCGCCGTCACCGCCATAGTCCTCGGGGTCGTCCGGCTCATAGGGCTCGTCTTCATAAGAACGGGGCGCGGGTTCCTCATAGGCGAGGGGAGCGGGCAGATCATCCTCATTGACGGTGGGCTCCTCCTCGCCCCCCGTCAGCTCATCCAGGTCCTCCGCGTCGGCCAGATCGTGCTTGGGCTTGTAGATCTTGATGTACCAGCCAGCGGCCCCCACTGCCAGCGCCGCCAGAAGCACGATGATGACTGTCCCGGTCCCGCCGCTGTCCTGGGGCTTCTCCGGCTCCGGGTCTGTCTGACTGGGGGCCTCCGCTGTGGCGGCACAGCCCTGCCAGGACAGGACGCAGACAGGACAGGCGGCGTTCACCGCACCGGGGACGCATTTCTGGGTACAGGCGCACACCGGGGCGGGGTCGGGCACGGCGGACTGGGACGGCCCCTCCGGGTCCTTCTCCGCCAGCGCCATCAGGTCGGACTCCGTAACGGCGTTGAGAAAGTACACGTTCTCGCTGTCCCGCTGGCGGTCGATGACCAGATAAAACACGTTCTCATCCGGGGTGGCGATGGTGAAGAACTCCCGTCCGCTCTCGGTGGCGGTGCCGGAAACATTGTCGATCACCGTGCCCTGGCCTCCAGGCGGGGTGGTGAGCCCCGCCGAAGGCTGGGGCGCGGGGTTGGGAGAAGCTGTGGCATCGGTGCCGCCGGGTGTGGAAGGTGCTGGGGTAGGGTGTGTTGATGCTGGCATAGGAAATGGGGTCGCCGCAGTGGATCATCCGCCCGCCGCCCACATAGATGCCCACATGGGTGGGCCGGTTGGGATAGGGCGCGTCGTAGGTGCCGATGAAGAAGATCAAGTCACCGGGCTGGGCGTCAGCGGCGGACACCGGGGTGCAGATATCCTCCAGGCCCATCACCCCAAGCCGTCCGTAGCTCCAGCCGCTGTGGTTGATGACCCAGGACACATAGCCGGAGCAGTCGAAGGAGGTGGCGGGGGTGGCGCCGCCCCAGACATAGGGGAAACCGAGATACTGCTCTGCCACGGCCAGCATGGCCTGGAAGCGGTCGCTCCCCATTGCCGCGCCGGGATTGTCCGGGATTTCCGGCCCGCCCGGTGTGCCGGGGAGGGCGCTGGTATAACCGCCCGTGTCCACAAAATAATAGGGATTCAGGTATTCGCCGTTCAGCATGACCTCCAGATGGAGGTGGGGGCCGGTGCTGTCCCCGGTGCTGCCCACCGTGGCGATCACGTCCCCCCGCTTCACTTCCTGCCCCGCGTTGACGGAGAGGCTGGCACAGTGGGCGTACCGGGACTGATAGCCTTTTTCGTCCTCGATCACCACGCACAGGCCGCAGCCGCCAGCGTTCCCCGCCGACACCACCCGCCCGTCCTGGACGGCATGGATGTCGGTGCCCTGGGCGGCGGCGATATCCACGCCCCGGTGCAGGTTCTTTTCCCCGCTGATGGGGTGGACCCGCCAGCCGTAGAGACTGGACACATGGCCCAGCCAGGAAAAGTCAAAGGGATTGGCGAATGCCTGACGGCCTCCCAGGGTCTGCATATAGGATTCATAGCGGTCTGTCTGCTCCCCTGGGGCGAGGATTTCCGCCATCAGGTCCGACCACCGGCGCACGGTGAGGGTGGTTTTCAGCACTGTCCATTCATAGGGGCAGGCGAAATTTGGTACTGTGGTAGAATCTTGCTCTAAGAAAGTGGCGGCTTCCCCTGTGTGGGCTTCCCTCAATACCTTTAGTGCCGCAAGCGGGGATTTTGCCAAAGTAACGGCGATATTTCCCCCTACTACCTACAACACCACACAAAACAAAAATGACGGAGATTTGCGGAAATTTCCCTCTATTCCTTACAAAACCGCACAAGCCGGAATAGGCG
>CAJUQN010000084.1 GCA_910588625.1 uncultured Oscillospiraceae bacterium
ACGGCGGCGGCGCCTTCTCCGGCAAGGACCCCACCAAGGTGGACCGCTCCGCCGCTTACGCCGCCCGCTGGGTCGCTAAGAACATCGTGGCTGCCGGTTTGGCGGATAAGTGCCAGGTCCAGCTGGCCTATGCCATCGGCGTGGCCCAGCCCGTGTCCGTCCGAGTGGACACCTTCGGTACCGGCACCGTGGCCGACGACGCGCTGGAGGCAGCTGTGGATAAGGTATTCGACCTGCGCCCCGCCGCCATCATCAAGGAGCTGGACCTGCGCCGCCCCCTCTACCGTCAGACCGCCGCCTACGGCCACTTCGGACGCCCCGAGTTGGACCTGCCCTGGGAGAAAACCAATATGATCAACGCCATCAAGGCTGCGCTGTAAGCCGTCTACATCAGGACCGCCGCGCTTTAGGGCATGGTCGATAAAGAACCATACAAAAACCTGATAGTTACCGAAAGGCCATGCCAATGTGACACAATTTAACACCCAGAAAAGAGCGCGATGCGACCATCGTGCTCTTTTCATTTCCTGAAGGAGGGCCGGGCCATGCCGGAAGTCATTCTATCGGACGATTTCTATGGGTAAGCGACAAATCTCCGTGCATCAAAAAGCTCGCTGCCAGGAGTCGCCCTGGCAACGGGGTAAAAAAATTATGCTTTACAAGAAGCGGGAGCGTTCCAGGGGAGCAGGGACCGCACATCAACTGGTTGAGCCAGATCCATCACAGCGGCAGGGGATAAAAGCCATGTCAGGCAGCGGTAGGGGGCTAATCCATTTTCAAAGGCGGTCTGGATGAGGGAGAAGATCACCGCGCTGCTCTTTGCGCCGCTGGGAGTATTAGCGAACAGGAAATTCTGGCGTTTCAGTTCCTGTTCCTGCCGGTACAGGGGAAGAGCCCAGGACAAACTTCTGCGCCATGAGATGTGCCGCAGCCTCTGGCGTGGCAAAGCTGCCGGGGATGAAGTTCGGCTCTCTGGGAGCCTTCACCATGGTCGTCTCCGTATTTTCCTTCTCGCATTTCCGGCAGGCATAGGTGTAGTACCTGTCCTCCACAACCACTGCCTTGGCCGGGACCAGCTTCAAACGCCGGCGTGCTTCCTTGCCAATTTCGGTCATGGTACTCCCGCATTCCGGGCAGACCAATTCCTCCTCCGGAAGACGGTGTTCCACCACCTCCACCGGTACGTTTTCAGGCAGTTCGTCCAACGTGTATTCATGCTTCTTGTGCCGCTTATGGGCAGCAACGACCACACTGCCGTCATCTTCTTCCGCAGCCTGCTCCCATTTATTTCATGCTGAGCCCTTCCACAGGCCGGTGTGCAATTGGCTGCTCCACGCTCAGTCCCTCCATCAGCCACCGGTACTGCTGCGCACTTAACTCCCGTGCCTCCGCGCCATTCCTCGGCCATTGGAAGCTGCCGCTCTCCAGCCGTTTATACAGCAGAATAAAGCCGTTTCCCTCCCAGTACAGTCCCTTAATCCGGTCCCGCCGCCTCCCACAGAACAGAAACAGCGTATTACTGAATGGGTCCAGCTCAAACTGCTGCTGTACCAGGCTGGCGGCGATTTATTTCATGTGGAGACTACTACGGTCTACCCGGAGGAATATAACGATCTGATTGCCCAGGCCCGGCAGGAGCAGGATGATGACGCAAGGCCGGAATTGGCGTCCTCCGTGGCGGATATGGATGCCTATGACACGGTTTTTATCGGCTATCCTAACTGGTGGGGAACCATGACCATGACCATGACCATGTTTACTTTTTTGGAGAGCTATGATTTTTCTGGAAAAACAGTGGTTCCATTCTGCACCCATGAGGGCAGCGCCCTTGGAAGCAGCGAAAGCGATATTGCGGAGCTGCTTCCGGATGCCGAACTGCTGGATGGGCTGGCTGTCAGGGGACAGACTGCCCAAAACCGGCAGGACGAGGCCAGAGAAGCCGTGACCGACTGGCTGAGAGAGGGCGACTTCATTGAGCAGGCAGAACCGTCCGGCCCTCAAAATGGCGGTAGATGGCGCTATGGTGATCCTGCTGCCGCTGCTGATGGCCTACTCCCTGCTGGGGGAAGCTGCCCACGAATGGCTGGGGATCGCTATGTCGGCGCTGTTTATCCTCCACCATGTTTTGAACCGGAAATGGTATGGAGGTTTGTGCAAGAGACGGTACAGCACCGTCCGCACCCTGAGAGCTGCGACCGACCTGCTCCTGCTGGCCGATATGATTGCCCTTCCTGTCAGTGGAGTTATGATGTCCCGTCATGTATTCACTTTTTTGAATGCGGGTAGCGGGATGGCGCTGGCCCGGACGATTCACCTGCTGGCCTCCTATTGGGGCTTGGTACTGATGAGCTTTCACGCCGGACTGCATGGTGGGGCGGTGATGGCAACGCTCCGCAAAAGGGCAAACGGCAAATCTGCCGCCCGGACAATGGCCCTGCGCACATTTACCGCTCTGCTGGGGCTATGGGGTATTTTTGCTTTCCTGCGGCGGGAGATCGGCAGCTATCTGTTTCTGCGAAACCAATTTGTGTTCTTCGATTTCAGCCAGCCGCTGCTTTTCTTTGTAACTGATTATATCGCTGTTATGGCGTTGTTCGCTATGGCTGGTCATTATTCCGCCAAGCTGCTGAAACGCCAACATTCGTAAGGAGTTCAGATTCTGTGAAGAAGGGAAAAATAATGATGTTATCTCTCTTGCTGATTCCCCTCATACTATTCTCTGCTTGTGGTACACCGCTCGCTCCACCTTCTGTTGAAATAGAGCCTCCCGCCCAGGTGCAGCCTGTTCAGCCGGACGAACCGGCAGAGGCCGTCCCCGATCCGGCAGAGCTGCTCTACCAGGGGCAGGCCAGTATGCGTGTCGTGACGGACGAGGGCAAGGTGATCTATATCGACCCCTATGTAGGCGAGGGCTACGATTTGCCCGCTGATTTGATTTTGGTCACACACGCCCACTATGACCACAACGGCGTGGACCGCATCGAAAGCCGGAATCCAGATTGTCAGGTCATTACCTGGAAGGAAGCGATCCAGAACGGCGAACATCAGGTGTTTGACCTGGGCTACGTCACCGTAGAGGCGGTGGAGGCCGGATACAACCGCTGGCATGATGTATCTGAGTGCGTAGGCTATGTGCTGACCTTCTCCAACGGGCGCTCCATCTATGTGACCGGGGACACCTCCACCA
Source organism: uncultured Oscillospiraceae bacterium (assembly GCA_910588625.1). Taxonomy (GTDB): domain Bacteria; phylum Bacillota; class Clostridia; order Oscillospirales; family Oscillospiraceae; genus Enterenecus. The sequence continues at coordinate 3,188 of CAJUQN010000084.1, forward strand.
TGGAACAGATGCCGGATATGGCGGAAATGGAGATCGACTATGCTTTTTCTGCTGTGACGGCGTATTCAACATGGGCCTGGAGGACGCGGCGGAAGCCGCCAAGCTGGTGGGGGCCAAGCACAGCATTCCTTACCATGTGACGGCCAGAAACGACATTTTCTTTGACCGGACGCTGGCGGAACAGTTCGATGTGGAGAACCGCTTGATTTTAGACATAGGGGAAACCCTGCTGGTAGAATAGGAGGTTATTGTATATGAGAAAAACCATTTTTCTGGCGGTGGTGGTATTCTGCCTGCTGCTTTCCGGCTGCGGGGCTGGAAACACAGAGGATACACCGGATGAAACGCCAGCCGCACCAGTCCGGACGCCTGCTTCCGATGAAACGGAAGTGTCTGACAATACCCCCGCTGTGCCGCCCGCTGGCAGCGGCGAAACCGCTGCTTCCGGCTTTGACCTGGAGCGTAGGACCGTCCTGCTGAACAACGGCATTGAAATGCCCATCCTTGGAATCGGTACGTTCCGTTTGAGTAACGAACAGGCGGAAAACTCCGTTTATTGGGCGCTGCGGGACGGCTACCGGCTGATCGACACCGCCCGTATCTATGGCAACGAGGAGGGTGTGGGCCGGGGCATTCAGAAAGCCATTGACGAGGGTCTTGTGACCCGTGAGGAGATTTTCGTCACGACCAAGATGTGGACCTCCGACTTTGACAGCGGCGCGGCGGCGATTGACGCCTCCCTACGGCGGCTGAATCTGGATTATATTGACCTGATGATCCTGCATCATTCCCAGCCCAGCAACGATGTAGACGCTTATAAATCCATGGAGCAGGCGGTGAACCAAGGAAAACTCCGCTCCATTGGACTTTCCAACTACTACACACCGGAGGACTTTGACCGGCTGGTGAACGCCACTACAATCACCCCGGCGCTGCTCCAGAACGAGACGCATCCCCACTACCAGGGTACTGCTATGAAGGAACATCTGAAACAGTATGGGACTGTCCTGGAATCCTGGTTCCCGCTGGGCGGTCGCGGTCATACGCAGGAGTTGTTCAATGACCCCACGATTTCCTCCATTGCGGCGGCTCACAGCAAGACCTCCGCGCAAGTTCTTCTGCGCTGGCACTTGCAGGCTGGTAATATCGCCATCCCCGGTTCCAGCAATGAGGCGCACATTGCCGAGAACTTTGATATTTTCGACTTTGAACTGACAGACGCGGAGATGCAGAGAATCGCCGCGATGGATCAGAACAGGAGACACGCTTCCTACTGATTGCTTCATGCGCCGAAAGATTTCAAGATGATTTTTTCTCAAAACGCTTGACTTGAAGTGAACTTTAAGGAGTATGGTGAACCGGCAAGACTAATTTTGAAAGGAACGGTCATTATGGCAAAAAAACAGACAGCGGGAAGAAACATTTTGGGCGATCTCGCTCCGAAATTCGCGGAGCTGAACGATGACGTCCTCTTCGGGGAGGTTTGGTCGCGGGAAGATCAACTCTCCCTCCGTGACCGCAGCATGATTACCATTGCGGCACTGTTCTCGGCGGGGCTGTATCCTCAGCTCAAATCTCATCTGAATTTGGGTAAAGCGCACGGCATTACCAGGCAGGAGGCTGTGGAGATCGTGACCCAGCTTGCCTTCTACTGCGGCTGGCCCAAGGCGTGGAGTACATTCCCGCTGATCCGGGAGGTTTATGGCGAGGACGATGGCGTGGACCCTGATCGGCTGTCCTGCTTCCCTTTGGGAGAGAAAACTGATGCTTTCGCAGGGGGACGTTCGCTTTATGCTGTATGAGGATTCCATGAATCAGCAGCGCCTGATCCAATTTATGGACCGGCTGATTCGGACCTCCAACCAAAAGGTCTTCCTGATTTTGGACAATCTAAAGGTACATCATGGGAAAAAGACCGCAGCCTGGCTGGACAGGCGCCAGGATAAAATCGAACTGTTCTTTTTGCCGCCCTATGCCCCGGAGAGCAATCCGGATGAATATCTCAACCACGCGCTCAAGCTCTCGGTCCATTCTGGCAGCTTGCCTCAGACCAAACGCGATATCCGCCATAAAACAGCTTCTTTTATGCGATCCTTACAACATTGCCATGATAAGGTCTCCGCTTTCTTTCAACATAGCCGGATTTCCTGCGTTCTAATTCGGGAGTAATACCCTGTCCACCAACCAGGGAATCCATTTTCCCCACTGTCCACAATCTTGGGTACAGTTTAATCCCCCCGCCGAGAAATGACAAAATTTCTTCGGTGTTTTCTTACAATTTCAAATCGGCGTTGACAATATCACTTTTCACCAAATATCAAGGTGCCAAAATGTTTTCCTTGACATTTCATGGTTGGCGCAGTAATATAATTGCAAGGCGCCTAATAAATTGATGAAGGAGTTTTCAAAATGAGCGAGGTAATGAACGCCAAGCAGGCGCAGACCTGTCCGCAGTGTGACAACCATTGTCCGGCAGACACCCTCCAGTGCGGCAGAGGCAGGAAATACTTTGGCGTAACCGATAGCGGTCATGACCATGACCACCATCACGGCCATGGCCATCATGAGCATAAAGACGGGACGCACCGCGAGCACGAGGGTCACAGCAAATGAGGGGTGGGTATCACGGGAACAACTGCCGCCATGAGCCCCATATGGGCAGGGACGACCTGGCGGGGAAATTCGAGCGATGTGAACGGCTCCTCTCCCACAGTTTGGGAAAGCGGCGGGGACAAGGGCGCATCCTGCGCACCCTTTGCCAGCGGGGCGAAATGTCACAAAAGGAGCTCCAGGAATTGCTGGGTATCCAGGCGGGTTCTATGAGCGAGATTGCTGCCAAATTGGAGGATAAAGGTCTCATCACCCGGGTGCGCAGTGAGGAGGATCGGCGAAAGGTATTCTTGTCCATCACGGAACAGGGCAGAGACTGGGTGGCCCAAAAGGATGAAGCGCATATTCTGCGCCACCGGGCAGAACTGTTTTCCGCGCTCACACCTGAGGAACAGGCTGTCCTGGAAACGCTTCTGGATAAGCTGGGCGATGACTGGGTGCGACGATTGGAGCGCCGGGATGACGGCGAGCAAATTCATAAACCATCATAATTTGCGGGCCTGTCTAGGTTCTGACCAGACAGGCCGCTTTTTCAAAAATCAGAGGCGGCGGAATATTCGCTGCCCCTGGTTTGTCTCCCAATCGAATCACAGATGATTGATACACGCACAGATCAGATTCGCTGCTTGCTCCGGGCCAATGGAACTGTCCACGCTCAGCTCATACTGATGAGGGTCACCCCACTCATGGCCGGAAATGCTCTTATATTACTTCTGTGGGCAAAGATAGGAAAGCGAAGAATGGAGGAAAAAACTGGAAACGCACAGAGGGATGATGCGGCTGTCAACGCCGGTAACCGAGCTGCTGGGGACAATGATGGCGGCGGCGCCGCTGCTGAAATACCGGAAGCGGTATGGGTATTAAAAATCTTTGGTTCATATACCATGAGGGACATGAGGCGAGTCCGCCTCATGTCCCTCCATTTTTTGAAAATACCTCTTGACAACCGTTGCAATCCGTTCTATACTGTACTTGTTATCACAATACAGTAAAAGACGGATAGGCGGTGGGAATTTGGAGATCGTAGTCAGCAACAAAACCAGTCGTCCCCTGTATGAACAGATCTCAACCCAGGTCAAGGCGCAGATCATGAGCGGGGAGCTGAAAGCGGGAGAGCCCCTTCCCTCTATTCGCTCCCTTGCCAAGTCCCTGCAAATCAGCGTTTTGACAGTGCAGAAGGCATACGACCTTCTGCAAGCGGACGGGTTCATTGAGACGACGGCGGGAAAGGGCTGCTTTGTTTCCGCGCAGAATCAGGACTTTTATCTGGAGGAGCAGCAAAAGAAAATCGAGGAGCATTTTAATGAGGCGATTGAGATAGCCCGCACAAGCGGAATCCCCCTTGATAAAATGCTGAACCTGCTAACGCTTTTATATGAGGAGGATTGACCATGACAAATGCTTTCACTGTTTCGGGGCTGACCAAAACGTATCAGGATTTTGTTTTGGATCAGGTTTCGTTTTCCGTTCCCAGCGGCTCCATCGTGGGGCTGATTGGCGAAAACGGCGCTGGGAAAAGTACGACCATCAACGCAGCCCTGGGCCTGATTCAAAAAGAGGCGGGCCAGGTCTCCATTTTCGGGAAAGAAGGACTGGACGGCGACACCAAGGAAGAGATCGGCGTGGTCTTTGACGGCAGCAACTACCCCGAAATCCTCTCCCCCAGGAAGCTCAACGGGGTCATGAAGAACATCTACCGCTCCTGGGATGAAACGGCCTACTTCCGCCTTTTGAAGCAGTTCTCCCTGCCCCCTGACAAGCTCCTCAAGCAGTTCTCCAAGGGGATGAAGATGAAGCTGGCGATTTCGGTTGCCCTCTCCCACCACTCCAGACTGCTGATCCTGGACGAAGCCACCAGCGGCTTGGACCCGGTGATCCGGGACGACATTCTGGACATGCTGCTGGACTTCGTGCAAGAGGAGGACCACTCCATTCTGGTGTCCTCCCACATCACCAGCGACCTGGAGAAGATTGCGGACTACATCGTGTTCATCCATGAGGGAAAAGTGGTCTTTTCCAAGCCCAAGGACGAACTGGTGGAGCAGTACGGCATCCTCAAGTGCGGGGCGGCGCAGTTTGACGCGCTGGACAAGGCCGACATCATCGTGTACCGCAAAATGGACTATGAATGGCAGGTGCTGGTGGCCGACCGGGAGAAGATGCAGAAGAAGTATCCGAAGGCTATGGTGGTTCCGGCCACCATTGACGAAATTATGCTGCTCTATGTAAAGGGGGAAAAGTGATGAAAGGCGTTCTGTTGAAAGACCTCTATATTGCCAAGAGCAATATCCTGGTCACTGTCGTCAGCTTGGTCGTTCTGGGGTTCGGACTGTCGTTCCTTCTGGAGACAAGCGCCCTGCTGGTTCTGGCCCCGGTGGCCTCCACCACTGCGGTCTTTATCAGCATCACCAGCGACGCTGCCTCCAAGTGGAACAAAAATGTGATCACCATGCCGGTGTCCAGAGGCCAGATTATCGGGGAGAAATTCGTGTTTTACATTCTTCTCGCTGTCCTGGGGCTTGTCACCGCATTGATTCCCTGCCTGATCCTTGGGGCTTTCGGTGTTGACATGACCTTTCATTCCCTGTGCCTGTACGGGTCAATCGGCATCAGCGCCACACTGCTGGCCGGCGGCATCAGCCTGCCCTGCGCTTATCTGTTTGACCCGGAAAAATCCCAGATTGTGTTTATGATGTCCTTCATGGCGTCCACAGGGATCATTGTGGGACTCGTGCTGCTCATCAATCTGTTTATCCCTGTGAAAGAGAATATCCTGTCAGCTTTTAACATTGTGTTTGCGATTTCCAACCTCTGGTTCTTTATCTCTTATCGGATCGCGGTAAAGGTATATCAGAAACGGGATATTACCTGATTGTTAATTGCACCTGATTTTGAGTGCTTGGCATGGTTTGGAATATCCAGAAATAGTTTCACCTGTACGACAAACTAGAAAATTTCGACAACTTTTTGACTGCATTTACCTTGCATAGCTTAACCTACTTTGGTCCATTTTGAACGGCAAAAGTAGTAATCTGAGTAGTAAAACAGGAGGCCCCATGTCATTGCCGCATGGGGCCTCCTGTATGTCTCACTCCGCGTTTACTACCCGCAGCATCTCGGCCTCCGCGTCCTTGAAGCCTACATGGGTGTACGTGTCCAGCGTGACACTGACGTTGGCGTGGCCCATGATGTACTGCAGCGCCTTGGGGTTCATGCCGCCCTTCGCCATGTTGGAGCAGAACGTGTGCCTGCACACATGGGCCGTGACCTTGGGCATCTGCCCGTCGTACTCCCGGGAAAACTTAGCCCAGATATTCTGGAAGCGCCCCGCCCAGTCCGCGCCGGTCAGCGGCATCCCGTCCCTGCCCAGATAGAAGAAGCCGCATCTGCCGTCAACGATCTGTGCCACCTTGGGCATCGGCCTGGCGGCGATCAGGCGGCGGAAACAGTCGTACACGTCGGGCGTCATGGGGATTTCCCGCTTGCCGCTGACGGTCTTGGTGTCTGAGATGTAATGGCCGGTCTTTTTGTCATACTGGAGCTGGTGGTCGACGGTGATCTTCCTGCGCTCCATGTCGATGTCCGAGACGGTCAATCCGGCGAATTCACTGATCCGCATACCGGTATGAAAGAGGATGTACAGCGCGTCGTAGTACATGGAATAGTGTGGGTCCGCTTTCACGAACGCGAGATACGCCCGCTCCTGCGCCGGGGTCAGGGCCTGCCGGGTGCTGCTGTCATTGGTCACGGCGTCCGTGGTCCTGAAGTCGAACGGGTTCTTGCGGACCAGGTCGTCATTGACGGCCATCTTGAAGGCCGGCCGCAGGATTTTCACGACCGCCTGAACCGAACCGTGGTTATATCCGGTTCCGTCCGGCCTGCCGTGGTCCTGAAGCTGTACCAGGAACTCCTTGGCGTCGGACTGCCTGATACGGTCGATGCGCTTCGTGCCGAACCCGGTGCGCTCCAGGACTTGGAGTACGAACTCGCGGACGTGGACCGTGTTGGACTTGACCGGAGGCCGCTGCCGCAGATATTTCCGGACCAGCTCCATGACCGTCATCTCGCCGCCGCGGGGGTTGATGCCATCCTCCAGGTCCCGCTTGATCTGCTTCTCCTTCTCCCGGAGGGACGGTCCATCCCGCTTGCCCTGGGGCAGCCGGTCCCCTGGCTCCAGCCGCCAGGAATAGACGAACTGGGGCTTCCCGGAGGCATCGATGTACTTATAGGCGTATCGGCCGTCGGGGCGCTGGCTCTCGCCGGTGCGCAGGATACGGCCCTTTTTGTCTTTTCGCTTCTCGCTCATGGATTTCGGCTCCTTTCGCGCATCTTCTTATCCGCCACCCCTATCTTGCTCTTGCGGCAGGGACAGGACGGATGCTGCATAAAAGGCCGGGGAACAGACTGTGGCCCATTCCCCGGTTACGCTGTGGGCCTCAATCACACCAGCGTGAAGCCCTCTACGCGCTTGATCACGTGCGCCTTCGCGGCGTCCGTGAGCTTGATTTCGACTTCGTGCCCGGCGTAGCGGCACCTGCTGCGGTAGATTTTCGTGACATACCATTTCCCTTTACGGTTTATGGCGTCGAACTGTGTCGATTCAGGAATGCCGTTGTAGCTGCTAGGGAACTTTTGAGCATTCATGTCTACGGAGATGGTGACTCCGTCCATGTGCTTACGCGGGATGCCCATGCGCACCTCGGCAGCCTTGATAGCCTCGGTGAGCTTGTTTGCGTTTGTGATGATGATGCCGTTATTCATAATTTTTAACTCCTTAAAATACAGATTTGTAGTCAGCTTAAATGTGGATTTTCCAGAAGAGTCGGGGAGCAGCCGGTAACCATTCCCCGGCCTTTTGGTTTAAGCAAGATTACGGAGTTTCAGCAGCCCGGTAGCCTCGGCCATCATCAGACGGACGTAGGGCGGCGGACTATCATGTCCGGAAACCCAATCCTGCATTGTCTCGTCATCAATGGCAAACCGGTTGGCACACTCCAGCGGCGTCAACCGCATCCTCGCCAGCAGGGAGCTAAACGGTTCTTTCGCAATGTCAAGGAGGACGAGAAACTGATTGAACAGCTTACTGCGAAGAGACGACTCTAAATCAAAGACACCCCTGAAGCATAAGGAATCACACATATCAGCGGCATAGGAATCCGGACTATCAGCAGCAATAGCGGACAATCCGCGTCGGCGGCATGAGCTTTTGGGGGATCAGGCTCCACATTGTCACGCGCCGGCCTTTGTAGAACGGGAAATTGATCGTACATTTGATGCCCTTCTCCTCAAGGCGTCTGAAGTCCTCACGGACATAGCGGACTGTCTCCGGGGCGTCAACGGTGGTGTGGTTATGCAGGACTTCAAACGGAATCCCTGCCCGCAAGGCGAGGGCAACGCAGACAGCGGAGTCCTTGCCGCCGCTGGTCGTTACCACGAGGATTTTCTTGTAGAATCTCAGGGACATTTCCGATGCCAAACGGAGCCGCTCAATCGCCGTCTGTTCTTTGTCCATCGTTTCAGTCCCTCAGCAGATCTCGCGATCACCGGTCAGAATTTCGCAAAGCTCCACCGCCTGGACGTTGACTCCGTAGTTGAAAGCCTCCAGCAGTTTCCTCCATGCCATTTCTCTGTCCGGCGCATGTACGGTTGCCCCTGTTTTCTCTCCGCTGGTGTAAGTGATGATCGCCGCGTATTCCATGATATAGCAGCCTCCTTCAATGTTTTTGGTTGTAGATGCAGTCCTTTTCCTGTAGATATTGGTTCCAGTCTTTGCCCCGCGCGGGGGTGTGGACGGCCAGAGAGTAGCCCTTTGGGGCGTATTTGTCCGTCATCTGCTCCACCGCTCTCCGCCCCGGCTCATCGGCATCCAGGCACAGGTCGATGCACCTGATACGCGGGTTCTCATGGAGATAATGACTTCAAAAAGGTTTCTTTTCTTTCGTTTGTCCGGGAACTGGTCTCTG
>CAJUQN010000085.1 GCA_910588625.1 uncultured Oscillospiraceae bacterium
AAGCACTACTTTCGCCTGAACCGAGCAGAGACCCCCTTTGCCGACGTTGTATTGACAGAGGGACAAAAACGCAAGCCCTCCATAATCCAGGAGGTGGCCGCATGAACAGGGACAGCGAACATCTGGCCTGCCGCTTTGACACCTTCTGTAAGCGGCTGCTGAAACATGCGGTCATTGACGCAATCCGAGAGCAGAAGCGGCTGGGGCAGTGGGAAACCACTTTTTCTGAATTGACCAGGGCCGAACAGAACCAGCTCCAGTACATAGAGCAATATGCCCCGGACCGGCGCGTGTTTCCGCTGCTGGGAATGGAAGTTGAAGTGCTTGATGCCAAGACCGTAATCCGAAACCATCTGCTCAACTGCTGCAAATCTATCAACACCCGGCAGAGGAATCTCCCCGCTGTCTCCCTGGATGTGGACTACACCGCAGACGATGGCCCGCCCCCGTTCGCAGAGCCGTACACGCCGGACGGGGTGGATGAACTCCTTGGCCGGATGGACACCGCCGACCTGCTGGCAGACTGCAAGCGGCGGTACACCGGCGTGGCCCGGCTGGGCGTGGAGGCCATGGAATGGAAGGTGAAGGGGCTAAGCGGGGCGGACATCGCCCGGCTTTACGGCGCGAAGCCAAACCAGGTGGGGGCATGGATCTCCCGGGCGGCACAAAAAATCCGGAAGGATATTGTTGAAAACCGGCTGCCCCATTTGTAAAAGATAGTATCAAGGCTTGGAGGCGAGTTTATGAACATCAAGAAGGAAAGCACTTATTACACAGCGGTGGGCCAGTTCCGCCGCAAGACAGACGCCGACGGGCGCACCTACCCCGTGATCCTGGTGCGGCAGGAGGAACATATGGTGGACATCCAGGAGATGGCGGTGTGGACCGTTCTCAACTGGCGGTTCCTGCGGCTGGAGCAGATCGAAATGAAATACAGCCAGTTGGCCGGGAACCTGCCCCCCGCCCGGCGGACACTGGAAACCTGCCTGAACCGCCTGGAGGTGCGGGGCCTCATCGCCCGGGGCGCGGGCGACACCGACTTTGAGGCGCTGTATGACCTGCTGGGCGGGCTCTATGTGGTCCCCCTCTCGGAGAGTCTGCCCCTGAAGCTGGCCGCTTTCGGCAAGCTGCTGCTGGACGGGGTGCCCTTCTCCAAGGCCAGGGAGCTGTTCCGAAAGGACAGGCCCAGTGAGCGGGAGGCCCAGGTGCTGGCCCTGTCCCGGCAGGCACTGCTGTCCACCGCCGAGCTCATCAAATGCGCCGTGGTAGGGGCCGCCGATGTGTCCACGGACGAAAAGCTGATGGAGGTGCTGATCGACAACGACTACACCACCAGCGAAAGCCTCCCCTTTGAGATGCTGGAGGCAAAGCAGCGCACACCCATCACCATGGCGGTAGTCAACCTGTACCTGCGCAAGCAGATCGTCTTTGAGCGGGGATAAAAAATTTTTTGGGCGCGTGCAAAAAAATAAATGTGCAGCCACTATTTATTATGTGGACGGCCCAATCAACGACAGGAGGAATCCCCTATGAAGAAACGGTACAGCCAGATCAAGCTACCCAGCCCCAATGACCACGACCCCCACCCCCGCCTGCTGGTGGACGGGTACGGCATCCACGCCGGGGACTGTTTTCGGGCCCGGTTCCCAGATGGCTGGCACGACATCACGCTGGAGGTAAGCTGGGAAATCACAGGTCCCGGGTGCTGGTACATCTCCACCCCTGGCTTTGAGGATGTGTGCCCGGTGGGACTCTTTGTGGAGGCGTAGGAAAAGCGGGGAGACAGGCCGGATTCCCTGTCTCCCCGCCGCGCTGCGGCACAGCGGGCACATGTTCTTGTGTCTTTCAACATTAAATAATCTATATATTGTGCTTTTGCTATTGACGCCACCGATATCTTGTGGTATAATCCCCTTGTAATTGATTCTATGTGCGTTTCCTCCCCTTGCGGGAGGGCAGGCCCGCCTCAACGGCCTGGGAGCGATAGGTTTTCGCATTGCACACGTTGCAGGATTCGCTGGCCCTGTTGGAAAAACAGCAGGGATGATCTGCGAGGCGTTTCCTGGGTTTGTTCGCAAGAGCCGGTGGATAGAGCTGGCCCCTGTAAGGGGATCGGTCTGCCCTCTGGCTCTTTTCATATACACATCATGGCCCGAAGGGGCGGAAAGGAGCGTTATGTCCCAGCTGTACTGCACAGGCCGGGTCACGTCCGAACTGGAGCTGAAGACCAGCGCAAAAAAGGTGCCCTACCTCAACTTCCCCATGGTGGAATACGTGGGGTATGGCAGGAGCGCCCACCCGCAGTATCTTTCGGTGTGGGCCTGGGGCGCCATGGCGCGGCAGCTTGTGGACGGCGGCGTGGGCAAAGGCAGCGCGTTGTGGGTATCCGGCTCGTTGGAGCTGGAGGAATACGCCAAAAAGGACGGCGTGACCCGCGACAAGCGGCTGAAGCTCAAGCTGAGGGACTGGGGGTTCGCCCCCACCCAACAGCCCCAGCGCAGACCTGACCAAGACCAAAGCATCCCGCCCCCGGGCACCATTGACGGGGAGCGGGAAGACCTGCCGGAGTAAGCATCCGGCACAACTGAAGGAGGCGCTATGCCTCGCCGGAGCCACACAGCAAACCGCTGTGCCGCTCCTTCTCTCCGAATGGAGCCCCACGCTGGGTTCCATTTGTCTGAGGACGGACTATGTCCGGGCGATGGCGTGGCGCCTCCTTTTTTTGTTTTCCGACAAAAATTGAAAGGTGGCAAACGAAATGAAACCGAAAGTCTCCCTCGCCTCCAGTACCTCCATCCTGATCGGCGCGGTCATCGCCATCCTGGCGCTGCTGCGCGGCACAACCCAGACCATCCTCCTGCTCCTTACCTTTGCCCTGTGGGGCCTGTGGGTGGTGCTCACCCTGCTCCGTCCGTCCTGGCGGGCCAACCGGGACTACCGCCGCCGGGAGGAGCGGGCCGAGAAGCAGCAGAACGCCTTTGCCGGCAAAAACCTGGTCGGGCTGCTGCTGTGCCATGTGAACTACCGGGTGTCGGACTATTTGAAACGCGCCTACCCCGACGCCCGCTGGGAGTGGATGATGCCGGATCCGGTATTGTTCATCGTCCAGGGCGGCACCGGGCGTATCCGCGTCTACGGTGTTCCGGACTACGAGCACGCCGATGTGACACTGGACAAGAGCGGCAAACTGGAGTGCTCCATGGTGAAGATCGTCCCCGTGCAGGGCAGCGGCCAGGGCGCGCCCTCCGGCCAGTCCCCGGCAGACCCCTCCGTTTGGTATGAGCTGGAGGGCCGGGCTGTGTTGGACGCCCTCGTCGCCGATTTGTGGTCCCGGGGCCACAGCAGCCTCACGCTGAACGAGGACGGCAGCATCTCCTTCCAGCCAGAAGCGGGCAGCCTCAAGGCCACGAAGAAGGCTTTCACCACGTTCCCGGCCAAGGTGTACTGGCCCCAGCTGGCGGACGTGCTGAACCAGGAAGGGCTCACCGCCGATGTCCAGGCCGACCATATCGCCGTGTCCTGGTAGAAAGGGGGACGCGACATGAAAGCCGGACTGACCATCACTGAGATGGCACAGGAGATCGAGCGCCAGGCCGGGGCCAAAGAGGACTTCCTGGTGAACCCCCGCGCGCTGGAGATGGACGCCACAGGCGGTAAGCCCATGCTCCGGGTGTTGGAGGGCGGCGTGGATCAGACCGAGCCGCTGGCCATCCAGGAGACGGCCCACCGCCAGATGGGGACCCACCTGGGCATCCCCTGGAGGTACTACGAGAAGATGCTCCAGGAGGAGCCCGGCCTGCTGGCCCACAACGTCAACCACTGGCTCCGCCGGGGCGAGCCCGCCCAGCGGATGCTGCGCACCCTGGACGGCAAAGCCAGGGCCTTTCTCAGCAACCGCTACCGGCCCATTGACAACCTGGAGATCACGGCGGCGGTGCTGCCCATCATCGGGGAGATGCAGGGCGCACGGTTTGAGAGCTGCAGCCTCACTGAAAACTACCTCTACGTGAAGGTGGTGAACCCCAGGCTTACCGGCGAGGTGCGTTTGGGCGACGTGGTGCAGGCGGGGATCGTCATTTCCAACAGCGAGACCGGCCTGGGGGCGGTGAATGTCCAGCCCCTGGTGTACCGCCTGGCCTGCCTCAATGGCATGGTGGTCAACGATTCCCGCGTCAGCACCCGCCGCAACCATGTGGGGCGGGCCAGCGGCACGGACGAAAACTTTGCCCTGTACTCCCAAGAGACGCTGGCGCAGGATAACAAGGCCTTCCTGATGAAGATTCAGGACTCTGTGCGGGCGGCAGTAGACGAAGCCCGGTTTGCCAAGGTGCTGGACACCATGCGAAAGAGCACCGAAGCCAAGCTGGACACCACCGACATCCCGGCATTGGTGAAGCTGACCTGCTCCAACTTCAGCCTCACCGATGCGGAGGGCAAGGGCATACTCCAGCACCTGTTGGAGGGCGCGGACTACACCCTCTACGGGCTGGCCAACGCCGTCACCCGGTACAGCCAGGACGTGGAGAGCTATGAACGTGCTACAGAGTTGGAGGGGATTGGCTACTGTCAGCGCCATTTCAAAATGTCATTTTTCGCCGAAATGGAATGTCGCTTTTTGCTGGATGGCATACAGGTGTTATGCAGCCTTATACACCAGCCAACTTGCCGGTTTGAAGCCTGTCAAGCCCTGATTTATCAGCTTGTTTTAGGCTTGACAGGCAAAAACGGCAAGTATAATTATCCAAAGGCTGTACACCTTTACCCGCCGTTTTTCGACATTTTCTGTTCGGCGAAAAATTACAAAATCGCCCCGGCGCTGACAGCTACAACGTCATGACCATGAGCCCAGCGATGTTCCGGCAGATCAACCAGGCATCCGCTATGGCCGCGTAATGTGGGCCATGCTGATGATATACAACAAAACGACAGGAGGAAAATTTCATGAGTAACCAGCAGAATGTCACCACGATGGCGGAATACAAGCCCTTTACGCTTCCCGCCCCCATGGACAGCAGCTTTGACGCCGCCGACATGGCGGAGGACCTGGAGGGCCTGGAGCTCTCCTTCCCCCGGGTGAAGATCCCCGGCGGCGGTGTGCCCCAGTTCAAGATGCCCAGCGAGAATCCGGACCGCCCCGACTACGTCAGCGAGATCGAGGGGATCATCCTCTACAACCACTCCGCCAACGCCTGCTGGCCGGAGGGCAGCGAGTACGACGACAACACCCCGCCCCAGTGCCAGTCCATGGACGGCAGGCAGGGCTACGGCAGCCCCGGCCTGCTGTGCGAGGCCTGCGGCAACAACCAGTTCGGCTCAAGCGGCAAGGGCAAGCTGTGCAAGAATATGCGGATGCTCTACATCCTCCAGGATGGGGCGCAGATCCCGCTTCAGCTGTCCCTGCCGCCCACCAGCATCAAGCCCTACAAGAACTTTGTCAGCATGGCCTTTGCCCTGCGCAACCGGCCTGTTTACGGCAGCCTGGTCAAGATCACGCTGAAGCCGGTGAGCAGCAACGGCTTTGACTACAGCGTGGCCGTTTTCGACCGGGTGCGGGATTTCGCCGGCGAGGAGCTGGCGGCGGTCAAGACGTATGCCGAGGGGTTCCGCAAGATGGTCAAGGAGATGCTGGAGCAGCAGTCTCAGGCCCATATGGAGGCCGCGGCCAACATCGTTCAGGCGGTGGACGCCCTGCTGGAGCTGCCGGACAACGACGACCACTTCGCAGTGGGCGTCCTGGATGGTGAGCGGGAGCTTCTGCCCGCCTGAATCCGATTTGTCCAGCGGCAAAGCAGACTGTTCCCGCAGTTTTCGCGGGGACAGCCAGCCCCGCTGTCGCCCCTCACGGAGGAACAGCGCCGGTTCGCGGACCAACACCACGACCTGATCTATTCGTTCCTGGGCAGGGGAGGCTACGCCACAAATGAATACTACGACGTGGCCGCCCTGGGCTTTCTCCAGGCGGTGCAGCGGTATCTCACTCAGCCGTCGCTGCGGCGGTATGCCTTCTCCACCATCGCGTGGCAGGCCATGGCCCGCAGCGTCGCCGCGGACTACCGGGCGGAGGAGCGCCGCCGTGGCGCGGAGCAACGTTATCTGGAAACCGTCCGGGCCAGACCGCCCGACCCGCACAGGGATCTGGAGGGCCAGCTTGTCCTCCACGATCTGATATCTATGGGCAATGAGGACCAGCGCCGTCTGGCCCAGCTTCGACTCCAGGGCTATACGGTGGCGGAGGCCGCCCAGGCCCGGGGCATGAGCGGAAAACGGGCCCGGAAGCTCCTGAACGAGCTGCACCGGGCGTATTTCAATACAGAAAGAGGGTTCAACATCCATGAATACTGAGGAAAAGGCCACAATGACGCTGAATGGCGTCCTGCTGCGGCCGCTGGCCGTGGGCGCGAAGGCTGTCATTCTCCACCAGGGGCAGGTAACGTATACCTCCCGGGTGGTGTCCATCCACAGCTATGGCATGGGTGAGGTGCGTTTTGAGACGCTGAACACCCAGTACCGCCTGCTGACGGGGCCCAGCCCCGAGCCGGCAGCAGGCTGCTTTCCCCTGGCGATGGCCGCCTGAACAGGACGGCTGACATATGGACGGGCGCGGTAAAGGGATCATCATATCCTTTTGCCGCGCTCGCTTTTTGAATTGGAGTGTTGAACGATGCCGGATCATGAAACGAACAACGCATAATTCCCGCCCCTCTATGGCACAGTCGATTGCTTTCAGTGTGAAATTGCTTCGGAATGCTGGTGCCGCTGTAAGTATCAGAGAAATAGGCGGGATTTTTCCCACACATCCGGCCGGTGTCCACGGCTCCCCGATCACCGGGGCTTCGTAGAGCCGGAACATAGGAAACTGTATGCCGGGAAGTTTCCCCTCGTCCATGCGGAGAGGAGCGAGGATGTGCTTTACCTGACCCTGACCATCCCGGGGATGAAACGCCCCAAGAAGGTGTATCAGGCCAGGAATGGGCTGTGGTATTTTCATGAGAAAAATGAAGATGGCACCTATAGTAAACGGGAAGTAACCTTTGAATCGTACCGCAGCAGGGAAAAGATCATGGATCACATGGACATGGTTCATACGGATTACTATCTATTCCGAGGTGAGATTCAAGGCTACTGCATCTAAAATAAAGATGGAGGAACACATCATGATCAACTACAAAGCTGTTCCCAGCGGGCTGGAGCTCAGCCGCCGCATTGCGGACTGCCTGGAGGCGTCTGCGCCTCGGGGCTATACACCCGATGATCGTTCCCGCGCTATTCGAGGGCTGAACGACATTTTGCAGGGACGCTCCACCCGCCCGGTGGATGAACTGCTGGCGGAGCTGGACACGTGCGGGGACACCCGGCTCCCGGCAATTTTGGAGGACGTTCGGGCGTTCCTGCGCCAGAAGGAGCTGCTGACCGTGCCCTATGACAAGCGCCCCAGCCGGAAGCGGTTCACGTTTGAGTGGATGAACGGCGTCGATGAACGCAGGCTGAAAATCATCAACCAGAAGCTGTACGACCGGGCGGCCAGGGAGGGCTTCCCAACCGACTTTTTCCGGGAATCCTATTTTGACCATGTGACATTCTACTGTCTGCTAAAATTCGCGGATTTTTTGGGGTCGGAGCTTCATAACTGCAAATTTGCTGTGTGCAGTGTCAGAAGCGCATCTTTCATTTTATCCCATGTCTATGACACGGAGTTCTATTCGTCCATTTTGAATTACGTGGATCTTTGCGGCGCCGTCTTGGCCAATACCCATTTCCAGGACTGTGAGCTGTCCAATGTGTTGGCCCAGAAGTTCCTGATGAAACGCTGCAACACCATTGACTGTACGATGGACGGCGTAGATTATGCCGGGACCATACTGGATGGCTGTACCTTTGGCAGGATCACCGCCGGTACGATTCGCCTGGACTGGGCCACCATTACGCAGACGGGCGCTACCGCCGAGGAATGCTACCAGAACCGGAAAGCTGTCTACCGCGCCCTGGGCGTGAAGGAGGCCGCCGCATGAGTCGCGCCATCCCTGTCCGGCCCAAAGACCGGGTATGTTTCCAATGCAGCCAGTGCGCCGAGTGCTGCCGGAACATAGAGGGCGAGCTGATGTTGACGCCCCTGGACGCCTACTGGCTGGCCCGCCTTCTGCGGGAACAGCGGCTGGCTTCTTCCATCGACGCTGTGTATGAGCGTTATGCCCACACCGATCTCCTGGAGGGCTGCCTGCCCATCTATCTGATGAACACGGTGGGAGACGACCATGCCTGCGTCTTTCTGCGGGATGGCCGGTGCTCCGTCTATAAGGGCAGACCGCAGACGTGCCGGATCTATCCGTTTTTCACCTGCCCGGGGGAGTGCGGTAAAGCCTTTGAGACGTTCCAGTGTATGGACCGCCACGCATCCCATTTCACCGGCGGCAAAGTGCTGGTAAAGGATTGGCTTCACGAGAATTTTTCCGAGGAAAGTTGCGCATTTATGACCACAGAAGCCACCCTGATGCCAGAGCTGGGTGGTTTGCTCCGCAGACTGGGTGCTGATGAGATCAAAGCCTGTATGGTCCAAACCCTCCACTACCGCTACTACAGCTATGACTTGGACGGACCCTTCATGCCCCAATACACAAGAAATATGAAGGCTTTGATGCGGCTCCTTCGGAACAGGTCAAAGGAGGTGTGAGGGATGTACGCGTTGGAACGGAAGGTGTTCTTAAAGACAGGGCACTGCCCGCGCTACTGCTGGCAGCGGTACGCTGTCTCGGCGAACCGCCCTCTTTTGGATAGAGTGCGGGCAGGCCAGCCGAAAAAATCTGAATGGCGGGTGGTAGTTGTGCCGTGTCTGGTTGAGACCTCCTCAGATAATTTCGCACGAAGCGCTTGATTAAATCGCACGATTGGCATATACTACAGATAAAGTCATCTGTGTGAAAGGAGCGCTGGCAAATGTCTATCACCGCGACAGAGTTGAAAAAGAACCTGGGCAAATACCTGGCCCTGTCCAGCAAGGAGGACATCTACATCACCCGGAACGGAACGGTGGTAGCCAAGCTGTCCAACCCCTTCTAGGACCGGGTGGATATGGCTAAATCCCTGTTTGGCATCCTCCCCCCTGACGTGACCGTGGAACAGGCCCGCGAGGAAAGGCTGGACCGGATATGAGGGCGCTGATCGACACCTGTATCGTGATCGACGCGCTCCAGGCTCGGGAGCCCTTTGCCGAGGCCGCCCAGCAGATATTCCTGGCTGTGGCAAACAAGCGCGTCATGGGCTTCCTCACCGCGAAATCGGCGGCGGATATCTACTACATCACCCACCGGCATACTCATAATGACTGTGATACCCGACGTGTGCTGGGCACCTTGTTCAACCTGTTTGAGCTGCTGGACACCGCCGGGATGGATTGCCGGCGGGCGATATCGTCCGAGCTTACAGACTACGAGGACGCCATGATGGTGGAAACCGCCCTGCGCTGCGGGATGGACTGCATCGTGACCAGGAATGGGGAACAGGCCCGCGCCCAATTCAGCGACCAGTTAGTGGCTCTACTGGGAAAGGGGCAAACCTTTCCTGTGTTTGGCAACACGGATATCCTGAATCGCGCCCTTGTCATGCTGTTCCCGCTGAAAAAGCGGATGAAGGCCAGACGGCTGGATCTGCTCCGGGCCCTGCTGTCCCTGCCGGTCTCCTTCGTGAAGGAGGGCAGCAAGCACTATGGCTGGCTGGTTGACCACGGCTATACCCCCATTGAGATCGCATACGCTAATGTTGCGGCCCTGTGCAGCCAGTGTGTTCCCGGCGGCCCCGGACGCAATTCCCTCACGGCGGAAAAGCTCGTTGTCTCGCTGTTCCGCACCGTCCTGGCCCATGACAAGCCTCTGTCTGCCGAGGTCTACCAGCAGCTCTCCCAAATCTATCAGATGTATGCAAAGTTTGACATCAAATGCTATGAAAAGTACAGGCTGGCTGAAACGCTGACGGCCGGTGTGCGCATCCAGGCCCCCGAGACCATGGCCTGGTTCATCCGCTGCACCGGCGAACCCCTCCATCCGGCCACCTTGAGCTTCGATGTCATGGATCCCAAGTGGGACTCCCTGGCCGGCAGCCTGGACTTGAAGCACTATATGAAGCTGTTTGAAAGCTGTCTGACCGAGGATATGGACGCTGCCCAGATCCGCGAACGATTGGATCGTTATCAGGTCCTCACCCAAAAGAATTTCCTGGAGCGTTACAGTGAAGACGCTTTTGCCGGCAGGTTCCCTCTCATGGTCAAAACGGGTATCATCGACCTGTGGACATCCTTCCAGAGCTGTCTGTCCGAGGATGGCGATGTATCCAACTCCACCCTGCTGCGCCATATCGGGGGCTACTGCCATGACATCCAGACGTTACAGGCGGTTGAGTTCCTGGCGCAATTTCTTCCCCAATATGGATTTCAGGGGGCAAAAACATATTTTGGCCGCTATCAGGATGGATTTGAAGATGAGCTGTGGGCGAAAAAAGGTTATAACGGCAGTGAGATCATTCTCAAGCTCCAGCGTGATTTCCTTGCGGATGACCCGGAAAGGCGGCGCCTGCTGCTCCACTGGGTGGATGAGTATTTTTTTACGGTGAAGCCAAAACGCTACCTTGACTTTACCATTGCCCTGCTGAAGGAGGAGGGCGCGGCCGCTCTGCTGACCCCCGAAGATCAGCGCAGACTGTTTGACGCGGTGATTGCCCAATCGAAGCTGTCTGTCTGGGACGCCAAAGAGCTAAAACAGCGTTACCTGACGCCGGAAGAACAGCAGGCGGATCAGGAGGCCAAAGAGGCGGCGGAAGCGGAAAAGAAGCGGCAAGAACACTTGGACATGGTTCAGAGCATCGAAGCCTGCTATGCCGATTTCAACGATGGCACGTTTGAAGCTGTTTTGAAGTATCTGGACAAGTGTCGCTACTACAATGACCGGGAACCCATTGCCCACCGTGTGGTGCGCGATGGATTGGACCAGCTCTTAAAAGACAATGGGTACACCCTGGCCCCAGCGGAGGCGGAGCGTTTTCTGATCGTCTGCCGGGAGCTGTTCCGCACTGGCGCGCTGCCTTGGGCAGAGCTGCAATCCTATATTTCAAAGGTGAAGGAGGTTGGACCAGATGATCCTGACGAAGATCCAGGCGAATGAGCTTGGGCAGATGATGCGGGAGCACATTACCTGCATCCTGCGGATGGATGCCGTCCGGCTGAAGCTGGACTGGACGGCGGAGTTTACCGCGGAGCAAATTATCTCCTGCTGTGACAGGATGGTCAAGCACCTGGACTGCACGCTGGATTTCCCCAAGAATGTCCAACGCGAGCTGATCCAAAACCCGCAGTTCGCCCCCTGGCTGGTCAGGCAAAATGTTCCGTCATCATCCCCCAAATAAAGCAGGCCAGCTCTCTG
>CAJUQN010000086.1 GCA_910588625.1 uncultured Oscillospiraceae bacterium
AGTGAACTAAGCAGACTCACTATAAATCGTCTGCAAATCTTATTATACGAGGTAACATCAATAATAATGCCATACTCATAGTACCACGACATTGCCTGGGCCACCATGAACCATATATCGGACCAGTAGGAGCCCCAAGTCTCCAGCCCGCGGGCGTTGCCGGCATCCGTGAAGTTGCCATAGGTGTGGGCATAAACATAGGTGAGCAGAGTCTTCAACGAGGGATCAGTTACCTCGGTTTTGAAGTTCCACTTTTGCCCGTTGGCCCCGGAGCCGAGGGTGCCCTTATGATAGGCGCACAGGGCACGGGTGGGGGCGTCCAGCCCGGGAACAGTTACCTGTTCATCGAATACATAGGGCAGCCCCTTGCTGTTGATGGTCTCGCTGGCGGCCCGGTAACGGACGGGGCGGCCGCCAATGTACATATAGTCCGAGGACTTCTGCGTAATGGAACCGGGGGCACTGGACAGCCCCGTGGCGGCAAAGGCCGATAGAGGTAAAATGCCCAGAACACACACCAGGGCCAAAAGCAGGGATAAGCCTCGTTTGATGATATTGTTTTTCAAATTAGTTCCTCCTATTACAATATAATTTGGTTGGAACCCTCGGCGGCCAGCCGGGGGTTTTGTCCGTCTTGCATGACGAAGGCCAGACTGTAGGAAACAGTCTGGCCTTTCGGTATCAGATATGTTATTCATTCGGGATAGCGGGTCCAAAGGGCATAACCGGGTCGTTCCTCCAGCCACCATTTAAATAACTGCCCGCCCCAATAGACCTTATTATTGACACCGCTATCTGTGATTTTAATGGAATCATCCGACTTATCTACCACAACTACCACATGGTTATCATATTCCACCAAGTCGCCAATGCGGATATTACCCCAAACCGGGGTAATTTGATACCTCCAAGGTAAACTTCCAAAAGCGGCATCCGAACACAGCATTGCCCAACCTGCACAGTGATCACAGTTGCTATAGGGTCTATTGAGAGGATCGTTGGAACAATAGGGAGTGGGGTAGACTGTCCCATCAGGGTAAGTTTCTTTCAGCGCCATGATAGCGGCCCGCACATTTTCCTCCGTCAACGGTTTCCCATCAGCGGTGGTATAGCCATTATCACTTGGAGTGGGGCTCGGATCTGGGGTGGGATTCGGGGCAGGGGGCACCGTAGGCTCCGTCCCGCCCAGCACATTACGGTCAAAGCGGGCCAGCATGGCGGCCACCTCCGCCCGGGTGATGGTGCCCAGTGGGTTGATCGTAGTGGCCGACGTGCCCTCCATGATCCCATTGGGCCAAGCCCACCCCAGCATGGCCTCCTCGGCCTCGCTATACAGGGGGCCGAAGCCCGCCATGGAAAAGCGGTTCCAGTCCATGTCGGTGAACGGGGCCTGTGTGATGGCGGCAGTGTCGGCGCTGGCTTTTCCCAGCGTTTTTGCAAAGTTGTAGAGCATGACGCAGAACTCCGACCGCCGGACATTTTCACCAGGGTACAGCAGGCCCCGATCCAGGTTCGCGTTGGGGAAGATTCTGTTCTGATAGGCCCACACCACACCGGATGTGTACCACGTCCCGGCGGCAACGTCACTGTACGGCGCTGTCCCGGTCACCGGGGGACTCCCGGCGTAGCGGTACAGCACCGTGGCCAGCATGGTCCGGCTCATCTCAGTGGACGGGCCGAAGGTGTCCGCGCCGGTACCGTTGAACAACCCCCGGTCGGTCACATACTGGATATCCTCCGCCGCCCAGTGGTTGGCGGGCACGTCGCGGTAGGCCGCGAATGTCGGAGCGGCCAGGGACACGGCCAGCACGGCGCACAGCAGAACGGTCATCATCCTTTTCCTCATGGTATCACGCTCCTTTTCCATTTCTTTCTGATTCGAGCATAATACCATTGAGGGATAATGTCAAAGGATTATTTGAATTCCCTGTGCCGATAAAATGGTTTCTTGCCCACACCTCCTCAAATTTGATTGATACGGTCGATTTCAGGAACTTTTCTCTACCGCCAGCACGCAAATTCTTTTTGCGGGCTGGTTCTCCAGGCAGGTGGTGAGGGTGATGCGGTTGTCCGCCGTGCCCTGGAGGTAGCTCCAGTCGTTGTTGGCGATGGTTTTTACCATGACAACCTCATAGGTGCGTGTGCCATAGATGGTGGTGTAGGTGATGATGTCGCCGGCCACCAGGTTCTTGATGGAGCCGATGTTATACTTGGCCCCCCGGTTGTGCCCGCACACCCCCACGTTTCCCAGCCATGCGGAGGTGGAGCTGTAGTGGCCCAGCCCCTTGGCCATGCTGGCGGTGGTCTCGCCCTCCCACACCGGCACACTGATGCCCAATCGGGGAATCTTCACTGTGCCGATGCTGCCGTTTTTATAGGCCATGCCTTGAACACTGGTATAGGCGGGCTGCTGGACGCTGGGCGGGGTGGGGGTTACCGCAGTGCCGGCGCCGTCGATGACCAGCTCGGTGAAGGGGCCGCCGCCCCCGCCGCCGATCCCATAGCCGCCGGGATCGCCCACCGTGGACACCACACCCTGGAGCCCAGGCAGGATAGTCCGCTCCATGATGCCCGTCTGGGTGGAGCTGAACCGTCCGTACTCCAGCCCGGGCACATCGTAATCCACGGCGTTCCTGCCGCCGTAATTGTATTGGGCGCCGTAGATGTCCTCATAGCTGGTGCTCTTGTAAAAATCCTGGGGCGCGGTGGTAGTAAAGCTGTAGTCTGAGGCGAAGGCCGGGGCCGTCAGGGACAGCGCCGCGCCCGCCGCCAGGGCCAGCCCCAGCAGGTTTCTCATCTTTTTCATGTCTCACGTTCCTCCTGTTCATCATCCGTCTCGTTGTCCTCCGTCCGCAGCGAACGCACCTCCCGGCGGGACAGGATCAGCAGCGTGGTCAGCACCACCACCGTCACCACGCCCGCGCCACCCAGCACATTCCGCAGGAGGTTGGGGGAAGAAACCGCCCGCTGGAACAGGTTGGGCTGTTCCTCCGCAGGGGTGGTGCTGGGCTCCGGCTCATGAGATTCCCCCAGGTAGGTCACCCGGTAGGTGACGCTCTCCACCCCCTCGTGGGCAACCTCGCCCACATAGTTGGCGGTGGTGACGTACCCGGTGGCGGCCTTGTAGTAGCTCTTTCCGCTGTAGGTGGCCACCGCCTGATAGGAGCAGGGGGCCGTCATGTCCCCCACCACGTCGGCGCCGATCACCTGCCACTCCACGTTGGACAGGTTCAGCGTCACCCCATTCTTCATCGTGGTGGCCGGGACGTAGGACATATCGTTGCGGTCCAGCGGGCCGATGGTCTTGGTGGCGGTCACCGTGCTGCTGCCGGTGGTATAGCCCGAAGCCTGGGTCTGGATGCTGGTGTGGTCCAGGGCCAGGGTGCCCGCCCAGGCGCCGTCATCGTACTCCATGGTGGGGGCAAGCTGTTCCAGGACCACGTTCAGATCCTTCTTGGCCGTCTCCACCGTCACCGTCTCGGTGTGGGACTGCCGCTCGGACACCTGATTTTCCTCCTTTACGATGTCCGCGTAGGTATAGAGAAAGCCCTCCAGCTGGAAGGGCTCCTCGATCAGCGTTTTGGCGTCCACCCCGGGGGAGACGGTATAGGTCTTGACCACCTGCTGGCTGCCGTTGAGGTTCTGCACCACCGTGCTGGTGGGCACCTCCAGGGCGCTGGCGCTCATGGTCAGCGCCGCCGTCAGCAGCAGGCAAAGGCAAAATTTTTTCATTGGGTTCAAAAACTCCTTTCGTCAAATTGGGTGCTGGAATAAGCATGGGCGTGCCCCGCCCCGGGGGGGCCGCGTATGGGCGTATGCCGGTTCACTGCTGCTCCTCCTTCACGATGTACTCCGCCGCCAGCTCCGGGCGGTCCCGCAGCCGGGCCAGGATGTTCAGCGACTGTTCCAGGGCCTGCATGGTGTCCCGGCTCTGCCGCTTGATGAACGCGTGGAGCAGGATGACCTCCCCGTTGGGCCGGATGGTGAAGACGACCCGCACCAGCACCTTCCCCCGCTCCCTCAGCTCGTAGAGCTCCCGGTAACGCTCCAGGGTGAAGTGCTTGAAGTGGGGCTCCCGCAGGGCGGAGCGGGGCGTGCGGGGCAGCTCGATGAGCTGGCGGATCAGCTTCTCCCGCAGCCGGGGCTCCAGGCCGTCGATGAACCGGGCCAGCAACGTGGACATAACCTTCTCACAGGCCCGGTCCACATCACCTACGGCGTTGTACTGGGAGAGCTGCATCACCTGGAGCCGGGCGGCGGCATCCGCCAGACGGCGGTTGGCCGGAATCAAATCCACGCCGCTGTCTGTGTGGAGGATGGCCCGTTGTAAATGGAGTTTCAGATCCTCCGGGTAGTCGATGGCGGCCAAGAGCAGATTGGACAGGGTGCGGGATTGCTCTGCCGGAGTATAGCCCAAGGCAGCAGTGAGGTTGCCCTGCCCATCCCCGTCTATGACGAGAACCGTTTTCCCTGCGGTGGAAAGAGCAGCGCCCAAGTTTAATACAGTGGTGGTTTTTCCGCATCCGCCCTTAAAATTACTGGCAGAAAAAATGTAGCCCATTCTGCACCTCCGTGAATGTTTGCCCAAAAGGGCAAAAAATTGGACCAAATCAGAAAAACAGCTTGTTCTGTAAGCACTTTCTGACTTGGTTCAAATATATCACCATCATCTGCATAGAGGTCGGCCAGCGTCCAGTTCTCCTTGGAGGCGATCAGCGCGGTGTAGTAGTTGAGCTGGGCCATGAAGGAGTTGAGCTGGTCGGTGGAGTTCGAGCTGACCCGGCAGTAGGCGGCCACCCGGAGTTTTTCCGCCTCCTGCTTTGGGGCGGCTTCGATCACAATGACATTCTTCTGTTCCAGCGCAAGGCTTCCGCTGGTCTGCGGCTGTCTGCCCATGGTCCGCACCTCCTTCTGTCAGCAACAAACAATACCATACTGCGGCTCGAAAAGCTATGAAATTCGAGCGGTGAAACCTAACAAAAAACGATGTCTGCGCCCGTGTTTTTGGCGATCCGGGCAATGATCCTTTTCAGCTCCTGTTCGCTAAACCCGTGCCCGGACAGGAGCTGGAGCAGGTTGCGGACGCCGCACAGATCAATGTTGGCATTGGTCTGCGTCTCTTTTTTTCCTGCGTTCACTTCAGTTACCCCTTTCAATAAGCAGAAAACGTTTGTACCTCTGATTTGTTTATGGTATAGTGGCCATAGAGATAGGTGATTGCGAAATACAAGAGTATGTGGCAGCAAGAGGGTGAGAGCAGAGCAGGGCAAAGCAGGAACCGCCAAAGGGCATAAAAAGACAGCCGTCTAAAGCAGGCGGCAAAAACAAAGGCTATGGGGCGAGAGGGATCAGGCAATGAGTTTTCTGGGGCGGCGGGCAAGCCTCATGTCGTGGAGTTTGTACGCCAGCAGGACACAGAGCAGTTGAACGATGCCGGCGAGGAAGAGATCTGCTTTGGTAGTCAGTACGTTGGATGTTTTGCGGTTGGAAATGCCCAGAGTATCTTTCAAGGAGTTAATGGAGCGTTCCACGCAGGTGCGACGGTTGTAAATCAGGGCAAAAGAGGGATCATCTCTGGAAATGCCCGGATAAAGCCGGAGATTTTTGTTGAGAGGCACGTAAACACAGCGCCCGTATTTTGAAGAAGAACAAGGGGTTTCGCATTGGCAGCGGTAAGTGCGCCCACCGGCAGGAGGCTTCACGATTTTAGACTTAGGGCAAATGAACTTGAGGCGTGGGGAGCGGTGTTTTTCATTTGCGTGGCCGCAGGGCTTGAAGGGCGTACCATCGGCGGGACAAAGCGGAGTGCCATTTTCGTTGAAGCCCACATCAGCGGCAGGCAAACCTCTGCGGGGATTGAGCGGGACAATGGCTTTCTGAAATCCGTAACTGTTCAGCAGAAAAGAGAAACTATCATAGCTGTCGAAAGCGGAGTCGGCGGAAAAGACGCTGTAATGAAAGGTTGGATGGGCTTTCTTGAAATCCAGCAAAACAGGTTTGAGCGAAGTAGAATCCCCAATTTCTTTATCAACATCGGGATGGTTTGTGCGTTTTTCAATCTGCATTTCAGGGTGGGCTGCTTTGAAGTCGTCATCAAAAAGCTCCAGATGACGTACAATGCCCAATCCGTTGGCTGCGACCGCCGCTTTCTGCGCATAGCAGAAATGTCCGTTGATATACTGCTGTTTCACAGCGGAGTTGCTGGCGGCGTATTTCGGCATAAAAGCAGTTCGGCCAATATCAGGATCAAAGGTCGGATCAATTTTGGCGTAGGCCGCCGCCTGGCGCGCTTTCGTCTGGGCAAATTTGGGATTGTTTTCCGTAACATAGCTTTCAATCCCGGTCGTATCAAACACCAGCATATCCGCAAGCGCCTTGTCCATCTCCCGGCAGATTGGTTCCGTCATATCCACCAGGCACTCAAACACATCCCGGATGTATTCGCAGAAATCCTGCTTAAAACGTGTGAGTTTGGAGGCATCCGGCACTTTTTCAAACCCGCAGTAATCCCGCATCTCATAGCTGAACCGAAGTGTGTTGAGCAGCTGCGAATCTTCCACATAGTGAAAGATCCGCTGGAGAAACAACGCTCGGAGAAAACTCTCCAGACCATAGCTGCGCCTACGGCCAAGCCGCCGGTAGAACGCGCTATAGAATCGGGCAGGGATAATTTCTTCCCAATCCAGGTGCTCATCCAACAACACAAACAGTTCTGCTTTATTGTTTTCCAGACGTTCCTCTACACTTTTGTAGGTGTCCAGAAGCGACATCTGCTGATATTTCTTTCGCATGGCTTTTCCTCCACTTTGCTGGCGTTGTTGTGGCCTTATCACCTGTAATTATACCAAATTAGTGGAGGAAAGTCAGATATATTTGATACTCTAAAGCCTTGCTATCACTGGCTTTTTTGTGTTTCGCAATCGACTAGCCATAGAGAGAGAAGGAGGTGACAGCCATGTGTGCAAAGAAAAAAGCCGTGCCCCGCAAGATGTGGAGGCTGGCCGGGGAACCGATTCGCTCCCAGCCGCTCAGCTGGGCGGAACAGGAGGCGTTCACCGAGGAGTTTTCCATCTACCGGCAGTTCCGCGGCAGCACGGGAGATGGGCTGAACTGGGTGACCCCCGCCGCCGCGCGGGTTCATCAAAGCGCCGCCGAGGCGGTGGCGTCGGCACTCTGTGAGCGGTACGCCGGACGTTATGGACGCGAGACCGTGGTGAAGGTGGTATCCGCCGCCGTAGCGGTTCCGGCGCCTCTGTCGGCACGGATGGCACAGCGCACGGACTTCCTGTTGGGCGCCGCGCTGTGGCTGCTGGATTACTGGGAGATGCACTGCGGCAGAGAGGAGGAGTACCTGTCCCTGCTTCCCACAGAGCCGGACAGGCTTCTGGAATACGATATCCCCTTTTCCGAGGATCTGGATCATTCCCGGGAGGTTCTGCTGCGTACCCTGACTCTGTTGTGCAACCGTGATGGAGCATACTGCAAGGAGTTCCGCGCCCTGTTGGAGCTGGTGGATCATTATGCCGCTTCCGGCCTCCGGCAACGGTTCAAGGCCGCTTTTTTGGACTATATGGATCGGTCCCTGGAGGTCTACACCCGGCTCCAGCCTGTTGCGCCGGAACTGCCGCCCTTTCTGGGCGCGAATCTGCCCGGCCCGGGTTTCCTGGCCCTGGACGATATCCCGCCCTCTGAACGTCCGGAAACAGTCGCCCTGCTCACGGGGCCGGAGCTGATCTGCCGCCCTGTGGAAGAGATACAGGAACAGCTTGGTTCCCGGAAGGCGGCGGAGCTGCTGTCCGGCTATGGGACAGACGATCCCTATGCCCTGTGCGCTGCCTATCTGCTGCTGGAGCGGGAAAAGGACGCGCTGGCCAGCCTGAACGGCCTGACCGCTATCGTGATGATCTGCGCTGAGCGGCACCTGCCCTGGATGCATGACGACTTCGACGCCAGGGCCGATCTGTCTGAGCCGGGCGGGCCGGACTACAGGCTGCGGCACGAGTATCATATGGTTTTTGAGGAAGAAACAGAGGGGGACGGTCCCCCGGACTGGCTGGTTTCTGAGGCGCAGCTGTTTTATATCGCCACCGGCGTGATACCGCCCCGGGAGCAGCGGCCTTCCGAGGCGCTGATCCGCTGGTTTACGGCCCATGGCATTGCGGAGCAGCGGGCCCGTGAACTGGCCTTCGGGGCCATGTTCGCTTACTATACCGATGCCGGAGAGCATGGCTGGAAGGACATTGGGTGGTTTTCCAATGATGGTGGGGACGATGCGGACGCTTTGCCTGCGGAGGCTGCCGAGCCGCCTGCCGCACCGCTGCACGGTGAGGACTGCGCCGCCCAGATCGATTTGCTGACCCGGCAGGTGAAGGAGCTGCGCGGTGCGCTTCATGATGCGGAGCGGATGACGGGCCGTTTGAGGGCGCAGCTTCAAGACCGGGGACAAAAAAGTGAAGCGGAGCAGGCGGAGCTGGCCCAGCTTCGGGAGACGCTCTACAGCTTGAGGGCCAAAGAGGGCGAGGCGGAAGGGAGCCGCGGCCCGCTGGCGGATCTCCCTTGGCAGGTGAGGCGGCGGACGGTGGTATTTGGCGGCCACGACAGCTGGCGCAAGTCCATAAAACCCCTGCTGCCTGGGGTTCGGTTCTATGACCGGGAGAACCTGCCGGATTTGAACGCCATCCGGGGCGCAGATGTGGTATGGATCCAGCCCAATGCCCTGTCCCATAAATGCTATTACCGCATCATTGACGCCGCCCGGAAGAACAATATCCCAGTGCGGTATTTTGGCTTCGCCAGCGCGAAAAAGTGCGCTGTCCAGCTGGCGCTGGACGAGCTGGCAGAGGAAAAGAACGCAGAATAAGGTTTAATGCTTTTGTAACATCTGCGTGCGAACTTCTGTAATGAAATTCCGCTATCCTAATTCTTGCAAGAGATACTCTTTCTTTTTCATTCTATCCTCCATCCTCAAGAGCCGGGGCGCATTGCAGCTCCGGCTCTCCTTCTGCTTATAGGAAACGTGTCCCTTCTGGGTGGCGGGACACGTTTACATTAATTCCACCTTTGATATTTGTCCCCATTGAATCACAAACCGCCCATCAATGATTCGGTTGGTATGGTAGTGGCCCAAAAACCAGGAGGAAAATCTGCACCGCTGGCGTACTGTTTCCAAAAAGTCGGTGAGCGGATCTGGGCGATAATGAAGTTCGATCTGGGGAAGGATGCCGCTGGGGGCGCAGTGGGTGAGGATGCAGTTTACCTGCCATCCGGCCCGTTCCAGATTGGCTTCCGCTTCGGCATATTCCGCCTCGCTGGGCATCTCCTCGGGCCACCAGGAGTGGCCCAGCACCCGGAACATGGCGTTCATCCGCCTCATCGTCCAGTAGCGCCGCTCAAAGTTCGGAGCCGCGGGATCAAGGATGCCGTCCTGGATATCGTGGGAGGCGGCCCCGCCCATGGTGAACCAGGTGAGTCCGCCGATCTCGAATATCTGGCCCCGCATCAGGTGGAGGGCATGGGGACGCACCACATGGACCCTGCCGCCGTGCCACTCCCGCTCAGGGTAGGCGCTGAGCAGGCCGAAGTTCTCGTGGTTTCCGCAGACAAACAGGGTGGTAAAGGGCTTGTCCTCCAGCCAGTCCAGCTTGCGTCCGTCCGTCTGCTCCCCGGCCCATACACCCCCAAAATCGCCAGCGATGATCATACAGTCGTTCCGATCCATCCCCTTCAGCTGGGGATAATTCCTTGTGGTGAACCGCTGAAAATCGCCGTGGGTATCGCCTGTGACCCAGATGCCCATCTTGAACCGCCCCTTTCCGCGTTTTTTTGCAGTACCAATGATACCACAGTGTCTGGCCAATAGCCATCAGCCATAACCAACGAATCATCGGGCTTGGAGTTGGGCACATTTCATGATATGGCTGCTATTTCCTGGTTGCAGAAAAACGGGGACCACCCTGTTTGAAGCAGGGTGATCCCCGTGGCATCTGAAATCAAGAAAATTCAAAGGACGTTGTATTCCGGCCCTTCGTTTGCCTGCATTTGACACTACTTCCCCAGGCGTGGGCGACAGACTGAAACCGCGCTGTGCGCGTCACGGGAATTTCACCCCTCCGAGGTTCTCTCCGAGCTGCCCGCAGGCAGGAGTATCATTGTGTACTGACGAGGTCGTTGCGAAACAGCTTGTCCTGCTGTTTTGTGGACGGATGGGTACCGCTCGCCGCCTTAGTTGGCCGTCTTTGATGGGGCCCCCCCCCCACAGGCGGGTCTTGGCGCATCCTCCAGAGTCGCTTTGCACTTTTTGGGTGCTTCGCCAGGGAACGTATTTCAGTTGCCGGATGTGAAATTTTCAAGGTGCAAAGGAAGAAGGCAAAGGCCCCCTCACTGTGTAGGCAGCGAGAGGGCCTTTTTTATGCTACTTTTTGAAAAATTTTTTTATCCGATTTATTTTTCTTGAAATGACGGATTGATTTAAATGTAGCAACAAAGCAATTTCTGTCTGTGTACACCCCTCAATTGCATATAACGTAAGCAGCTCCAGGTCTTGTTTCGAGAGCCTTGACAGTTTTTTCAAAAGTCCTGCATCCTCAATGGTATCAATCCACGCATACCGGCCTTGAAAGTCCTTCTCATCAAAAACAGCAGAAAGCGAAGTGAACTTTTTAAACAGGTTGCTTTGCTGTCCTTCCAGATCGCCGCTCAGGTATGTATCCGGCAGATCCTGCGTGTGGTTCTCGTAAGTTCGGCGGGAAAGGAACATACCCCAATCATAGCTGTGCATGGCCTCAATTGCGGAGGGGTCCATACCGGCATCCGCATATTCTTTCTGGAGGATTTCCCACTCCAGGTCAAACTTCTTTTTTTCTTTCGCATAGTTAAATCCCATGCGTTTGGCCTCCTGTTCTTCTGAAATCATGGAAAACCTTGATTTCAGAAGCGGAGGGGCCCGGCAATGGGGCAAAAAAATCCGGCACCATTTGAAGCAGCTGAAGGTAACACTATGTCGGATAGTGGCGAATAATGTCGAATTTAGGAAGGGCGCAAACACCCAATGTGTTTGCGCCCTTCCTTCTAAAAATCCTATTAGTTTGTTATGACCATTCTTCCGTAGATCGCTGACCGGCGGTGGTGTCAACGCCAATCTAAAATTGTAAGAAAACGCCGAAGAAATTTTGTAGTTTTTCGGCGGGGGGGGTAACAAAATCAGGTGCTTCCCTGTTCAAAAAGCGTGT
>CAJUQN010000087.1 GCA_910588625.1 uncultured Oscillospiraceae bacterium
TCTGGAGGTCGCAGCCCCACTCCACCTTATAGTCGAACTTGTCGTTGTTCTTCTTCAAAATCTCAATGGCGTCGGTGTAGCTCACCCGCCCGAAGTCGGAGGAGGCCACGTGCTGGAGCCGCTCCACCAGCCCCTTGTCCACAAAGGAGTTGAAGAAGGCCATCTCGTCGGGGCACTTTTCCATCACGTAGTTGATGATATATTTGATCATCGCCTCGGCCACGTCCATGTCGTCGGACAGGTCGGCAAAGGCCATCTCCGGCTCGATCATCCAGAACTCGGCAGCGTGGCGCTGGGTGTTGGAGTTCTCCGCCCGGAAGGTGGGGCCGAAGGTGTACACGCTGCCAAAGGCCATGGCAAAGTTCTCCGCGTTGAGCTGGCCGGACACGGTGAGATTGGCCCGCTTGCCGAAGAAGTCCTTGGACCAGTCCACACAGCCGTCCTCCAGCCGGGGCGGGTTTTCCATATCCAGGGTGGTCACCTGGAACATCTCCCCCGCGCCCTCGCAGTCGGAGGCGGTGATGATGGGAGTGTGGATATAGACGAAACCCCGGTCCTGGAAGAAGCAGTGGATGGCGTGGGCGGCGACGCTCCGCACCCGGAAGGCGGCGGAGAACAGGTTGGTCCGGGGCCGCAGGTGCTGAATGGTGCGCAGGTACTCCACGCTGTGGCGCTTTTTTTGCAGGGGGTAGTCCGGGGAGGACGCGCCCTCCACCGCGATGGAGGCGGCCTTCACCTCCAAAGGCTGTTTGGCCTCCGGGGTGAGCACCAGGGCGCCGGTGACGATGAGGGCTGCGCCCACATTCTGCCCGGCAATCTCCTTATAATTGTCCAGCGCGTTGGCGTCCATGACCACCTGGAGGTTCTTGAAGCAGGAGCCGTCGTTCAGTTCGACAAAGCCGAAGGTCTTCATATCCCGGATGGTCCGGGCCCAGCCCATGACGGTGACGGTCTGGCCGTTGAGGCGCTCCCCGTCGGCGAAAACGGAGGCGATGGTGATGCGTTCCATATGCGTTTCCCTCTATTCCTATTTGTTTCTGATTATCCCCGCCCCGCAAGGGGGGACAAAAGCTTTGCATTAGTATACCATTTTTTCAAGGTTTTGCAAGGGGTTGAGGTCAGGTTTTCCGTCAGTAGTTGTCCGGCTGGCGCATTTCCTCGGGAAACGCAGCCAGTTCCTGCTCCAGGTGCAGTTTTTTGATGGCCTCCGGGGGCAGGTTGGGGTAATAGGTCCGCCAAGAGTACTGCATGGCCTTCTGCCCCCAGAGACTCTCAGTCGTGTCCAGATAGGTATACGGGTCCTCGTCGTAGTAAGTGTGCCAGGTCAGCTCCTTGATGACCCGCAGGCTCAAAATCTGCTGTGCCGTCAGGGGGCCGCGGCTGAGTACGGCGTCATATTCCGTGTCCAGCAGCAGCGCGGCCAGCTCGGGGGCGCAGGCCTGACAGTAGATGTCTATACACTGGTCCAGGAAGGAGCGGGCAGGCTCGTCTGTCAACGGATTGTCCAGCGGCAGGTTGAGGATGCCGCTTTTTTCCCGGTTCAGGATAGTGCGCATGAAATAGCACACGATTTCATCTAATTCCGGGTTATCCCGGCCCAGACTGCGGATACTCATTGTATTTCCTCCTTGTTTTGCGAAGTCAGCTCCAGTGCCGCCACGCCGCCCACCAGGATGACCGCCGGGGGCTGGACGTTGGCGGCGCGGGTCTTTTTCGCGATATCCCCCAGCGTTCCCCGCACAGCGGCAGGGTGGGGGGCGTTGCCTCCGGATAGGACGGCGGTGGGGGTGTCCACTGGTTTTCCAGCCTCCATCAGCCGCCGGACGATGATCTCCAGGCGGGACAGCCCCATGAGAAATACCAGCGTCCCAGGCAAATGGGCCAGATCGTCAAAGTAAGCAGGGAGGCCGTCTTCTGTATCCGCGGTGTGGGCAGTGACCACGTGAAAGCTCTGGCTTACCCCCCGGTGAGTGACAGGGATCCCCGCCAGCGCGGGGACGGCGATGGGAGAGGTGATCCCCGGCACCACCTCGAAGGGCACCCCCGCCGCCTGGAGGGCCAGCGCCTCCTCACCGCCCCGGCCAAAGACAAAGGGGTCCCCGCCTTTGAGGCGCACCACGGTTTTGCCCTTCTTGGCCAGCTCCACCAGCTGAGCGCTTATTTCCGCTTGGGCGGCGCTGTGTTTTCCTTTCCGCTTGCCCATGTAAAGGCGTTTGGCTTGCACCGGGACGGCGTCCAGCAGTTCCGGTGCAATCAGGTCGTCGTATACAACGATATCACAACCTTGCAGCAGCCTCAAGCCCCGCACGGTTATCAGGTCTGCCCGGCCACAGCCCGCCCCCACCAGGTAGACGGTTCCGGGAGCCGCGCTCATGTCAGTTCCTCCTTCAGCCCGCCCAACAGGCCGTCCACCCACTCATCGCTCAGCGGCCAGCCGTTCTCCAGGCAGGTGCGGAACAGGATGGAGAACGCCGCCGCCCGCGCCATCCCATCGGGAACAGCCTCCTTGACCGTCCCCCGCAGGCCGTCCAGGTAGTCCAGCAGGTCCCCGGCGTCCTGGGGGATGAGCCGTTCGATTTCCTGTTTCCAATGCACCGCCCCGCTGGGGCTGGCCCCGCCGGTGGAGATCCCAATGGACAGCGGCCCCCGCTTGACCAACGCTGGGAACAGAAAGGTGCAGGCATCCCGGTCGTCCACCACATTGACGGGGACGCGCCTTTCCCGGCACAGCGCGGAGATCTGACAGTTCAGAGCGTTATCATCGGTGGCCGCGATAACAAACAGTTTTCCCTCCACCATGGAGGGTTCAAAGGCCCCGCGCAGGAGAACAAGCCCGGGAATGGCCTCAATCCCGGGCAGGAACTCCAGGGCGCACACCGTCAGCCGCGGCTCATAGGGAAGCAGCTTCTCGATTTTCCGCAGGGCGACCGTTCCCCCGCCTACGATCAGGCCGTCGCCGCCGGAGATATCCATGAAAAAGGGAAAATAGGCCACAAGGGTCCCTCCTAACCGTAATAATACTGCCAGCCGATGTCCGTCTCCACCCGGCGCAGGGCCACGCCGAACACCCGGTCCAGCTCACCGGAGGAATAGACCTCCTCCGCCGTCCCGTGGATCACCAGCCGCCCACCGGACAGCAGGGCGATCTCATCCGACCCCCGCATGGCCAGGGGCAGGTCGTGGAGCACCATCACCACCGCCCTGCCCTCATCGGCCAGACGGTGGGCCACCGCCATCACCTCCAGCTGGTGCCCCACATCCAGGAAGGTGGTGGGCTCATCCATGAGGACGGTGGGGGCCTCCTGCGCCAAAGCCATCGCCAGATAGATTTTCTGCCGCTGGCCCCCGCTCAGCTCCTCCATGTGGAGGTCCGCCACATCCCGGGCATCTGCCCAGTCCAGAGCCCGCTCCACCGCGGTGTAATCCTCCTTGCGGTAGTGCCGGGGGTAGGACAGGTGAGGGAACCGCCCGTGGAGCACCATCCTTCGCGCAATGATGTTGGGCGTAGGCCGGGACTGGGACAGATAGGCGGCCTTCAGCGCCCGCTCCCTGGGGGAGAGGGCGTCCAGCGGCGTACCGTCCATCAACACCTCCCCGCCGCTTTTGGGGTTGAGGCCCAGGGCGGTGCGTAAAAGGGTGCTTTTCCCGCAGCCGTTGGGCCCCAGCAGGGCGAGAATCCTGCCCGGTGTAAAGGGCAAAGAGATGTCGTGCACCACATCCTGTCCGCCATACCCGGCAGACAGATTTTTCAGCTCAATCATGGACACGCCCTCCCCTCTGCCGCAGGAGCAGCCAGATGAAGAAGGGGCCGCCCGCCATAGACAGCACGATGCCCACAGGCAGCTCGTAGGGCGCGAACAGCAGCCGGGCCAGCAGGTCGCACAGGGTGAGGGTCACCGCGCCGCCCAGGGCGCAGCCAGTCAGCAGCGGACGGCTGTCCTCCCCCATGAGGCGGCGCATGATGTGGGGCACGATGAGCCCCACGAACCCCAGCAGCCCCGAAAAGCTGACCGCCGCCCCCGCCAGCGCGGCGGCCAGGGTGAGTAAAATGATTCGGAGCGGCTTAGCCCGCAATCCCAAGCTCTGGGCTGTGTCCGCCCCCAGCATAAGCACGTCCAGCTCCCCGGCCAGGGAGAGGATCAAAATCATAGCCGCCAAGATCACCCAGAAAGCGGGAATGATGCGGCTCATGGAAAGGTTGTCCAGTCCGCCGATGCGGAAATCGGAGTAGCCCGGCAAGGAGTCGGGCGCCAGGATAATAACAGCGTCAATGCCCGCGCTGAACATCCCGGAAACAGCCACCCCCGCCAGCACCAGGGTCAGCTTGGACGCTCCGGTCTTTTCCGCGATAAACAGCACCAGCAGCACCCCCAACAGGGCCCCGGCAAAGGCGGCAACCGGCGTTGCCGCCGCCATGGTGGGGGCAACGGCCCCGAACAGCGCCACAGCCAGCCCCGCCCCAGAGCTGACGCCGATGATGTTGGGCGCGGCCAGGGGATTACCCAGCACGCTCTGGATGACGGCCCCGGACACCGCCAACGCCGCCCCTGCCAGCAGGCAGGCGCAGGTCCGGGGCAGGCGGGCGTATCGAATAATGTGTGCCGCCGTAGTCTCAGAGCCGCCCAGTAGGGCGGGGAGGATCTCCCCCGGGGGCACGTCTGCCGCGCCCAAGCACATACTCAGCAGGGCGCACAGCAACGCCAGCACGCACAAAATGGGCAGGATGAGCCGTTTACTCCACCGGATAGAGGATGTCGGCAAGTTTTTCATAGGCTTCCCCCCAGCGGGCGTTGGGCTTGAAATTGTATAGGGCCTGGTCCAGGGTGTGGAACCGGCCCTCTTGCACCGCCCGGAGGCTGCCCCAAGCGGGATTGGACAGCAGGGTGGCCTCCAATGTGGCCTGAGCCTTGGACACGTCCGTGGCCTGGAGGACGGCAAAGATATAATCGGGATCAGCGGCCATGATGCCCTCCAGGCTGAGGTTTTCCAGCAGAGCGGTGTCGCTGTCCGCCACATTGACGCAGCCCAGATGGGCCAGCATCTCACCCAGAACGCTGCCCTCGCTGTTCTTTACCTTACAGGAGGAGCCGGAAACGCGGACGTATAGCACTCTGGGGGCGGAGCCGTCCTGACGGGCGGCGGCCTGCTCCACCTGCTTCTTCACCTGGAGGCCGTAGGTATCGTAATTCTCCGGGCAGCCGGTGAGCTGGGTGCACACATCCAGCATCCGCAGGTAATCCTCAAAATTGTCCACCTCGAAATAGGCGGCGGGGATACCGGCGCTCTCGAAGGTTTCCAGCAGCTCCACGTCAGCGGCGGTGTTGACGCTGGCCAGGATGAGGTCTGGCTCGCAGGCAAGCAGGGTCTCCAGGCTGGGGTCCTTTACTGAGCCGATGTTGACCACGGATTCGTCCAGGTCCAAATCAAAGCCGGTCCAGCTGTCGCTGGCCGCGGCGGCCAGTGTGTCCTTGCCGCCGGCCAGGCGCCAGATGTCGGCAAAGCTGCCGATCATAGCGGCAACGCGCTGGGGCTGGGCGGACAGCTCCAGCTCCCGGCCCAGGCCGTCAGTAAAGGAGATGGTCTCAGGCCCCTGACTGTGCTGGGAAGAGACCCCGGCCTCTGCGCTGGGCGTGGGCTTGGGGGTGGCGGAAGGTTCCGCGGGTTCCCCAGCGCAACTGGCGAGGAATAGGGCAAGCAGAAGCAAAACGCCACAGATACGTCTCATAGGGCAGATCCTTTCTCGTCTCAAACGGCCAATTTTGAAAGTTCGTTCTGTTTATGGCGGCTTGTGGGTACGGGGGTGGTCATTCGCCCGCTCCAGCAATAGAGACGCTTTTCAGCCGAACAGCATAAGGGCCGTCATATTGAGCGGTCAAATAGCGCTCGGTGGAGAAGGTTAAGTCCCTCTGGGCCTCCAAAATACTGCCGTTTACCGAGCCTCCGGTGACAGGGGTGACCTTGCCGTCCTCAACGAGGTAGGCCAGCCGGATCTCTCCGCCGAAATGGCCGCTCATGGAATCCATTTGGAAGTCGGAAAAGGTGACTGCCCACAGGACGGTGCCTTTTTTTAACTTCTCAAAGGGCATTGTGCCGTTGGAGCAGGAGAACTTTTCATAAAGCCCGGTGGGATTCACACCCAGATAGCGGCAGAACCGATTGGGACCATGGTAGGCCTTCAATGTTCCACCCTCCAGCAAGGGCAGATCGGCCATGGGGATGCCCTCCATACTGTAGGGATTGGTGGCCCGCAGGGTCAGGGACAGGCGCTCGCCGACGGTTTCACCCTGCGCATCCTCCCCCTGCTTCCAGGTGGAGTAATGAGCGTACACCGCGGAGGCGGCGGAACGGCTGACGTAATAGGACAATACCTCCGACACGGCGTTTCCGCTGAGGATCAGATCATACTTTCCGCTTTTCAGCGCCTTTTGGGCTCGGGACCGATCCCGGACGAAGGTGAGGGCCTCCGCCACCTTGGCGGACAGGGCTTCCGCATCCAGCCCGTCGTACTCATAGATGTTGTGCATTTCCACGTCCTCCGGCTCCAGGCACTGGACCACGAATTCCCCTTTCACGCTGGCGTCAGTGTAAGACACGTCCGTCCCGTTGGAAGATACGATGTGGTGGGCGCTCCGGGTGACGAACAGCTCAGCGGAGTTCAGGAAGGCGTCCTCATGGATGTCAGGGGCAAAAAGGGCCTTGGCCATCTTCCCGGCACTCTGGGCCAGGGGGGCGTCGGCCAGCTCTCCGGTCTTTTTCACCATGGGGGCCTGGACCGGGTCGGGCAGGTCAAAATACGGGTTGGCGGCAAACTGGGCGGCGTAGTACGCGCTTTTCAGCTCCTGGTCGATCTGCCCATCATCCATGGAGGCGATGAGCCGCACGGAGGTGAAACCGCGGAAGGGCTTTTCCTCCCCGTCACGCTCCACAGCCCGGAATACTGTGACCTCGTACTTGTGCACATCCTTGATGCGCCGAGTGTCCAGCTGTTTCTTGACGAAAAACAGCTCGGCTGTCTCTTCCACGTTCTCGTTGATGCGCCACATGGCGATGCCGCAGCGGGCCAGAGCGCTTTTGATTCGTTCGATCATGATTTCACCTCCATCAGCCCAGACGGATGCGGGCTTTCATATACGGCCCGCCGTCGGATACCTTGACCCACTCCTTGTACCCTTTGCCGCAGTAGCCGCTGCCGGACAGCTCCGCCGTTTTGCTCATCATGGTCACGGACTTGAGCAAGTCGGGCACATAGCCTGTGAGAACGATGGGGGAGTAGATTTTTCCTGTCAGTTTGCCATTCTTGATCTCCTTAGCGGTGGTCACCATGCACTGGATGCCCCAGTTTTTCGGGTCCTCCATACCGCTGGAGGGGGTTTCCAGCAGAAAACCATTCTGGATGGAGGCGATCATCTCCTCCGGAGTGGATTCCCCGCCTTGGAAGTAGGTGTTGGTCATGCGGGTGTAGGCCTTCCGCTCGTAGCTCTCCCGGCGTCCATTGCCGGTGGGAGCCACCCCCAGCCGGGCGGCGGAGAGGGCGTCGCACATTCCTGTTTTCAAAACACCACGGTCGATGATGACGGTGTCCCCGGTGAGGGTGCCCTCGTCGTCAAAAAAGGCGGTGGCAGACTCGTCCACGGCGCTTCCATCGTGCATGGTCACCAGAGGGCTGGCCACGTACTCGCCGAGAAAGCTCCTGGCCAGCGCCCGGTCTTTGACGAACATATCCATTTCCACTCCGTGGCCGAAGGCCTCGTGGACAATCATGCCGGTGGTGGAGGGGTCACAGACGCAGTCATACTCGCCGGGCGGGATGGGCTGGCTGTCCAGCAGGTTCAGCGCGTCCCTTGCCGCCTGCTCCACGCCGCTGTCCATCTGGTCCAACAGCTCCGCGCCGCCCAAAACGGAGAAAGGGTGGTACGACATTTTGATCTCCTGTCCCCGGGAGGCCATCACTGCCACCATAGCGTTGGTCCACATGACGGTCTGATCCAGGTCACGGCGCTCGGACAGGAACAGCTTGCGGCACACCCGGTAGGTCACCGCCGCCTGAGCGTCCAAAATACGCTCGTCTACGGCCATGGCCCGCTCCCGGATGGCGTTGATTTTGTTGACCACGGCCTCATCCCCCAGTTCACGGGGATGGATCTTCCACGTGGTCTCCTTTTTTAGGACTGCGGGCTCGTCTGCCGGAATGGGGGTGGGCATGGGATCGACGCCTTCCAAGGCTTGATTTTGCTCTGCCAGGCGCTTTGCCAGTACACCGCAGATGTCCGAAATCCTGTCCTCCGAAAACTCGTTGAAGGAGTACTCAGCACAGCCGGCGCCGTCAAACACGCGGGCCACGAAGCCGCCGCCGCCCATGCCGGAGGTGGTGATGTTCACGCCCGTGCGGCTGACCCGCCAGGCGCGGGCATCGTCGGCCACCGCCAGCACAGAGGCATAGGGGTAGACCTCCCGCAGGGTGGCGATGAGCTTTTTCAGGCCGGGCTTGGCCCGGTCGATGGATGGAAACATAAAACGGTCTCCTTTCACACTTTATCGGGAAAAAGCGGTGCTTTCCCGATAATTGGTTTCATACTGACTTGCTGGGATATCATACCATAAATATACGAGGAAGGGAAGCCCTTTTGCGCGAAAAAACGCCGGGCTTCCCTTATTTATTTTATTGTAAAATGCTATCCCCGGGTAAGGTAGTCCGCCACCTTTAGCAATAGCTCCACCGCCCCCACCCGGTAACCGCAGTCGCTGTATACCGCCCGGCCCGCGCAGTCACATACCACCATCAGAGGGGGACTGTCCGGGTCCCGGCCAAGGTGACGGGCCACGGCCTCCAGGTCATAGACCCAGTCGTCCAGCAGCACCTGGATCTGGGGAAAACGGTTCAGCGCCTTTGCCAGGGTGGGCTGGGACAGGCTGGCGCGCCCTCGGACGAGGAAACACACCCGGATGGGCAGACGGCCCAGTTCCCCAGGATGTTCCAATAGCTCGTTCAGGACGTGTTCTGTGGGTTCGCCGCCTTCCTCCAGCCACAGGGCCAGGGTGGGGCCATCCCCTGTGCGGAACAGGTCGGGGAGCGTTTGCCCCTGCAAGGTCTGAGCGGCCAAGACAGGCAATTCTTGGTCTGTGAGCATATCCGCCAGCGCCCAGGGCCGCAGGAGCAGAGTAACATCACGGTTCTCGCCCGCATGGAGGTCCAATTCACACTGTGACGCCAGCTGGTCTCCGCTGGGGAGGCGTACGGTGGTGATGACGCGGTAATACCCGGCGGGGAGCGTCAGGGACAGCTTGCCGCTTTGCCAGGTTTCCTCCGGAGTGAGGAGCCGCCAGCCCTCCGGACCGCAGCGGGAGATGGTCCAGTCCTGGCGGTAACGGAGCGTTTGCCCGCCGGGGCAGGCGAGGTGAAGCGTGCCGGTTTCCTCCGGCAGGACAGAATGGAACGCGCCTTCTGCCCAGTATTCCGGTGCGCCGTCCAGGGGCCGCAGGCGGGCGGGAACGCCCAGCGTGCGCAGAGCAGCAACCAGGAGCAGGCGCTTGCTCTTTTCGTCACACCCGCCGGAAATGAGCGCCTGTTCAGGGGACCAACGCAAAATGCTGTAGGCCGTACGCCGTGTACAGAGTCTGCCGTCAATTTGCCGCCAAAGCTCTGAGGGCGTCCCCTTCCAGCCCTCCAGCCAGCGGGAGAGGGGAGCCCGCCATGCGCTCAGCTTTTCCAGGGAAATGCGGGGACATGCGGTATACTTCCAATAGACCTCCTCCGGCACATCATCGGCTCGGGGCGGGAGGTGGGCAAAATGTGCCTCCAAAACATCCCGCGTCACATCCCGCAGATCCTTGACGGTCAGGGTACGGATGAGACGCTCCCGGCGGGCGGAGCCAGGATCCCCCAGAAAGGACAGCACCACGCCACAGTTTCCCCTCGCGGCGCGGAGCAAGTCGGTCCACTGCTCCAATCCCGGACGAAAGAAGCCGTCCAGCCGCTTTTGCCGCAGGGCGGCGCCCCGCCGCCGGGTCTCCGCCCGTTCCGCTTTCAGCGCTTCGCCCAGCACGGCGGGGGCGGGGCGGAGGTCGGCGGGCGCGTGAAAATCGAAATCGTCCCACACGCAGTCGCGCACTCCAAAGGGGGTGAGAAAAAGGTCAAGCTCGGTTTGCGTGCAATCCCTCTCAGCGGTGAGACCATCCAGGGTGGCGAACACCCGGAGATCGCCGCGGCCCAGCTGCGCCCGCGCCGTCCCCCGTTCATCGGCGGTGAGGACGGCGACGGTGTGGAAGGAGGCCTCATTGAGGACTTGCAAATAGAATTTTGTACCGGCGGCGGGTTTTCCTTCTGCAAAAGCCCGGAAAGTATACGTGGATGTTTCCGCGTAGCGGGGAGTCTGGTTGAACCAGGTAACGTCCCCGTCCGGACCCAGGGGTTCGCCATGAAGGGGGGAGTTCCCCTCCCCAAACACCCGGCTGTGGACCAGCACTGCCCTGGAGGCGGCAGTGGTGAACCACCCCCGGTCCAGCACCGGTTCCGGCTCACAGGCCCCCAAAAAGCGCCACTGTCCATCACACAGGGCCTCCACCCAGGCGTGATTGTCGTCACAGTGAGACCAGCGGGGGGCATACACCTGGCGGGCAGGGATGCCCACACTGCGCAGGGCGGAGACCAAGAATACGGATTCTTCTCCACACCGCCCGCTTCCGCAGCGGTAAACGGTGAGGGGGGAAGCGGTGCGGCCGTCCTGGGCCTGATAGGAGGCGTGCTCGTGGCACCAGCGATTGACCTCCAGCACCCGGTCCTGTGTGGTGGACAGGTCTTTTACCC
Source organism: uncultured Oscillospiraceae bacterium (assembly GCA_910588625.1). GTDB lineage: Bacteria > Bacillota > Clostridia > Oscillospirales > Oscillospiraceae > Enterenecus. The sequence goes on from CAJUQN010000087.1 coordinate 10,805, forward strand.
GGGACCAGAGTGAATTGTGGAATATGTCCCGATGGAAAGACAAGTCCTCGTCATTGACCCGGGGAAACAGCACATAATGGGCAAAAATCTCCCAGTTCAACGCCTTGCACCAGGGGGCGGTCTCCCGAAGGGCCAGCGCGTGATCCGCAAAGCTCAGAAACAGGTTCGGGGGATAGCAGTCTAAATCACACTGGGGCAGGTGGGTCAGGAGGAAGGTCATCGCCTCCCGCCGTGACTCGGAAAGCCTCTGCATCATATGATCCCAGGACGAGGGAACTGTTCTGTCTCGTATAAATCTGCGGTCCATATCATCCCTCCAAGCGCCGCGCAGGCGTAAAACAGTTAGTGTAAAATTTTCATTGGCAAACGAAAAAGGGAAGCGGTGAAAGCACC
>CAJUQN010000088.1 GCA_910588625.1 uncultured Oscillospiraceae bacterium
AAACTACATTTTTTCCTCGGCGTTTTTTTACATTTTATCACTGGCGCTGACAGCCAAGGAGGTTGCCACCATGACCAGCGAAGCCCTGCAAAAGGCCCGGGACTTTGAAGCCCAGTACGGCCCTCACATCCCAGACACCGAGCGTCCCGCCTTCCACGCCACCCCTACCATCGGTTGGATGAACGATCCCAACGGCTTCTCCATGTACCGGGGGGAGTGCCACCTGTTTTACCAGTACCACCCCTATTCCAACGAGTGGGGGCCCATGCACTGGGGGCACCTGAAAACGAAGGACTTTATCCGCTGGGAGAGGCTGCCCGCCGCCCTGGCCCCGGACCAGCCCTACGATGCCTCCGGCTGTTTCTCCGGCGGTGCGGTGGAGCTGCCTGACGGGCGGCAGCTGCTGATGTACACCGGCGTCCAGCGCCACCACAACGCGGAGGGCTTCCTGGAGGACGTGCAGACCCAGTGTGTGGCTATTGGGAATGGGATGGACTATGAGAAATCCACCCTCAATCCCGTGCTGGACAGAAAGGATCTGCCTGAGGGAGGCAGTTCCATCGACTTCCGGGACCCAAAGGTGTGGCGGGACAGGGACGGCACGTACTATGCCGTGGTCGGCAATCGCACCGAGGACGGCAGCGGGGCCATCCTGATGTACCAAAGCACGGACGGCCTCAAATGGGAGTTTGTGCGCACCCTGGACCGCTGCCATAACCAGTACGGCCGGATGTGGGAGTGCCCCGATTTCTTCGAGCTGGACGGGAAACAGATTCTTTTTACCAGCCCCCAGGACATGACGCCCATCGGCCTGGAATTTCACGCGGGCAACGGGACACTGTGCCTGATGGGCCGCTATGAGCCGGACGGGGCGGGCTTTGTCCGGGAGCGGGTCCAGGCCATCGACTACGGGCTGGACTTCTACGCGCCCCAGACCCTGGAGGCTCCGGACGGACGGCGTATCATGATTGCCTGGATGCAGAACTGGGACACGGTGGGGGGGAAGCCCTCCCACTGCCGCTGGTTCGGGCAGACGGCTCTGCCCCGGGAGCTGTCCATTGAAAACGGGCGGCTGTACCAGCGCCCTGTCCGGGAGCTGGAACGCTATCGCGGCCCGGCAGTCATCCACCACCACATTTCAGTCTGCGGGGAAACCAACCTGCCCGGCGTCCAAGGCCGCATAGTGGACATGACCGTTACCGTCCGTCCCATGGGCCAGGGCTCCTACCGCTGGTTCCGGCTCCATGTGGCCAAGGACGGCCGGCACGACACCATCATCCGTTATAAGCCCAATGAGAGCACGCTGAAGATTGACCGCATCCGCAGCGGCCTGCCCCGGGACATCGTCCATACCCGCAGCTTCCTGGTCGCTCCGAACAATGGGGAAATCAAGCTCAGGGTCATCCTGGATCGGTTTAGCGTGGAGGTATTTGTCAACGACGGCGAGGTGGCGGCCAGCGCGGTGATCTACACCCGCCAGGAGGCGGATGCCATTACCTTTGAGGCGGACGGCCAGGTTTTGATTGATGTGGAAAAGTACGATCTACTGTTTGAGGACGGCGGAGAGCGTTGAGCTCTATGCGGAAGCAGCCGGTGAAGCGGATAAAAAAGCGTGCGCCCAATCACTGTTGACATGAATTCCCTCCTGGGCGGGATGGTGAGGAGAAGTGCAGGCAGTCCATCCAGGAGAACGCTGACTTCGCCAAATGGGCAGGGCGCAGGACAACGACGGCATGACTGGCTTCCACATCCACGTGGCTGAGGGTATGAACGACGTGCATGATAACCAGAAAAACTGCGGCCGCCGCCACATCAACCGCCTGCTGTATAACGGTATTTGGGGAGAAAAGACTATGCGGTGTTCTGTCCCTATGACAGCGCCCCCTAAACTCGAAAATGCGGAACGCTAATCGAAAAAGCGGCGGGGTCAGTTCTGACCCTGCCGCTTTTTGATGTGCGGATATGTATTTTAGTTACTCCGCCAGTGCCGTGTTCAGTGCCGCCAGAAGCTGTTCCTGGTCAAAGGGCTTGTCTATGAACGCCTTGGCGCCGATGGCCTTGGCTTCGTCAAAGGTGTCTTCGTAGGCCAGGGAGGACACCATGATAATCTTTGCCTCTGGATACTCCTCCAAAATGGCCTGGGCGGTCTCCAATCCGTCCATCCCCGGCATGATGATATCCATGGTCACCACGTCGGGATTCACCTGGTCGTATACCGCCAAAGCGTCCTCACCGCTGCGGCAGTAATGGACTACTTCATAGTCCGTACCCTCCAGCAGATTGCGGATCTGGACCTCCTGGACCCGGGAGTCGTCCACCACCATCACTCGTTTTGCCATAATTGACAACCTTCTTTCTGATCGAATTAAGTTTGACTTGATTGGATTCCACCGTTCTCCGCCTGGGGTGCGGGGATGTGGTGGACTAGTTCGGCGGCCTCGTTTTGGCCACTGGAATAGCGAATCACAAATTGCTCTGTATGGTCCTTGGGGCTATAGCTTCCCCAGTGGAAGGAGGGCACGCTGAACCGGGCGGAGACGTTGGTGGCCTTATAAAGCGCGGTGGCGATGTGGCCGCACAGCACGTTGAAATACTCCTTGCCCACATCCTCCAGGTCCTCGGGGGTGACCTGCTCTACCTTCAGCATGGATTGAGCCATCCGGGCGAACAGGGCAGCGTCCGCCCGAAAAGTCAGGCTGGAGTGGAACCCCCGGCGGAAGCCAATGTGCACCGTGCAGATGTGATTTCCTGGTTTTGCCTCGCCTGGGACCAGCGCGATACCCGCTGAGGCCTGGGTCACATCTCGAATGATCCGGTCTAGCCCTTCCCTCAGCTTATCCTCCGGTATGGCTTTGTCCACTGCTTCACTTCCTCTCCGATATCAAATGATGCAGATCTCGTCCTCCACCAGGCTGGCGTTGACGGGACGGGTCTCCTGCTGGAAGCAATAGGAGGCCGGGCCGATGGCCACCGACGCGCCGGGGTAGGCTACCGAGCAAGTCAGGCGGCGAACGCCGGACTCGCCCTGATTTTTTCTCAGGTCCTCCAGGTCCTTGCCAAACTGAGCCAGCTTGTTTTTGTTCATGGATAGCTGCATCCGCAGCTTACCTATCCGGGTAAACTTGATGGGGCTCTCCGGTTGGAGTTCGGTCTTTTCCAGCTCCTCCTCCAGGCCGGCGATCTCCCGCACCAGCACCTCGTGGTCAAACTCCTGGCAGGGCAGGCCCCCAAGCGCCACAGCGGTGTGGCACTCGGACCGGGAACCCAGCACCTCGGCGCTGACCTCGTGGGCGGCCCGGATGCTGCCCCCGATGATGGTGCCCCGGCCGGACCGGGCCTCCACCAGGCCGTCACAGTACACATCGCAGTTGATAATGCAGTCGGAGTACAAGTCCTCCATGGCGTAGACGCAGCAGTTCTCTAAGTATTTGGCATAGATGCTGTGACTGGCCCGAAGGACGGCCCGGTTGTCCCCCTGAGCGCCCTTGACCATGATGAGGTCGCCGCCGGCCTCTACCATGGCGGCCTCCACCACGCCGTCCACCGTGATGTTGCCCATGGCCCGGACGGTGAAGCCGGTGCAGATGTCCCCGTGGACGTGGACATCTCCCAAAAAGTTGATATGTCCGGTGGAGTAATCCACGTCGCCGTCGATTTCCAATACGGGCTTGACCTGGAAGGTACGGCCGTTAAATTCCACATGGCCTGTTTTGGTGGCCACCAGGGCGGCGCCGTCCTCAGCGACGGCAGTGTTGCGGCCCTTGGGCACTGTAACCGCCTTCCCGCTCCGGGCGGGCAGTTCCTGGCCTAGTACGGTTTTGCCGTCCTCCCCAAGGGTGGGGGCGATAATGCGGCAGATGATATCGCCCTCGTTCACGTTCTGGATGAAGCTGATGGAGGCATAGTCCACCCGGTTGTATTCGTCTACCGCCAGCTTTCGTTCTGGGCTGCGTTTGAACAGATCCACGATCTGGCCGTCCTTACCGAGGACGGCGGCCTTGCCTTGGGCGATCAGGTACAGGTGAAAATAGCGGTCCGGCTGGTCGGGCAGGGCATCCAGCAGGTCCTTGTTCAGACCATATTTCACCTGCTTTTCCTCCAGAGCCTTGGACAGCATATTCCGGTCCAGCTCCCTGCCCCCGCCTACCGGCGGGTAGGCGAATACCCAGGCCGTCAGCCGGTCACTGGACACGAAGGCCACCGCCTGAGCGTCCAGGTTGGGGGATGGGGGTGGTTCCGCGCCCTCCTGGGGAGCGGTCTTGCCCTTGGGGTGTATTTTCTTCCAACGCTGGTTGGCAGTGGCGTTGACCGCCAGCAGCAGACGGGCCAGCTCCTGCTTGGCCTGGCTGGCGGGGAGCACATCCTCTCCCTCTGGTCCCTCGAAACGGAAGTGCGGGGGCGAATATCCCCCGGTCTGTTCCCTCCAGAGCCGGGACAGCTGATTGACCGCGTGGTCCGGGGCCAGGGCCAGCCGGAACGGGTCGGCCTCCTGCTTTGGCGGCGGCGAAGATTCCACCCGGGGCTGGGCCGCGGCAGGCTCCTCCCGGGGGGCCTCCTCCGGCTTGGAACCGAACAGCCAGGACAGCAATGGGCTTTTTCCTGCCATAATGGGCGCCTCCTTTCCTGGTGCTATGCTCTCTCTCATTATACCCCGCCGCTTCCACCGCCGCAAGGGAAAATCGCCTCTGTTCGGAAAATATTAAATGGTTTGCCTTGGGGAAAGAAATTTTTTCAAAAGTCAGCCCTGACTCCCAGCGGTCAACCGGGAGTCAGGGCTGGCGTGGCGGGCGGTTATACGGTCACTTTTTCAAAATCAGACGCGGGGTGCTTGCATAGCGGGCAGATGAAATCCTCTGGCAGCTCCTCGCCCTCGTAGACATAGCCGCACACCTTGCAGCGCCAGACAGTCTTTCCCGCAGGAGCGGCAGGCTTCTGGGGCGCGGGCTTGATGTGTGCCTGGTAGTAGGCATAGGTGGCTGAGGGCACGTCGGACAATACCTCCATGTCGTTTACGCCGGCGATGAACAGTGTGTGGCTGCCCAGGTCGATGGACTGCTCTACCGTGGCGCTGATGAAGCCGTTGGTCCCGGCAGTGACATAGTACAGGCCGCTGTCCGACCGCCGGCAAGCCTCGTATCCGGCGAATTTATCCACTTCCCGGCCGGTTTGGAAGCCGAAGTGCTTAAATGTGTCGAAGCTGGCGGCTTCGCTGAGGATGGACAGGTTGAACCGCCCGCCTTCCTTCACCAGATCGTGGGTGAAATTCGCTTTGTTCACTGCGATGCTGATGCGGTTGGGCTGGCTGGTCACCTGACCGGCAGTGTTGATGATACAGCCGCTCTCCTTGCCTCCGGCAGCGGAGGTGAGGACGAACAGGCCGTAGGACAGCTTATACATTGCTTTTTGATCCATATTTCACGTCTCCTTGTCATTTGATTTAAGCCGCACCACAGGCTGTTTGGGATAGCTTGCCATGATTTTTCGATTTTATCGGCTTATTCCCATTTTATCACAAATTTTGGAGGGAGACAATATGGGATAAAATCTGTAAGGTCTTGCGTCAGTTTCCGTCTTATAGGGCGAAGGGACCTTTGACCGGTTCAACGCGCGGAAGGCGGAGAAACGGGGCGGGGGCGAGCTCGTCCTAGTTCTGGATGAGCTGTCCGAGTGTCTGGCGGGCAGGGTGGATCCGGAGGCCGTGTATGAGTGGGCCGGCGCATCCAGCGCTTTGTCCGGGCGCTCCCGGAGCGGGACGGCAATGTGTTTGTGCGCCGCTGCTTTTTCACCGAGCCGATGGCGGCAATCGCGGAACGGTATGACTTGACGGCAAACAACGTGATGGCCATCCTCAGCCGGACACGGAAAAAGCTCTGGCAGGAGCTGATAAAGGAGGGATATTCATGAACAATAGGGACCTGTACAGGGCCCTTGGGGAAATTGATGACGACATTTTGGAACGAAGTGAGGGGGTCATGAATAAGCAGAAGAACAGCTGGCTGGAATGGGGCGCAGCGGCGGCCTGTCTGTGCCTGGTGATTTTGGGCGCTGTGATGTGGGAGCGGTCCGCGCTGCCCCAGGCCAACACCGACGGCATCATCTTCTCGGAGGACGGGGCGACCATTCCTCAGAAGAAGGTCACGCTGTCGGGGAGCGGCAGTCAGACGCCCAGTTTAGCGGCCCCCTCTCTGAATGTTGATATCGCTGCCAAAAGGGGCGTTGAGCATCTCCTGAAGGTTGGCGGTACCCGTGCCGTTGCGGGACTCCGGGTCAGTGCCGCATATGTAAATCATGATGGCGGCGGGGTCCCGGCAATCTCTCAGCAGCTTGGTATGTTCTCGGACATTAAAAGTAAACTAGCTTGTGATATGTGGCGGTTGACCAATTTTGTCTGGGAAAAGTGGGGCTGCAGCTTGAACGCTTGTACAGAATGGTATCGGCTGGCTGCTTTTTCTGGGCTGCTCTACAATATCTATACAGAATGGGCGCAGCGCAACTGTGAGGAAACGCCGGAACAGCTGGCCGACATCATTGAGCACATATGCGGAGCGGGATTTTGGCCCAAAAGGGCAGGTTCACGGTAGAAGAGCATGGGGTGCGCGGTCGCTGTACCCTATGCTGCTGAGCTGCAATCAGCGCTGCGTGGAAAATGGGTTGTGGGCAACAGGTATTTTGGGTGGTTGTATTCCATGCTGCGAAGGCAAAGGTTCATTAATTTACGATTTTCTTGCCCCTCTATCCTTCCCAAAGGATGCATTGTATGATACTATAAAATCAGAACAAAAAAGGAGGGCATTCCCGTGAATGAAAAACTCACCCCCCGCCAACTGACGCTGATCGGTTCCATGCTTTTTGGCTTGTTTTTTGGGGCGGGCAATCTGATCTTCCCCCTGATCCTGGGGGCCAAAGCGGGGCGGAATCTGCCCGCCGCGCTTCTGGGGCTGCTCATCACCGCCGCGGGTATCCCTCTGCTGGGCGTCATGTCTATCGGCCTTTCCCGAAGCGAGGGCCTGTTGGATCTATCGGGGCGGGTGTCGCCACGGTTTCGGCTGCTCTTTACCTGCGCTCTGTACCTGACAATTGGCCCCCTGTTTGCCATCCCCCGTTGTGCCGCCACCAGTTTTACCATCGGGGTGTCTTCCTTTGCGGGGGAAAATATGTGGCTTTGGCAGCTTGGATTTTCCATTTGCTTCTTCGGGGTGGTGCTGTACTTTTCTCTGAAGCCTTCCAAAATTCTGGATTCGGTGGGAAAGCTTTTGAACCCGGCCTTCCTCCTTTTTTTGGGGATTATGCTGGTTGCAGCGCTCGTCAAGCCGGTTCAGTCTGTGGACTCGGTGGCTCCCAGCGGAGACTATATCCCCGCTGCTTTTTCCACCGGCTTTTTGCAGGGCTATGACACCCTGGATGCCTTGGCCAGCCTGGCCTTTGGCATCATCGTCATCCGGGCCGTCCGCCAGCTTGGAGTTACTGAGCCAGAGCGGGTGGCGGTGAGCACGGTGCAGGCGGGGGTGGCGAGTATGTCTCTGATGGCCTTTCTCTATGCGGCGACCGCCCTGGTGGGGGCCCAGAGCTTTGGGCTTTACGCGGAACAGCTCTCCGACTCCGGCTTCACAGGGGGCGACGCCTTCGCCATCATAGCCCGCCACTACTTTGGCAAGGGAGGCGGGCTGCTGCTGGCGGTTACGGTCACCCTTTGCTGTATAAAAACTGCCGTGGGGCTGGTTACCTCCTGCGCCGAGACCTTTGAGGAGATGTTTCCCGGTAAGCTCTCCTATCCCCAGTGGGCGGTAGTGTTCAGCGGCGCCTCGCTACTCATTTCCAATTTTGGGCTGTCTAAGATCATCGAGTTTTCCGCCCCGGTGCTCTACTTCCTCTATCCTCTGGCCATCGTACTGATTCTGCTGGGACTGTTCGGGCGGCTTTTCGGCCATAGCCGCCAGGTTTACCAGTGGACCATGTGGTTTACCCTGTCGGCGGCGGTGTTGGAGCTATGCCGGGTGGTGGGGCTCCGGTCCATAGCCGACTTTGCGGGGCGGGTCCTTCCATTTTACACCTACGGGCTTGGCTGGGTTGTCCCGGCAATGTTTGGTTTTTGCGTGGGGATCATTTTGAAACGGCTTTCCCTGATGCTGAACGGGGATGAATGAGTGAAAGGGTAAATTCCCGACTGATTTCAAAAAGGTAAATGAATCTAAAATAAGCGCCTGCGGCCATTGCAGACGCTTCCAATCCAAGCGGCTCAGATCGTAGCGCGCAAAGGAATACCGGCTGTGACAGTGGACACCGGCAGAGGAGAACGTCCCCGCAAAGAAATGACGTGGAGGTCCCAACATATCGCCGCGGACGCTTGCAGGCGGCGGATTTGCGTTAACGTGATTAACCTATTGCAATCACCCGCCTTTCCCGATATTTTTATGGGAAAGGCGGGTGACTATTTGTGAAAAAGGATACATTTTTATCTGCTGTGATTGGCATTGCCATTCCAGTGGGGCTCCAGTCCATGCTCCAGTCATCGTTTGCCATGGTTGACCAGTTGATGGTCGGCCGGTTGGGCAGCACGGCGGTGTCAGCAGTGGAGGCGGCGGGGCGCCCGGCATTTATCTACTCGGTTCTGCTCGGAGCGGTTGCTACGATTGCAGGAATCATGATCTCTCAAATTGGGTTATCTTGCTGGCGACTTGGGCGGGGAAGCTGTACAAAGAGATGCAAAAGCTGTTTGCCTTTATCGGCGATAGCCGCTCCTGATAAAGGGTGGCTCAATCCGTTCGGAAGTCAAAAGCCCATACTTTTGAGGCCGCCGGAACGCATTACCATGTACCTCACTCTCTCGATAGCGCCGCAGCTGTTGCAAATCAAGCTCCGCAAGATAAACCCCCTCTGCGCCGTCTGCCTGCAATATGCAGGTGTTCCGGGAGCCGTCCAGCTCTGGGAGGTATGCCACACCGTCAAAGACGCTGGAGCCGCCGTTGCAGTCGGGCGCCGAATCGGGGTAGTTGCAAGTGGCGATGGCCAGCATATTCTCGTAAGCCCTGGCCCGCAGCTGGGAGAGGCGGTTGATCTCCATGGGACAGGCGTTTGGAACAAGGATGAGTTCTGCGCCCTTGAGCATCAGGATTCTGGCGCTCTCAGGGAATTCCCGGTCGAAACAGATCATGGCCCCGACCATTACCTCGCCGCAGGCCGTGTCCAATGGGGCGACATAAAAGTCCTCGCCTGGGGTCAGGTTCCGCTCCACGTCAAAGTCACAGGTGTGAACTTTGGCGTAGGTGATTTTTCGTTGACCGAATCGGTCAAATAGCGCCATTGAATTGCGGGGACCGGTTTCATACGTTTCGAGGAAGGTGACGCCAACGGCCATGTTGAGTTCCTTGGCAAGTACAGCGAAGGCGTTGACAAATTCACTGTTGGCCGGGATTGCCTCCGCCTTCCATTGCTCCATAGGGCGGCCATAAATGTTGTAGCCATTACTCCACATTTCAGGGAACAGTGCGATATCGGCGCCCAGCTGTTTTGCCTTTTGGCAGAAAGCAATGCCCTTTTCGAGATTCTCTCTCAATGTGCCACAAGGCGCTATTTGGAGTAGGGCGATTTTCAAGGGGGCCATGTTCCGATGTCCTTTCATTTCTATTGTGGCGGTGTGTGGATAGTCCGCTGTCCGCCTGTGGGGCTGCCAGCCGGTCGGAGCGCTCACTTGATATAGAACACCCGGTTCTCCCTGCGGGGAGCGGCCTGCGGCACATCACCGTCGATGTAGCCCAGCGCACAATGGCCGATCCCCTCGTACTCGCCCTCAACACCCAGAGATTTCAGCAGATCTTTGCCCCATGGGGTGTCGAATTCCTCCTTCGCGCGATTGATCCAGCAGCTGCCCAGCCCCAGCTCATGGGCGGCCAGCATCAGGTTGCCCATCACCAGGCTGCCGTCGGCCACATGGGTGGGCCAGTCCTTTTTCCCCAGTACGATCAGCATGGCGGGCGCGCCGTAGAATGGGTCGTGGCTCTCCGGCTGGCCCATGATCTGGGCGTTCATCCGGGAGATCTCGTCGCGAAGCTCCCTGCGGGTTACCTGGATGATGATGGCGCTCTGCTGACCCTTGCCGCTGGCGGCGTAGAGTCCAGCCTCGATGATCTGATCCAGCAATTCCTGGGGCACCTCGTCCGGTTTGTATTTACGGATACTTCTTCTGCTTTTGATTTGTTCCAGCACTTGACTCATAGTGAACGCTCCCTTCAACAATTTTGTCTATTGTATCACATTTCGCACCTTTTCACAAGCGTGAGTGGCCCAGCTATTGGTCCAGCGAGATGGATTCGATCATAACGGGCGCACTAGGAGGGCGCCACCGTTGGGAGCCGTCTGGTGCGGGAAGCACGATCCGGCAAAATGAAAGAAACCTCTTGACTTGGAGTACACTTCAACCTATATAATAGACCCGTCCTAATTCGGAGGTGGCAAGTTTGAAACAACCGGGATAATTAACGCCAGAGAAAAAGGGTAAAACAAACCAGGCCCTCATAAAGAGCGCCAAAAGCAGACAGATAAAAGATGGAGCGCCTAAGTTACAGCAGGGATGTTTACCTCATCAGTGAAAATGTATCCTCGCTTTCGGAACAGTTCCAAGCCTTGCGCTTTGGAAATCACAACGGAATGCTCAGTGATTTTGTCGGTGAGATAACCCTTTGCAGAATAAGGCTCCAGTTTGGACAGGACGTTCCAGATAGCGGTCAGGAGCATCCGGCACACAGCGATGATCGCTTTCTTGTGCCCGCGACGAGCCTTGATTCTTCGTTGATGCCTTAACGGGCGACCGAACCATATAGATATGCGGGGTTGCCGCTATACAGCCCCGCCACTCACCTCCACGGTTTCTGTAGTGT
>CAJUQN010000089.1 GCA_910588625.1 uncultured Oscillospiraceae bacterium
GCGTTGCCCTTGATGCGCCCGGTGGAGTCCAGGTGGGGGCCGGCGCACAGGTCGGTGAACTCGCCTTGCTTGTAGAAGCTGATGCGGGAGTCCTCGGGGAGGTCGTTGATGAGCTCCACCTTGAAGGGTTCGGCTTTTTCCTCCATGAATTTGAGCGCCTCGGCCCGGGGAAGCTCGAAGCGCTCCAGCTTCAGCTTCTCCTTGCAGATTTTGCGCATCTCGGCCTCGATCTGCCCCAGGTGCTCGGGGGTAAAGGCGAAGGGCGCGTCCATGTCGTAGTACCAGCCCTCGTCGATGGAGGGGCCAATGGCCAGCTTTACCTCCGGCCACAGACGCTTGACCGCCTGGGCCATCACGTGGGAGCAGGTGTGCCAATAGGTCTTGCGGTACTGTTCATTCTCAAAGGTACACTGATTGTTTTCTTCGGACATAGAAATTCCTCCTTGTGTTTGGGGGTAAAACAAAAACGTCTCACCCCTGAAGCTCAGGGGTGAGACGAAAATCCCACGGTTCCACCCTGCTTGCAAGAAGCGCGGAGCCGTCGCGAGCAGCGGGCTAAGACCGAAGCGGAGCAAAAGCGGGGAGGCCCGAAGGGGCCGAACAGCTTTTGCGGAGTCGCAGGGCTTAGATTCGCGTCGCGAGCAGGCGCAGCGTGACATCTTGCCGCTCGTGACCTCTGTAACGGGAGGACCCGTCCCGGTCATCCCGGGCGGCTCGGAAGTGGTACGGCCGCCGCCTTGCGCGGGACGCTTTCACCATATGCGTCCCTCTCTGAGCGCCGCTGTGCGGTTTCTTCTCCGTCATTGCCATTTTGACAGAAGACAGTGTATCACCGGGAACGGAAATTGTCAAGAGTGGAGGGAAGGGAAAACTTGACGGGGGCGGTTAATCATAGTAAAATGATTGGGTTAAAAGGAACCACCAAAGAAAGGCAGGAAGCGACTATGAGTTTTTACCTTGACCCGGCCATCGTGCCGGTGGGCTGTTTTGACAGCGACATTGATTTGTTCGAGAGCCAATACGCCGTTCCCAACGGCGTGAGCTATAACTCCTATGTGATTTTGGATGAGAAAGTGGCCGTGATGGACACGGTGGACCTCCGCAGGACCAGCGAATGGCTGGACAATCTGGACAAGGCTTTGGCGGGCCGTGCGCCGGACTACCTGGTGATTCATCACATGGAGCCGGACCATGCCGGTAGCATCGCGGTTCTGGCGGAGAAGTTCCCCGGCATGACCCTGGTGGGTAATGCCAAGACCTTCCCCATGCTGACCGCCTTCACCGGGGAGAGCTATGAGGGCCGTACCTTCACCGTGAAGGAGGGGGATACCCTGGAGCTGGGAGTCCATAAGCTCACCTTTGTCATGGCCCCCATGGTCCACTGGCCGGAGGTCATGGTGTCCTATGAGAGCGCCAGCAAGACCCTGTTCTCCGCCGACGGCTTCGGGCGGTTTGGGGACACCAATCCCGATACGCCCTGGGTGGATGAGGCCCGGCGCTATTATATCAACATTGTGGGTAAGTACGGGGTGCAGGTCCAGGCTCTGCTGAAAAAGGCGGCGGGGCTGGAGATCGAGACCGTGTGCCCCCTCCACGGTCCCATTCTGAACGGTGAGGCGCTGGCTTTGGCGCTGGAGAAGTACGGCGTGTGGAGCAGCTATGCTCCCGAGGAGAAGGGCGTGCTGGTGGCCTACGCCTCCATCCACGGACACACCGCTAAGGCGGCGCTGGAGCTGGCGGATCTGCTCCGTGCCGAGGGCTTGCAGGTGGAGGCCATCGACCTGACCCGCCGGGATTGGGCGGAGGCTGTGGCTGGGGCGTTCCGGTACAGCGGCCTGGTGCTGGCGGCCGCCAGCTACGACGCGGGGGTGTTCCCGCCCATGGCGCAGTTCCTGGCGCGGCTGAAATCTAAGGGCCTCAAGGACCGCGCTGTGGGGCTGGTGGAAAACGGGTCCTGGGGCCCCACCGCCCTGCGGACCATGCTGGCCGAGCTGGAGGGGATGAAGGGGCTGACTATCCTGGAGCCGAAAATCACCATCAAGTCCGCGGCCAACGACGGAGACCGGGCGAAGATGAAGGAGCTGGCCCGCGCGATGGCGGAGGCTCTGTAAAAATTGCTGATCTAGATGAGGAACCGGCGCGGCCCACAGGCCGCGCCGGTTCAGGTGTTTAACCCAATAAAATCACGACTTCAAACAATTTTGGACGTAGTCCAGGGAAACGTTCATCCACTCCGCAATCTGCGTCTCCGTCATACCGCTGCCGGCGAACCGTTTGACCACCATGACCATGTCCTCGCCGACCTCGATGATGTGGCGGTCCGGGTCATAGAATCTGACCACCCGCTGGCCCCAGCGGTGCTCCAGCGGCAGGTGGACATAGGAAATCTCAAAGGCGTTCAAATGGGCTAAGAAACGGTCCATGTCCGCCTCCTCAAAATACAATTCCCCAGCGTTGTGGGCGAGGGTAACGGGTTTGTGGCCGATGAATTCCCGCCAGTTTTCCAGGGTTTGGAGGGCGACGCCGCCATCCAAAACGACATTCGCGCCGAAGTCGGAGGCCACATTCAGACCGAGGACATCGTGATAAAACTGTCTGCTCTTTTCCATGTCCTGAACAGCAATCAAAGTGGATGTGTATTTCATAGCTGCCTCCCAAATTGAGATTCTGCAAAAATCGAGAAAAAGGATACCACAATTGTGTAGAAAAAGCAACTGGTGAACTCTTCCGCACCTGCCCGCATACACTGAACCGATGGCAAAGGCGCCCGCGACCGCGGGCGTTTTCGATTTGAAGGGGGTATTTTTGTGTGCGCGATTGCGGGGATCATTGACTTTGACGGGCGGGAGATACATATTGACGAGGAAAAGCTGTTGGACACGCTGGCCCGGCGGGGGCCGGACCAGCAGGGGGCTTATCACCGGGGGCCTGCCCGTCTGCTCCACACCCGGCTGGCGGTGGTGGATCCGGACGGTGGAAAGCAGCCGTTTCTCTTGTCTGCTCGGGGCGGGCTGGCGCTAGTGTACAACGGAGAGTTATATAATACAGTGGAATTACGAAATGTCCTGGTCGGGTTGGGGCACCGGTTTGAGGGACACTCCGACACGGAGGTGGTGGCCCACGCCTATGCCGAGTGGGGCGCGGACTGCGTGAAGCGGTTCAACGGCATTTTTGCCTTCGTTGTCTGGGAGGAGGAGCGCCAGCAGTTGTTCCTGGCCCGGGACCGGATGGGGGTGAAGCCGCTGTTTTTCTCGCTGGCGGAGGACCGGCTTTGCTTTGCGTCGGAGATCAAGACCCTGCTGGAGTTCCCCGGCGTGTCCCGCCGGGTGGACCGGGAAGGGCTGCTGGAGGTTATGCTCCTGGGGCCGGGGCGGACGCCGGGACGTGGCATATTTTGTGACGTCCGGGAGCTGGAGGGAGCCTGCTGCGCCTGCTGGTCCAAGACGGGCTGGCGGACGTGGAAGTATTGGACGCCGGAGGACCTGGAAACCGTAGAGACCATTGAGGACGCCGCCGCTCATGTCCGGGAGCTGGTCACGGACGCGGTGGAGCGGCAGTTGGTGTCCGATGTTCCTGTGTGCACCTTCCTGTCCGGCGGGTTGGATTCCAGCATTATTTCCGCTGTCGCCGACAAGGAATTTTACTTGCGGAATAAGATACTGCATACCTTTTCTGTCACCTATAAGGACAACGCCAGCTACTTTACAGCGAGCAAGTTCCAGCCAAACAGCGACGATGATTTTATCGATGTAATGGCCAATTCCCTCCATGGGGAACACCATCGGATTGTGCTGGACAGCGGGGACGTGGCGGCGGCGCTGTACGAGGCCGCCGAGGCCCGGGACCTGCCGGGGATGGCGGATGTGGACTCGTCCCTCCTGTTGTTTTGCAGAGAAGTGAAAAAGCACGCCACAGTGGCCCTGTCCGGCGAGTGCGCCGATGAAATTTTCGGCGGCTATCCCTGGTATCGGGACCCCTCCATCCGGGAGCGGGAGGGCTTCCCCTGGGCGCAGTCCACCGGGTATCGGGCCTCCTTCCTGCGGCCCGAGGTGCTGGCGGGGACGGACCCCTTTGAGTATGTGGATTCCCGCTATCGGGCCACGATGGCGGAAACTCCTGTGCTCCCCGGCAGGGCGGGGCTGGAGCGGCGGATGCGGGAGCTGGTGTGGCTCAACCTGCGGTGGTTCATGCAGACGCTCCTGGACCGGAAGGACCGGATGTCCATGTGGTCCGGGCTGGAGGTGCGGGTGCCTTTCTGTGACTGGCGGATCGTGCAGTATCTGTATACTGTGCCCTGGGCCTATAAGGACTGGGAGGGTCGGGAAAAGGGACTGCTCCGGGAAGCCATGAAGGGGCTGCTGCCCAAGGAAATTTTGTGGCGGAAAAAGAGCCCTTATCCCAAGACCTGCCATCCGGCCTACCTGGCGGCGGTGAGCGGGATGCTGCGGGAGGTGCTGGACCGACCGAACGCGCCTCTACTGGACGTGGTGCGCCGGGAAGCGGTGGAGGAACTGCTGGCGGACCCGGACCATGGCGCGGGTTCCCCTTGGTATGGGCAGCTGATGGCGCGGCCTCAGACCATTGCTTATCTGGTGCAGGTAAATCACTGGCTGGAACACTACCACATTGAGCTGGTATAAAAACCGCCCCGTTTCCTGCGAAACGGGGCGTGTTCCTTTTTCTTTGAAAAAGAAAAAGGAACCGAAAAAGAAACTTTGGCTCGTTATGAGGCGGGGCAGTACCGAACAGTTTCCGCTTGGCAACCGCCGTGGATTAAAACAGGGCCGCCAGGGATTGTGTGTATGGCGGACGGCAGATGCCCTTTTCCGTGACGATGCCCGCAATCAGGGCGTGGTCCGTGACGTCAAAGGCGGGGTTATAGCACTTGACCTCGGGCAGGGCCATGGACTGGGCATAGAATTTGGATTTGATCTCCTCCGGGTCCCGCAGCTCGATCTGGATGTTGTCCCCAGTGGGGCAGTTCAGGTCAATGGTGGAGGTGGGGCCCAGCACATAGAAGGGGATGCCGTAGTGCTTGGCCAGAATGGCCACTCCGCTGGTGCCGATCTTGTTGGCGGCGTCGCCGTTGGCGGCCACCCGGTCGCAGCCTACGAAGCAGGCGTTTATCCAGCCGTTTTTCATCACCATGGAGGCCATGTTGTCGCAGATCAGGGTGACATCTACCCCGGCCCTTTGCAGCTCGTAGGAGGTGAGGCGGGCGCCCTGAAGGAGCGGGCGGGTCTCGTCGGCAAAGACGTGGAAGTTCATGCCGCGCTCCCTCCCCAGCAGGAGAGGACCCAGGGCGGTGCCGTACTGGGAGGTAGCCAGCGGTCCGGCGTTGCAGTGGGTAAGGACCCCGTCGCCGTCCTTGATGAGAGTTAGGCCATGCCCCGAGATGGCCTTGCACATGGCGATGTCCTCCTGGTGGATGGCGATGGCTTCGTCCCGCAGGGCGGCGGCAATTTGGGCGGGGGACGCCTCCGGCATAGAGTGGGCCTGCGCACCCAGGCGGTTCAGCGCCCAGCTCAGGTTCACCGCCGTGGGGCGGGAGGAGTTGAGGTGTTGGGACAGGCGGTGCAGCTCCACTCGGAATTGGGCGGGGGCCAGGTTCTTGCGCTGTTCCGCCAGGGCAGCGAGGCAGTAGCCCGCGCAGATGCCGATGGCCGGGGCTCCCCGGACCCGCAGCAGCCGGATGGCCTCGAACATCTCCTCCGGCTCCCGGAGGGTCAGGTATTTTACCTCGTTGGGCAGCAGGGTCTGGTCCAGAATGACCACGCTGGCGCAGTCGTCCCCCAGGCGGACGTGGTCGCTGAGATATTGTGACATGAGATTGGCTCCCCTCTCAAATAAAATCGACCGGAATCCAGTGGTCCAGCGCCCAGAACAGACGGTCCAGGTTGTCCTCGTCGTGCTCTACTTCCCGGCTGAATCGGCTCCACAAAAGGGCTTCCTCCCCGGGCTGGAACAGGGACAGGTGGTATAGGGCGGCACAGGCGGCGCAGATAAAGGCGGCGCGGCTGTTGATGGCGTTGTCGTTCACCGCTTTGTGCCAGTGGCGGAACAGGAAATAACAGGCCAGATTGGTAAGCTGCTGCTCCCAGCGGGGATTGGCGCGCTCATATACGGCGCGGAGCTGGAGATAGTCGGCCTGGGACAGGGCGGAGAACTGGGCGGCGCGCTCCTTCAAAAGCCGGGGCCAGTCGGGGCGCAAGGGGTCCAGCTCCGCCAGCAGCTCCAGGAGTCGGACGGTGGGACCCTGTCGGCGGGAGAGGTCGGGTTCGAGCGGGGGCGGGAGGGGGGTGGAGGCTATTTGGCCATATTCGCCCATGCCGATGAAGCCCTCAAGGTCCAGGGCATAGGCTAGCACGGTGCGCAGCTTTTCCCAGATGGTCCCCTCGCCGTCATTCAGCAGGGTCAGGATACGGGCGCGGCTTTGCTCCAGGGCCGCCAGCAGGTCCGGATCCACGCCGTCGAAGGGCGGGTCGTTTCTGCCGTCATCCGTTTCCGTAAGGGCGAACCGGGGGGCATCCAAAAGCAGCCGGGCGGCTTCGGGACAGGAGACGGCCAGGGCGGTCTCAGTGAGACAGCCGAACTCCTCGGTGAACCGGGGGTAGGCGGCGCAGTGGCCGCATAGATGGGCTTCGCCCCAGTCCCTTTGGATGGCGCACAGGCCGTCGGGGGTCAAAAGGGCGCACAGCCCCTGTTCATCCAGGCGGAAGCACACGTCTCCGTCCTCGTCGGTGACCAGATTTTGAGAAATGCGCTCCCGCAGGGGGGCGGGGGCGGCGGCGTAGTCCGCCAGGGCACCCTCATCGGGGACCACCGACCAGTCCCGGCAGCAGGTGTCCGGGCAGGCGCAGCCCAGGCAGTGAAATTGATCGTAGTAACTTGGGCGGCGCTCTACCATGACGGTGCCTCCTTTATGTTTCGTCGTCCTTTTTCACCAGGATGGTGAGAGCTGCGCACAGCAGGGCGCCCACGGTATAGATGATGGGGGCGGCCTGCTTCCACAGGTCCAGACCATAGCCCAGGCCCACATACAGCGCCGTGGCGGCGATCATACCCACGCTCCAGATACGGCCCACACGGCGCTGGGCCGGGGTCATCTTTTCCTCCGGGAAGCCATATTTGGAGTGCTGGATGCCTGCCCAGGTGAGGGCGGTGGCTGTGATGGTGACGCACAGCAAAAACAAAGTTCCGCACACGGCCTCCCACTGTTCCTTGCCCAGATGGGCGGGGGCCTGCGTGTCCATGGGGATCATGGCGGTCAGGCCCAGCAGGAGGAGGGCCACGGGAACGGCGATGAGGATGGGGAAACGGCGTTCAAAGCGGTCCATCTCCTCTTTTGTGTAGCAGGGGCCGATGCCGGGGTGTTGGCGCAGGAAGGTATCGTGGTTCATGCCGAAAACGATGAAGATGGCCACCGCCACAATGAGAAAGAGGAAAAATGCCACCCCGCCCCACATTTCCAGACCGAAAAACTCGCCTATGAACATCAGAAGGGTGACGCCCATCAGTACCAGGGCCACCCCTGCCGCCATGGCGGCGGCGAAGGCGTTCATGTGCTTGTCCCAGGCGGAGGCATCCTCGCCGAAGCGGCGGGATACGTCCCCCCGGAGCAGGGTGTCCATGTCGCAGTGGAACAGGGAGCACAGGCGCAGGATGGCGTCCGTCTCGGGGTAGGCGGCGTTGGATTCCCATTTGCTCACCGACTGGCGGGTCACTTCCATCTGTTCCGCCAGGTTCTCCTGGGTCATGCCCCGGCGCTTGCGGAGAAATTGCAGGTTTTCGCCAAATGTCATAGTAGATGACCTCCTTTTCAATGTGCCCTCAGCATAGGGGAAAGCTATGGAAAAGGCCACCAATTTGCTGTTGCGTTTGGGTTGCGGGACGTAAACTTGCGGTTGCACAGGGTGTTTTGACCCATTTTCAGCCGGAAATGATGGCTTCCGCCACTTTTATCCCATCCACGGCGGCGGAGGTGATGCCTCCGGCGTAGCCCGCCCCCTCCCCGCAGGGGTACAGCCCGGGCAGGGCGGGGGACTGGAACGCGGCGTCCCGCAGGATGCGCACAGGGGAGGAGGAGCGGGTCTCCACCCCGGTGAGCACCGCGTCCGGATGGGCGAAGCCTTGGAGCTTCCGGTCGAAAATGGGCAGGGCCTCCTTCAGTGTGTCCAGCACATAGCCGGGCAGCAGGCCGTCCATGGTGTCCCAGGCGACGCCGGGGCGGTAGGTGGGCAGGACGGACCGGGGCCCGGTGGACAGCCGGCCCGCCAGGAAGTCTCCCACCAGCTGGGCGGGGGCGAAGAAGGGCGGGTGGACGGGGTCGAAGTCCGACGGGGCGAACATGCGCCCCCGGTCCCAGGCGGCCCGCTCCCACTTCTCCTGGAAGCGCACCCCAGCCAGAGGGTCCTCCCCGCCGAAGTCGGCCGGGTTGACGCCCACCAGAAAGCCGCCGTTGATGTTGGCCCCATCCCGGGCCCGGAGGGACATGCCGTTGGTGACCACCTGGCCGTATGCGCTGGCGGCGGCCACGACCTGCCCGCCGGGACACACGCAGAAGGTGAAGGCCGACCGGCCCGAGGGCAGATGGCAGGCCAGCTTGTAATCGGCGGCGGGGAGCTTGTCCCAGAAATTGCCGAACTGGGTGCGGCTGACCGCCTCCTGGCTGTGCTCGATGCGCACGCCGACGGCAAAGCTCTTGCGCTCCATGGGCAGGCCGAAGTCATACAGCATTTGAAAGGTGTCCCGGGCGGAGTGGCCGGGAGCCAGCACCAGCGCGTCGCAGGGAAGATCGTAGGGTCCGGTCTCGGTCATGACGGTAAGGCCGGACAGCTGCCCGGCCTCCCGGCTCAGGGCCCAGAGCTGGTGCTCGAAGCGGATATCCGCCCCCAGGGACAGCAGCTCCTGCCGGATGGACTTCACCACCCCCCGCAGAACGTCGGTGCCGATGTGGGGCTTGTGGGACCATTTGATGTCCGCCGGGGCGCCATGGGACACGAAGATATCGAACACATGGGAGATTCGTGGGTCGTTCACCCCGGTGGTCAGCTTGCCGTCGGAAAACGTGCCCGCGCCCCCCTCGCCAAACTGGACGTTGGAGGTGGTGGACAGGATGCCCGTCCGCCAGAAGCGTTCCACGTCCCCGGCGCGCTCGTCCACGTCCCGGCCCCGCTCCAGCACGATGGGCCGCAGGCCCGCCCGGGCTAAGGTTAGAGCGGCGAATAGGCCCGCCGGACCCATGCCCGCCACGATGGGGGGGAGGGTGGAGGCGCGGCTTATAGCCGGCAATATATAGGGTGTGTCAGCCACGGCGGTCACGCCCTTGGGAGCGCGGCGAAGAATGGCTCCTTCATTATTTAATGTAACTCGAACAGTACACACCAGATGCACGTCGCTCTTTTTCCGCGCGTCAATGGACTGACGGTGGAGAGACAGCTCCAAAATGTCAGCCGGGCGGGCGCCCAGGACCCTTGCCGTTCGGCGGCGAAGCATAGCCTCGTCCCCGTCCGCAGGGAGTTTGATATTAGAAACCTGGAGCATGGCTTAAATCCGGGAGGATTCCAGGGGAATCTCGCTGAGGTCGTAGGGAGTGGTCTGATAGACATAGTAGTTCAGCCAGTTGGTGTACAGCAGCTGGCCCGCGCTACGCCAGTTGACGATGGGGGACAGGCTGGGATTGTCGCCGGGGAAGTAGTGGGCGGGGACTTGGGGATTGAGGCCGCGCTTCACGTCCCGGAAATACTCCTTGGCCAGGGTATCGTCATCATACTCCGGGTGGGCAAAAACGAAGAACTGGCGGTTATCTGCGCTCTTCACGCCGAATACCCCGGCCTCGTGGGAGAGGGCCAGAACCTCCAGTTCTGATTTTTCCAGCAGCTGCTCCATGGTGATCTCAGTGTAGCGAGAGTGGGGAGCGTAAAAACGGTCGTCAAACCCCCGGAACAGCGGGGAGCGTTTTCGGATAATGGTGTGCTCGTATATGCCGGACAACTTTTTTGACAGGGTGCGCTTCTCGATGCCATAGTGATAATATAACCCCGCCTGAGCCCCCCAACAGATGTGGAAGGTAGAGTGGACGTGGGAACGGGTCCAATTCATGATTTCACACAGCTCATCCCAGTAGTCCACCTCCTCGAACTCCAGATTTTCCACTGGGGCCCCAGTGATAATCATGCCGTCGAACTGCTGGCCCTTCACCTGGTCAAAGGTGGTATAGAAAGAGTGGAGATGGGTCAGGTCGGTGTTCTGAGAGATATGGCTCTTGGTCTGGAGCAGCTGGACGTTGACCTGGAGTGGAGTATTAGACAGCTTGCGCAGAAGCTGGGTCTCGGTGACAATTTTGGTGGGCATCAGGTTGAGAATCAGCAGGTTCAGAGGCCGGATGTCCTGGTGCAGGGCCCGGCGCTCTGTCATGACGAAGATATTCTCACCCTCCAGAACGCTGGTGGCTGGGAGGGAGTCGGGGATTCGGATGGGCATAGGAACGCCTCCTTATGTGATACATTAATATAGGTAACATTAGGGTAACACAGGAGGGGCGGTTTCGCAAGAAAAATGTGCGCCGGAAGGGTTGGCGGAAAAAATCGAAAAAAGTTGAAAAAGGGGGTTGACATTCCGGGAAAGATTTGCTAATATAATCGAGCGCCAACCGAAAGGGGCCCGCAAGAGTGGGTAACCAGTCGAGAAAATTTCGAGGGAGTCGAAAAAAGGTCTTGACAAACCTTTCAAGGCGTGGTAAATTAAAAAAGTTCGCGGCGAGGGCGTGGATGAAGGCCTGAGGTCTGGAGCAAAAAAG